>DASSVE010000166.1:0-47118 GCA_035706345.1 Acidimicrobiia bacterium
TCGTTCCTGGCCGAGATGTCGGGTCTCGCCATAGCCGAGCCGGTGGGTGATGACCTGACGGTGGTCCTCGGGACCCGGATGATCGCCCGGGAGACGATGGGCTGGCTACCTACGGTCCGTTGAGCGGCCTGCGCAGAATGCGCAGGCCGTCGTGTGGGGCAGGGCCTCCAGCCGCTCGACACCAATCTGCCCGGAGCAGGTCTCACAGGTGCCGTAGGTCCCCTCCTCGATCCGCGCCAGAGCGTCACGGGCCTCTTGGAGCGCCCGGCCATAGACGACCTGGCTGAGGTCATCCACCTCAGGTGTGTCCGAGAGTCGTGACTCGTACTCCTCGGTGAGCGCGCGCAGCCTGGCCTCGAGCTCCTCGACGAGGGACCGGGGCAGTGGCGCGCCAGGTTGTGGTTGTGGCAGGACCATCGTGGCCTCCAAAGGGGGGGAATCAAGCGACTGGGCTTTCTCGATAGGTAAGCGCGCAGGTCGACGAACTCTGGCTCCTTATTAGCATGGCTTATTGATGGTTGAAGATGCGACACTCACGCTGAGCACCGGGATCGACAGTCTCGACCGGATACTCGACGGGTTGCTCAGTGGCGACAACGTGGTCTGGGTGGGGGAACGATCCGACCTCCACGACCGAATCGAAACGGCGTTTCTGTCGGAGGGCGACGGTCCCAAGGCGATGGTGGTCATGACCGGCAGACCGGCGGTTCCCGCAGGCGTGGAGGTGATCGACGCCCGACCGGGCCGTCCTGACGCCGATGCGGGCCAGCTCGAGCAGAAGATCCTCTCCTTCGGACAACGACCAGGGGCACGGATCGTGATCAGGGATCTCGACAATCTGGTTCGGCGTCTCGGACCGGAACGAGCCCTGGGATTCTTCACTCGCACCTGTCCACGTCTCTTCGATCTCGGCGCCCTCGCCTACTGGCGTTCGTCCCGAGCCGGGTCGGGCGCCATCCTCGGCCAGATCCAGGGGGTCACCCAGTGCGTGCTGGAGCACACCGATGGTCGGCTGAGGGTGATCAAGGCCGAGAGCCGTCCCGGGATCGCCGGGCGCATCTATGACATCGCTTCCGAGGGCGAGGGACTCGAGTTCACCGAGGTGAAGACGCTGAGCCGGCTGGCAGAGGGGATCCGGAGATTGAGGACGAGCCGCGGCCTCACCCAGACGGAGATGGCGCGCATGGCCGCCGTCTCTCAGAGCGCCATCGCCCAGGCAGAGTCGGGGCACCGCGGGCTCAATCTCGACACACTGCTCACCCTTGGTGAGGCGCTGGGGGTATCGCTGGACGAGTTGCTGGACTATCGGCCGCGTCAGGGGTACGTGGTGGCCCGCCGGGACCGGATTCGTGCCCGACGGGGCGTGGTGCCTCTGCTGGACGATCCCGACGCTGGTCTCAGGGCGTTCCTCGTGAGACTGGGGGCGGGGGAGTCCGGTTCACCTGCGACGATCCACAAGGGTGCGGAGCTCATCCTCGTCGGCAACGGCGTGGTCCAGATCCAGCTCAACGAACATACCCCGGTGCTGCGCGCCGGCGACGCCCTGCTGGTGACTCACGACGCGATCAACGGTTGGCGAAACCTGCTGCCCGAGCCGGCGCGGTTGTTCTGGATCGTGAGGGACTGATCAGCCGGGCGGCTCGGCGACCGGCCGTCTCAGACCGACGATGACCACACGAGACAGGAAGTCGGTGACGAAGAGGCCGCAGGCCACGAGGGCGGTCACGCCCAGGCCGAGACCTAGGGCCAGTCCGCCGGCGTTGGCGAGGATCAAAGGCAACCAGGGCCGCGCCTCCATGATCCGGCGGTTGGCATCGAAGGGGGACCCTCTGAGGACCGGGATCAGATAGGCAAGGGAACCGGCGAGCACCTGACCCACGCCGCTCACGACCGCAGCCGCGGTCCATGCATCGAAGTGCGGCATGACACCGGTGGCGAGCACGGAGACACCGTCGACTAGCGCCCAACCGATCAACCATGCGGATCCGATGGCGATCTGGAGGAAGGCGAGCTTTCCCCGTCCCTTCTCCCAGAGACGGGCGACTATGCCCACCATGATGGCCGCACCGGCCACGGCGATCAGGGTCGCCCCCGCCCCCACCGCTCGCGGGGCCCAGATGCCCACAGCCATGAGGCCGGCCCCGACGAGTGAGAGCCACCAGGCCCAGACCCCTTCCACCCCGGTGACCGCCCTGCTGTAGGCAGTGGTAGGGAGCAGGGTGGGGATGGTGCCGATGATGGTCAGCCCCACCAGACCGAGGAGATTGAGGTGGGCATGGGCCAATCGAAGCTTTTCGTATGAGGCGCCTCCGCCTCCCGCCCCCATCACCGTGCCCAGGGTCACCCCCAGGATCCCGCAGGTGAAGGCGGTGAGATAGAACCGTGCCGAGAGGTCGAACCTGCGGAGCAGGCTGTGTCGGATCGAAGAGCGGATAATTGCCGCCAACACGATGATCCCGGCCGCGACGGCGGCGCCCGCCGCCCAGGTGAGGACCTCGAGGCCCAGGGTCACCCCAGCCAGGACCCCGGCCACTCCGACGAGGATCAGCCATCTCTGCGTCGAGGTCACGCGACGGGAGAGAGGCCGGGTCGACGACCAGGTGATCGTGAACATCTGGCTCGCTCCCGAGATCGCCAGCAGGACGGTGCCCGCAAGGAACGAGTGAAGGGGTCCCCACCAGGAGCCACCCCTGATCAGGACGACCACCGACCAGACGACCGCGATCAGGGCGAACAGCAGGGCGGCGAGGAAGGCAGCGCGGGCGATTTCGTGGGACTCGGCCACTCGCCCCTTGCCCGCGGGTCTCATGTCACCAACATGACGGCCAGTAACACGATGACCACCGAGACCACGGCACCGACGATCCCGATCGCCCGCCCCGCCGGAGACGATTGGGAGCGAGCCGCCACGATGCCGTGGGCGATGGCGAGCCCGAAGCTCACGAACACCAGGGTGATCTTGATGGTCAGGGTGGTGGCGTAGCGGGCTTGGTCGAGGGCGCCGAACTCGACGCCGTGCCGGTAGACCAGGGCGATCCCGGTGGCCAGGATCAGCGGCATCAATCCGAACGAGGCCATCCGCCCGTAACGACGGCCCACCGAACGCATGAACTCGGCACGGGCGTCAGGCTCGAGACTGCGCATGCCGACGGGGCGGATCACCAGGCTCAGGACGAGCTGACCACCTACCCAGAGAATCGCAGAGATCAGGTGGAGGAAGCGGACCAGGGTCCAAAAGGTCACCCGGTGCCTCCCCGACCCGGGCCGGCGTCGCAGATCTCAAACCACTTGGACACGTACCGGGTCGAAGGTAGTACCCGGGCGCCCGATCGCCGACTCCGCGTCAGATGACGGTGGTGTGCGCCATCGCCCCCGCGTCGACGCGACGACGGGTGGCCAGGGCGGCGCCGAGCACCGGCCAGGGCGCCCACCAGGCCAGGAAGAGCAGGATGAAAGAGGGAGTGAGCGGGTCGAGCAGCGCGGTGATTCGCTCGATCGGCTGAAGGGGAGCGTCACCGTCCACGATGAAGATCCCGGCGTTGTCGTACCAGTAACCGGCTTCGACGACCTGGACGGCGAGGACACCGATCAGGCTGAGGACCAGGGCCAGGGCACCGGTCAGCAAACCGTGCCGGAAGGAGCGTCGGGACCCCGCTACGAAACCTGTGACTGACAGAACCACCACAGGTGCGAGGAGGGTGAAGGACATCGTCCCGGTCTGACCGGCTGCGAAGCTGACCCGGGAGAACACCAGGACGCCAAAAGTCAGGATGATGGCGGCCAGCCCGGCCGCAGACCAGGCTCGCCTATCCACGCTCCGTCTGATCGATGTCAGGGTGCATCCGATGGCGAAGGAGCGACGCTCCTGCGGGCCCTCGATGGAGGCGAGCTCGGATCGCATCGCCCGGCCCCACTCTTCACCCGCGCCGTCGAGACCGGTGGTGGCCACCGACAACAGACGGGCGGGCCAATCGGCCCCGGCGGCGGCTAGCTCGAAGCGACGGGCCACGGTCATCGCCGCCGCAGCCAGCGGGATTCCGAGGATGGCGGTGGGGACGAGCGCCTGGATGAGGGGGTGAGCTTCATCCGGCTCGGACGGGACCGCCATGGTGAAGATGACCAGCAGGGCGATCAGCGGGATTGCGCCGGCGAGCCAGGCGCGGCGGCTCAAGACGATGCCTCCGCGGTGGTGGCGCCGTTGCCCTGCCGCAGGACGGTGGCCTCCTTGGTCTTCATGTCTCTGAGGATGCGGGCCCCTTCCGCCGAGATCCGGTAGAGATGACGTGGCGGCCGGCCCGGTGGCGGGTCGGTCTCCCAAGTAGCTTCGACCTGACCACGATCCGCCAGTCTCATCAAGATGGGGTACACGGTCCCGGCCTTCAGACCGAGCGAACGGCAGATGTCGTACCCGTAAGCCCAGTTGGAAGGATCGACAGCGAGGGCGTCGAGAACGGCAACGGTCTGGGGCGAGGGGCGACGTGTCCGTGTCATACGAGGAACTCTAGATATATAGAGTTATCTGTGTCAAGCATGCGGTCGACACAGCCGGACGCGGTCGACTAGCAATAGCCACGACTCCGAGGGAGGACACCGATGACATTCGTGACCCGTGGCTTTCGTGGAAGACGACAGACGGATGCGCCGGCCGGGCGGGTGCCGCCCGGGCAGTACGTCACCGAGGATTTCCCGGTGTTGTCGGCGGGACCGACGCCGAGGATTTCGCTGGAGGACTGGCATCTGCGTCTCGTCGACAAGCACGGCAACGAGAGACGCTGGGATTGGGCCCGGTTCCAAGCCTTGGAGACGGAGACCATCACGGTGGACATCCACTGCGTCACCAAGTGGTCCAAGCTCGACACCACCTGGCAGGGCGTGTCGGTCGACACCCTGCTGGCCGGGATCGAGGACCCGGGAGCCCACGTCCTCATCAGGTCCTTCGGTGGGTACACCACCAACCTGCCGACGGCGGACGTCACCGGTGGCAAGGCGTGGGTGGTCTTCGATTACGAGGGCAAGCCTTTGACGCCGGAACACGGTGGGCCAGCTCGTCTCCTGGTGCCGCATCTCTACTTCTGGAAGAGCGCCAAGTGGGTCAGCGATCTCGAGTTCGCCGATGTGGACCGGCGTGGCTTCTGGGAGTCGTACGGCTATCACAACTACGGCGATCCATGGCGGGAACAGAGATACACCGACGACTGAAATGGGTCGTCGCCGAGGTCGTCGATCTCATCGACGAGACGCCCAGCGTGCGCAGCATCGTCCTCTTCTGCCCGGACTGGCCGGGTCACCTGGCCGGTCAGCACATCGACATCCGGCTCACCGCAGAGGACGGCTATCAAGCACAGCGCAGTTACTCGATCGCCAGTCCTCCGGACGGCGAGCGGTTGACGATCACCGTCGAGCGGGTCGAAGACGGCGAGGTGTCCTCGTTTCTGCTGGACGAGTTGCGGATCGGCGACCGTTTCGAGATCCGCGGCCCGATCGGTGGCTACTTCGTCTGGGATCCCGACCTCGGCGGTCCGCTCCAGTTGATTGGCGGCGGCAGCGGGGTGGTTCCGCTCATGGCGATGCTGAGGACACGGGTGGTCCGGGGGTCCTCGGTCCCGGTGCGGTGGCTCAGCTCCCACCGGTCGTACGACGAGATCATCTACCGGGAGGAGTTGGATGCCTACTCGAGGCTCGACGGTGTCGAGATCGTCATCACCTTGACCCGGTCGCACCCTGAGGGGTGGCCCGGACCGACCCGGCGGGTGGACCGGGCGATGCTCGAGGAGCACGCCTGGGCGGCCGAGGATCGGCCGCTGTGTTACGTCTGTGGGCCGACGGGGTTCGTAGAGACGGTCGCCGACACACTGGTCGAGTTGGGTCACCCGGCGGAGCGGGTGCGCACGGAGCGGTTCGGGCCTACGGGAGGACGGCTATGAGCGATGTCAGGCACGTGGACGGCAACGCGGTGGCCGGGCTCCTGGTGGAGATCTTCGGCCAGGAGATGACGGCCAGCCGGGGCCAGTGCGGCGGTTGTGGCCGGATCGACGTGCTGGCGAACGTGATGGTCTACCGGGACGCTCCGGGCGACGTGCTGCGTTGCCCGGTGTGCGACTCGGTACTGATGGTCATCGTGGAAGTGCGGACCGGTTATCGGGTCAGCTTCGAGTGGCTTCGGTGGGTGGAGACTCAGTCGTAGACGTGGCGGAACATGAGAGCGATCCGGGGCTCTGCGGAGGCGGTCTTGGGGACGGCGTGCTCCCAGGTCCGCTGACAGCTGCCGCCCATCACCACCAGGTCGCCATGACCGAGCGAGAAGCTGTGGGTCTCGCCGCCGGTCTTGGGTCGGATCAGGAACCTGCGAGCCCCGCCGAGTGAGACGGTGGCGACGATGGAGTGGGGCCGCTCCCGTGCGATCCGGTCGCCGTGGTAGGCCACCGAGTCGTTGCCGTCCCGGTACCACCCGGCGCTGACCTGGTCCAGCCTGATCCCGTACCGCGTGGAGAGACTCTCCACCAGCTCCGGGACCACCGCGTGGATGCCCGGGTCGATGCGAGCCACCAGACGGGGAGTGAGCACCTCGCGGTCGTACATGCGGACCGTCGGCTGGGACCACTCGGCGTTCTCCACCAGAGTCGAGAACAGTTCCTCGTCGCCGGCCAGCCACATCGGGCAGTAGTCGAGCCAGGACTCGGAATCGAGCTGGACACGGTTCAGCTCCCGGTACTCCGGGTCGAAGGACACCGGCACGGAGCCGAAGAGACTGCCCTGCATCTGTGGAGCGAACATGTGTTCGAGAATAGTGGGTGGGCGGAGGTATGACAACGGTGCAACCGGCCGGGCACTTCTAGTCTCCACCGCCACATGACGACGGTCGCTCCATCGATCCGGCTGGGAAACCGACAGGTGCCGGTGGTGCTGCCCAATCGTCGGGATGCCCGGCTCCACACGGCGGCTGTGATCATCTCCATCCACATCATCGGGATCACCGCACTCGGCTTCAGGGTCTCGGTGCCCCAGATCGTTTCGGCGATCCTCACCGCCGGGCTGATCGACGTGGCGCTCACTTACAGGGCGAGCGGGAAGCTGGTCTGGCCGGCCAGCGGCATGCTCACCGGGAGCGGTGTCGCCCTGATCCTCCGGCTGGTGGGCATGGATTCGCACAACTACTGGAGCTGGACGGGCTGGTACTGGTTCGTGCTGGTCGCCGGGGTCTCGCTCCTCACCAAGTACGTGATCCGATTCGGGGACAACCATGTCTTCAACCCGTCGAACATCGGTCTGGTATTGGCGTTTCTCCTCATCGGGAGCGACACCGTGGAGCCTCTCGACTTCTGGTGGGCGCCACTGGGCTTCTGGATGATCCTGGCCTACGTCATCATCATCGGCGGCGGCACCCTCATCACCCGCCGGCTCCACCTCCTCGAGATGGCGGTGGTCTTCTGGGTGGTTCTGGCGATCGGGCTCGCAGTCCTGAGCGCCTCCGGCCATTGCATGATCGCCACCTGGTCTACGACACCGGTGTGCGACGGGCGGTTCTGGACTGCCCTGGTCACCTCGCCCGAGATCCTGATCTTCCTCTTCTTCATGATCACCGACCCGAAGACGATCCCGACCGGTCGCACGGCCCGGGTGGTCTTCGCCGGCACTCTGGCCGTGGCGGCGACCCTGCTGATCGCTCCTCAAATCGACGAGTTCGGCGCCAAGGTGGGGCTCCTGTCGAGTCTGGCCCTGTGGAGCCCGATGCGGGGCCTGTTCGAACGGCGTCTCCCGGCTGACGCCGGTGAGCGAAACGGTGTGATCGGCTTGGTCGACCGTCTGACCACCGCCCCGGGGCCGACCCTGTTCCTCCGGGGTTCGGTCATCGGCGTCGGCATGGTGCTTGTCGCCGTGGCCGTCGTCGTCGTCGGGACGCCGGCCCGGTCGCCGGCTCTGGCCGCGGTGGCCGATGTCCCGGTCGTCGATGTGAGCGTCGACGTGGACGCCCTGCCCGAGGTGGTCGTGGATCCGTCCGTGCACCGCCTCCAACTCGAGGTCGATGACGAATTCATCGAATTCATCACCGTCACCCTGGCGGAGAACCTGGCCATCGAGGCCGAGGCGATGCGAACCGCCGACGGGAGCCTCCTCGGGTTGGCCGACGGCGGGCTCCGTCTCGACCAGATGCAGGCCCGTCTCGACACCGCCATCGCCACCGGCGAGCGCTGGGCCGACGAATACCACTTCGACACCCTGGGTCTGGCCATCCACGAGCGAGAGGGCCAGGAGTCGGCCGGTCTGCTCTTCACCGGCGAGGGCAGCGTGGACCGTGTCCTCTACGACCCCGATGGCGACGAGGTGATCCGCAGCCCGGATCGCTTCGCCGCCACTTTCCTGTTGCGTCAACTGGCGGGGGAGCGGTGGCTCCTCACCGAGGTGGACGAGGGCTGATCAGACCAGGGTCATCGCCCGTGTCGGGCTGAGCAGGAACGGGGGGAGGAAAGCTGGGATGTTGGAGAAGGGCAGCACGTCGGGATGCAGATCGATGCCGAGGGCGTCTCTCATGAACTCCCTCCGAGCATTGATCCGCCGCCACGCCTCCGGGTAGCTCCGGGCGAAGCGGGCCCGCAGGTCCTGGTCGGCGAGTGCGATGCCGTCCTCGATATTCGTCGTGAAGTAGCGGGTCCCGGTGGCGGGGATGATGTCCACCTGCATGGCCATCCCGGAGCGCAGCTCGATTTCGGAGCCGGGGCCCACCGGTGAGTTCACCCATTCGTCGAGATGGATCTGGTGGCCAGGGTTGAGGAAGATGCCGAAGAAGGGGTCGCCCAGCCCTCGGTCGACGATCTCCTGCAACACCCCGCCCTTCTGACCGATATGCAGGGCCCGGTACCACCCGGCAACGGTCTCGAAATATGGCCGCACCAGCACGTCCACGTAGTCGGTGATGTCGTCGGCGAGATCGTCTGGGCCCTCGGCGACGAACCCGGCCCGGCAGTTGAGCGCCCCCCAGATCCCGAAGGCGACGGTCAAGGGTTCGCCGCGGCCTATCGGGCGGTCGCTCGGGCTGAGCAACCCGAACCGGGCCCGCTCACCGGCGGTCAGCATGAGATGACAGGACAGCGGGGCCCCGTTCCAACGCAGGAGACTCACCGCCTCCTGCTCCGTCATCCCGGTTTTCAGCTCGAAGAGGAGATTGCGGACCCCGTTCGAGGTCTGGCAGGCGGCGTATTCGAAGACGGCCAACTGCTCGACCTCGTTGATGACCCTCATCCCGGACGAGGCGTCGATGAGGAGGTCGGTGGCGTTCTCCACCGAGTCGGTCCCAGCCAGGCCGCGCAGACAGTCGGCGATGTATGAGGGCACGTCCAGCGTCGACCGGTCGGGGAAGGTCTTCCACCCGACCACGCCTACCCGGGTCCCGGAATCAACGCCCTCCTCGGCCAGGATGCGGTCGAGAGGGAGTGACCGGTCCCGGGGTTGGTTGGGAAGGCTGAAATCCTGGAACAGGCGAACCCGCATCGGCAGCGGGGCGGCGCCCGCAGTCCCCTCGTTCTCGTTGCCGACCAGCACCGCTGGATCCCCCTCCCCTGAGACGACGAGCATCGCCTCTTCGAAGCGGGGGTCGAAACCGGTCAGATAGGAGATGTTGGCGCTGTGCTCCCTGTCGGCGTACACCACCACCACCTGGTAGCCACGCTCGTCGGCACGCGCACGCAACTCCTCGATGCGTTCCAGATAGACACTGTCCGCGAGGACGGGCATGGCCTCCGGCATCCCGAAGTCGGGAAGCTCGACGTCGCCCAGACGTGAGACTGCACCTGACATGCGGCTCAGTCTTGCATCGGGTCGAACACCACGGGCTCCTGCCGGTCGCGGTGCAGCGTCACGAATCGATCGGCTTCGACGTCGATCCATTCCCCCACCTCACCGTCGGGCCAGGTGACCCGGATCTCAGCCGAACCGGACTCACCGAGCCCGAAATGGGTCCATCCCATCTGGCCGCCGGCGTGCCCGCCACCGACCGTGACCTCCTTGATGAGGTTGGTTCGCCCGAATCGGGTCTCGATCCAGGCGCCGACCCCGTCCCGGTTGGGCCCTTCTTGCCCCAGGTCGACCTGGACCCAGTGCCCCTGGAAGTCCGCCGGACCGGTGTTGCGCCATAGACGCGTCGGCTCGCGACGCTCTACGACGACGATGTCGAGAAGACCGTCGAGATTGAGATCGGCCACCGCCCCGCCCCGGCTCCGGTCGACATCGAGGAACCCGGCGTCCGCCGCCCCTTCGATGAAGGTCTGGTCGGGCTGACCCAGTAAAAGGTTGTTCGGGTCCTCGGCGGCAAACTCGACCTGGGCCTCGACGTTGCCCTTGGTGACGAAGAGATCGACGAAACCGTCGTTGTTGACGTCGTCGAACTCGGCGTGCCAGGCGGTGGACGGCTTGGCCTCGTCCCCGGTGAAGGGTCGGTGGGCGGTCACGCCCGCCTCCAGCGCGATGTCCTCGTAGTCGGGCTGCCCGGCGTCGCCGGCGAGACGCTGCAGCTTGTTGTCCCCCTGACTGGTCAGGTAGACCTCGGGGAGGGCGTCGCCGGTGAGGTCCTGACTGGCGATCCCCATCCCCCAGATCTGCATGTGGCGCCAGCCGTCCTCACGCCCGTACAACCGGGGCCTGTCTCCGGACATGTCCCAGAGCTGTTCCTCGCCGTCCACGTAGTAGTGGCGGTCGTTGGTGAACCGGAGGTCGGCCCGTCCCTGGCGTGACCAGTCGCTGAACAACGCAGAGAGGGTGCACCAGCCCGGGCTCAGTGCGGTTCTCTGCCCGCCGTACCCCGTGCCGACTGGTTCGTGGAGGAAGTTGTCCTCACAGTCGCCGTGGCCACCCTCGATCACCTCGCGGTAGTTCCCGAAGGCCAGGGTGGGGAACTCGGCGTCGTCCGCCCATGTGGCGCTGAACGCCGTGGTCCACTCCTCTCCGGGCACCACACCCCAGGTCTCGGTGGCGTTTTCGAACTCGCAGTCGCCAAGTCCTCGAAGCACCACGTTCCCGCCCTGCCGGAGCACGGCGAGGTCGAGATGGCCGTCGGAGTCGATGTCCAGCGGGTAGGCCCCGGTCACCCGATCCAATGCGGTCACCGGGGACGGCTCCGGGGAGAAGATCAGCTCGCCCCCGACCGGGCTCAGGTTGCGGTACAGGGCAGCCGGTTGGGTCCCCCCTGCGATGTACAGCTCGGGCTTGAGGTCGGCGTCACAGTCGAACACGGCCACGCCGCCACCGACGTAGAAGTCGTAGTCCCCGTCGTAGACATGGTCCACCCCCGAGGACGAGGTCTCCTCGACCAGAGTCGGGGGACCGGCCGCGGTCGGGGTCTGGGCCCTGGCGAAGGAAACAGCAGCCATCACCATTCCGGTGGTGACCGCCGCCCCGACCAGGACACCGGCGACGAGCCACCAGGCGTTCCTCCCGTTCTCCGTGGTCACCGTCATCGCCCTTGCCGCAGTCCCGCCCGATGTGGACAATGCCGCCCATGAGCGAATCGATCGCCCCGGTGAGCTGGGGAGTCATCAGCACCGCCGACATCGGGATGCGCAAGGTCATCCCGGCCATGCAGCAAGGGACCCTCTCCCGTGTGGACGCCATCGCCTCCCGCGATCCGGCGACCGCGTCCAGCGCCGCCGCCGAGATGGGCATACCCAGGAGCTACGGAAGTTACGAGGAGCTGCTCGACGACCCCGAGATCGAAGCGGTGTACATCCCCCTTCCCAATCACATGCATCTGGAGTGGGCGGTGGCATCGGCCCGGGCGGGCAAGCACGTCCTCTGCGAGAAGCCGCTGGCGATGACTGCTGCTGAAGCGGAGGAGATCGTCTCGGTCTGTGCCGACTCCGGTGTCCTCCTCATGGAGGCCTTCATGTACCGGCTCCACCCCATGTGGCAGAAGGTGCTGGAGCTGATCGGTGACGGGAGCATCGGGGAGGTCCGAGCAGTCAACAGCGTCTTCTCCTACTTCAACGACGACCCGACCAACATCCGCAACATCCCCGAAGTCGGTGGTGGCGCCCTCTATGACATCGGTTGCTACGCGGTCAACGTCTCCCGCACCGTCTTCGGGAGGGAGCCGGTCTCGGTCGAGGCCCGGATCCTGCGCGACCCGGCGTTGGGCACGGACATACTGACCTCGGCCGTGCTCGATTTCGAAGACGGTCATGGGACGTTCCTGTGCTCGACCCAGATGGAATCCGACCAGCGGGTCGTGATCCTGGGCACCACGGGTCGCATCGTCGTCGACATCCCTTTCAACATCCCGGGTGACCGGCCCTCCGTGGTGCACCTGATCTCCGGGGGAGATCCCCCGGTCGCTCCCAATGTCGAGACTCATGAGACACCTGCCGCGAACCCGTACACCGTCCAGGGTGACATCTTCTCGCGGTCGATTCGAACCGGCGAGCCATTGCCGTTCCCGGCAGAGGACGCGGTGGGGAACATGAGGGTCATCGAGCAGATATTCGCCGCCGCCAACGACTAGTTGGTGGACACCTTCGCTTCCAGCGGCACCGGTTGGAATGTGGCAGGGTCGCCGATGACCTCACTGAGCACGAGCTCGGCGGCCCCTATCAGCTGAGCATCGCGGCCCAAGTGCCCGCTCGATATCCGCGTCGTTGCCCAGGGGGCCTTCAGAGCCACGTCCTGAGCGCCTTCGGTCACGAACCGCTCGATCCACGGGTAGAGCTGTTGGTAGATGCCGCCGATGACCACCTGATCGGGGTTGAGCGTGTTTATCAGGTTGCCGATCCCGATCCCCAGCCATCTCCCGGTCTCCTCCAGGGCGGTCAAGGTCCTCTCGTCACGCTCCTGGGCGCGGGTCACCACCTCTTCGACCATCCGCTCGCCGGTTTGCCGGGGCTCGATCCCGGCCCGCTCGAGGAGGACGTCTTCACCCACCTCCGTCTCCCAGCAGCCCACCGACCCGCACCGGCACGGCCTGCCGCCGGGGTTCACGATCATGTGGCCCGACTCGCCGGCGTATCCCGAGGAGCCCAGCATCGGTTTGCCGTCGAGGATGATCCCGACCCCAACGCCGACCTCTCCGGCCACGAAGACCAGGTGACGGCTGAACCGGGCGGCGCCTCTCCGGAACTCGCCCAGTGCACCCATGTCGGCCTCGTTGGCAAGCATCACCCGATCGAGCTCGAGTTGGTCTGCGATCAGGCTTCCCAGCGGGGTGTCGCTCCAACCCAGATTGGGCGCCACGTGGACATAACCGTCGGTTCGGCGGACCACCCCGGCGACTCCGACACCCGCGCCAACCAGACGGTGACCGGGCGGGAGCCCGCTGAGCAGCCGGGGGGCGAGCCGGCCCAGCTCCTTGACTGCCTGCTTCGGCGTGGCCGGCTCCTGTCGGGAGCGGGGGATTCGGAGCAGTTCGAAGATGTGCCCGCCCAGACCCACCGTGGCCAGAGTCATCGAGTCGACGGCCAGTTCGATGGCCAGGACCACCGCTCCAGGAGGCAGGACACTCGCCACCGCGGATGGCCGGCCCGGGCCCTGCCCCGTGGCCCCCCGATCCTCGACGACGAAGCCGAGATCGCCCAGCTGGTTGATCAGGTCACGGATGGTCGAACGGTTCAACCCGGTCTCGTCGGCGAGTTGGGATCGGGACAGCGGCCCACCCGTGTGGATCCGGTCGAGGACCGCGGCGAGATTGTGTCTCCTCAGCTCCTCGGTCGAGACCCCGCGCTGTCGATTCGTCCCCGATAGCTCCAGTTGCTGCCTTTTGTTGGGGAGGAAACGATATACCGCGAGCCCCCGATGACACACTCCGAAAAAGAGTGCTTGTTTGTTGCAGACCCGAACAATCGCCTTGTAGTGTCGGCCCGTGCTCGGAGCGGTTGCCCGCATCCGCGGGGGCCGGCCAGCATGACGATTAGGAGGAAAGAGACCTTGTCCAGAAACAGATACTTGATAGCCCTGCTCGCCGGGCTGTTGTTCGTCCTGGCGGCGTGTGGCGACGGTGGCGGGACCGAGGGAACCGACGGAACCGACGGATCCGAGGGCACCACAGGCGAGGGCAGTGGTGAGGGTGTCACCATCGGCTTCTCGTGGAACAACTTCAACGAGGAGCGGTGGTCGAAGTTCGACGAGCCCGCCTTCGTGGCGGCCATCGAGGCGGAAGGCGCGGAGTACATCAAGACCGACGCCGCTTCGTCTGAGGAGCAGCAGCTCGCCGATGTGGAGAACCTGATCAACCAGGGCGCCGACGTGATCGTCATCCTGGCTCAGAACACCGAGGCGATCCTGCCGGCGGTCGAGAGTGCCGCCTCCCAGGGCATCCCGGTGATCGCCTATGACCGTCTGATCGAGGACGAGCGGGCCCTCTACCTGACATTCGACAACGTCGGTGTCGGACGGATCATGGCCGAGGTGCTGTTCGAGCAGGTGAACAGTGGCAACTTCGCCATCATCAAGGGCAACGGTGCCGATGCCAACTCCGACTTCCTTCGCCAAGGAATGGAGGAGGTCATCGGGGACGCTGTGGCCGCCGGCGACATCACCATCGTCTGTGAGGAGTACACGGACGACTGGCTGGCCGAGGTTGCACAGGAGACGATGGAGAACTGTCTGACCCAGAACAACAACGACATCCAGGCTGCGCTCGTCGAGAACGACGGCATGGCGGGTGGCGTGGTGGCCGCTCTCGAGGCACAGGGTCTCGCCGGTGAGATCCCCGTCACCGGGCAGGACGGCGACGCCGCCGCCCTCAACCGGGTCGCTCTCGGGACTCAGCTGGTCTCGGTCTGGAAGGATGCTCGCATCCTCGGACGGATCGCCGGTGAAGCCGCTCTCGCCCTCGCAAGCGGTGCTGCACTCGCCGACATCCCCGATGTCGTCGAATTCGAGTCCCCAGGTGGCAACACCATGACCTCGATCTTCCTCGATCCGAATCCGATCACTCGCGACAACCTCCAAGAGGTGATCGACGCCGAAGTGATCACCCAAGAGGATCTGTGTCAGGGAGTCCCCGCAGGCACGGTCGACGTCTGCGGTTGAACAGATGATCTGAGCCCCCGGGTCGGAGATCCGGGGGCTCATCTCACACCACTGCGCAGGGCGCGGTCGGTACGTTTGTCGACAGGAGCTAGATGGCCGTTACCGAGGACTCGACTGCCACATTCGATGGACCCGCCCCAGCCGAGGAAGTGCGGGAGGCATCCTCCGACTGGGGAGTGATCAGGCGGACCCTTTTCTCACTCGAGATCGACACCCGGATGTTCGGGCTCATCCTCGCCATGCTCGTCATCTGGATCGGGTTCCACTTCTGGACCGGCGGCACCTTCCTCACCCCACGGAACCTCTGGACCATCACCGTCCAGACTGCCATCGTGGCCATCATGGCCACGGGGATGGTGCTGGTCATCGTCTCCCGAAACATCGACCTGTCGGTGGGCTCGATGCTCGGTTTCGTCGGGATGTTCATGGCACTGATGCAGGCCGAGTGGCTGCCAAGCATCTTCGGCTTCGACCAGTGGTGGACGTGGATCGTCGTCCTGATCGCGGGAATCGTTCTCGGTGGGCTGATCGGGCTCTTCCAGGGCGCCATCGTCGCCTACGCCGCGGTCCCATCCTTCATCGTCACTCTGGGCGGGCTGTTGGTCTGGCGCGGTCTGTTGTGGGTGATGGCCCGAGGACGAACCATCGCCCCGATGGACGCCACATTCCAGCTGTTGGGAGGAGGCGCCCGGGGCACGGTTGGGGGCACCGTGAGCTGGATCATCGGCATCGTGGCCTCGATCGCCATCGTCCTCCTTCTCATCAGCCGCCGCAGGAACCGGCTCAAGTTCGGGTTCCGGGTGCGACCGCTGTGGGCCGACATCGTCTTGATGACGCTTGCGCCTGCGTTGATCCTCGGAACGATCTGGTTCCTCAACCAGTACTACCTGCCTATCGGTCTCGCCGAGCAGTACGTCCAGGAGCACGGTCTCGACGTCGATCCGGCCGACGTGCAGATCCCGTTCGGCCTGGCCAACCTGGTCCTGATCGCAATAGGCACCGCCATCGTGATGTCCTTCGTGGCGACACGTCGGCGATTCGGCCGGTACGTCTACGCGATTGGCGGGAACCCTGAGGCGGCGCAGCTCAGCGGTATCCCGACCAAGCGACTGATCATGTTCACCTTCATGGTTATGGGAATCCTCGTGGGTCTCGCCGCAGCGGTGCAGATCGCCCGGCTCAACTCGGCGACTGCCGGTCTGGGGACTCTCCAAGAGCTCTATGTGATTGCGGCCGCGGTCATCGGGGGGACGTCACTGACCGGGGGTGTCGGCACGATCTTTGGGGCGGTGCTCGGCGCTCTCTTCATGCAGTCGCTCCAGTCCGGCATGTCCCTCGTCGGCCTCGAGACCCAGGTGCAGGACGTCGTGGTCGGGGTGGTGCTGGTGGCGGCGGTCGCCGCAGATGTTGCCTATCGCAAGAGGCTGGCGAGATGACGACAGAGACTGCCATCCGGCCTTTGGTGGAGATGCGGGACATGAACGTCACCTTCGGTGGTGTCCACGCGGTGGAACAGGTCAGCATCGACCTGCGCGCCGGGGAGATCCACGCCATCGTGGGTGGGAACGGCGCCGGGAAATCGACCCTGATCAAGACCCTCTCCGGTGCGCAACGGCCGGACTCGGGGACCATCGTGATCGATGGTGAGGAGGTGTCGATCGACAACCCGAGGATCGCCAAGGCACACGGGATCGAGACCATCTACCAGACATTGGCGCTGGCCGAGAACATCGACGCTCCCGGCAACGTGTTCCTTGGCCGCGAGCTGACGACCACGATCGGGAACCTGGACGACTCCTCCATGGAGGACGCCACCCGAAAGGTCATGGCCCGGCTCAACCCGAAGTTCCAGAACTTCAAGGTTCCGGTGGCCTCGCTGTCCGGTGGCCAGCGGCAGTCGGTCGCAATCGCCCGTGCGGTTCACTTCGACGCCCGGATATTGATCATGGACGAGCCGACCGCTGCCCTCGGCCCCGCCGAGACAGATCAGGTGCGCGGGTTGATACGACAGCTGAAGCGGGAGAACATCGGGATCTTCCTGATCAGCCATGACATCCACGACGTCTTCGATCTGGCCGACCGGATCAGCGTCATGTATCAGGGGCGTCTCGTGGGGACAGTCGACAAAGACGATGTCACCACCGACCACGTCCTCGCCATGATCATCCTGGGCAAGAAGCCGGGCGAGGTCACAGAGACAGACCTCGAGCAGCTCCACGGCTGACCGGACGCTCGACGCTTCACGAAACGGAGGTTCACTATGGGCGATCTCGAAGGACGGACCGCACTCGTCACCGGTGCCAGCCGCGGCATCGGCGCCGCCGTTGCCCGAGCCCTGCACGCCGAAGGGGTGAATCTCGGTCTGGCGTCGCGCAGCGGCGACGATCTCGGCATCGAGGGTGTCGTCGCCGCGCCGACGGATGTCCGCAACCCGGAGGCGATCTCGGAGCTGGCCCGGGCCACGGCCGAGCTTTTCGGTGGCATCGACATCCTGGTGGTCAACGCCGGCGTCGGCTCCTACGGGCCCTTCCTCGACCTCCCCTTCGACGAGATGGAGGAGATGATCGACGTCAACGTCAAGGGGACCCTGTACTCGATCCGGGCCGCCCTGCCCTATCTGCTCGAGTCCGACGCCGCCGACCTCGTGACCGTGGCCAGCGAGGCGGGGAGAAGAGGGTTGCCCAATGAGGCGGTCTACTGCGCCTCGAAGTTCGCACAGGTGGGGCTGAGCCGGTCGCTCGACCACGAGTTGAGGGAGCAGGGAGTCCGCTGCACCACAGTGGCCCCGGGCGGGGTGGCCACCGACTTCGCCATGGGCAGAGGACGGACCCCGGACATGCCACAGCTCGCCGGGATGATGAGCAGCGAGGACGTCGCCGATGCAGTGATGTTCGTGCTGACGAGGCCGCGCAACCACCGGATCCTCGAGGTGGCTTTCCGGCCGGTGACTGAGTCGTCGATGGGATGAAGGAGCGGAGATGACGTTCTTCGGAGAAGTGGAGCCAGTCCGGTTCGAGGGCCCCGACTCGGACAACCCCCTCGCCTACCGGGTCTACGACCCCGACCGAACGGTCCTGGGCAAGCGGATGGAAGACCAGATGCGCGTGGCGGTGTGCTACTGGCATTCGTTCAACTGGCCGGGCTCGGACGTGTTCGGCCAGGGGACTTTCGACCGTCCCTGGTTGGAAACCGCCGGCGACCCGATGGCAGCCGCCCGGGACAAGATGGACGCCGCCTTCGAGTTCATCTCCAAGCTGGGAGTTCCCTTCTTCTGCTTCCACGACGTCGACATCGCACCGACCGGGGAGACGTTCGCCGAATCGGCGCGCAATCTCGAGGAGATGGTCGGCTACGCCGAGAAGAAGATGGCCGAGACCGGCATCAGACTGCTCTGGGGGACCGCCAACCTGTTCGGCCATCCCCGCTACGCCGCCGGGGCGGCCACCAACCCCGATCCCGAGGTGTTCGCCTATGCAGCCGCACAGGTGAAGCACGCGCTGGAAGCCACCCACCAACTCGGAGGGGCCAACTACGTGCTCTGGGGTGGCCGGGAGGGGTACGAGACGCTGCTCAACACCGATCTGAGGCGGGAGCAGGACCAACTCGCCCGGTTCCTCCACCTGGTGGCCGAGCACAAGAAGAAGATCGGCTTCGAGGGAACACTGCTGCTCGAGCCCAAGCCGGCCGAGCCCACCAAGCACCAGTACGACTACGACTCACAGTCCGTCCACGGGTTCCTGATCGACAACGGCCTGGTCGACGATTACCGGCTCAACATCGAGGGGAACCACGCGACCCTGGCCGGGCACTCGTTCCATCACGAGGTCGCCTACGCAGTGGCCAACGGCATCTTCGGCTCGATCGATGCCAACCGTGGCGATCCCCAGAACGGGTGGGACACCGACCAGTTCCCCAACTCGGTCGACGAGCTGTCCCTGGTCCTCTACGAGATCATGGGTGGCGGCGGCTTCACCACCGGCGGCTTCAACTTCGACACCAAGCTGCGTCGGCAGTCGATCGATCGGGCCGATCTCTTCCATGGCCACGTCGGTGGCATCGACGCCCTGGCCCGGGCGTTGCTGGTGGCAGAGCAACTGATCGAGCAGGAGACGCTCTCCGCCCCGAAGGCCGCCCGCTACCGGGGGTGGGACGTTGGCCTCGGTAACGGCATCCTGGGCGGGGACGAGACGCTGGAGTCGCTGGCGGCGAAGGTGGAGGCGGGCGAGATCGATCCCAAACCTGTCTCCGGCCGTCAGGAGGCACTCGAGAACGAGGTGAACCGGGTCATCTGGAACCTCGGCGGCTGATGACCGTCGAGGCCGAACTGGGCCCCTACCGGCTCCGGGTGGCTACCGATTTCGGGCCCCGGATCACCGGTCTGAGCAGGGACGACGGGTCTGAGGTGTTCGCCCAGCTCGGTGAGGACTCCGCCATTCAGCACGAGCACGGCACCTTCGTGTTCCGCGGCGGTCATCGGCTCTGGGTGTCCCCGGAGATCGCAGAGACCACGTACGCAGACGATCGCGACGAGTGCCAGGTCGAGGTCGACGAGTCGCAGGTGATCGTGACCGGCGCCACCGACCCGGCCGGGTTCGAGAAGAAGGTCAGGATCACACTCGATGGCGATCAACTGGTGGTCGATCACGAAGTGATCCTGCCCGGTGCCGGGTCCCCGGTGGCAGCCTGGGGGATCACCCAGGTGCCATTGGGAGGTACCGCCATCATCCCCGTGGTCGGTCGGGACACCTCCCCCCAGGCCAACCGTTTCTTGGTGCTCTGGCCCTACAGCCGGTTCCAGGACGACCGGGTCACTCTGTCCGACAACGAGATCCTGCTCGAGGCGGGCGAAGGCCCGCCACTCAAGTTCGGAGTCGGTCCCGACCCCCGCAATCTGGGCTATCTGCGCGAGGGGGAACTCTTCGTCAAACAGATCGAGCCCGTGGAGGGCGTGGTGCCCGACTACGGAGCCGCCGGACAGGTCTACGTCGGTCAGGGCTTCTGCGAGCTGGAGAGCGTCGGGGGCTTGAGCGATCACCCCACGTTGCGGGAGCGGTGGACGGTGCGCGATTGCCCGGACCTCGAGACCGCCCGCCAGATCATGACGGAGCTGCGATGAGCCTGGTCATGGGTCTGGACGTTTCCACGACGGCCACCAAGGCCCTCGTGGTCGATCAGGAGGGCCGCGTGGTCTCCCAGGGCGTCTCCGAGTACTCCTACGACACCCCCAGGGCCATGTGGACCGAGCAGGACCCGCAGGTGTGGTGGCAGGCGGCACAGGAGGCGATCGCCATCGCCTTGGATGGTCTCGACGGGGGAGAGGTGGAAGCGGTCGGGCTCACCGGGCAGATGCACGGATCTGTCCTGCTGGACGCCTCAGGAGAGGTGGTTCGCCCGGCCATTCTCTGGAACGACCAGCGCACCGAAGCGGAGTGCGACCAGATCAGATCACTGCTTGGCCGGCAACATCTCATCGCCACCACAGGCAACGACGCACTCACCGGTTTCACTGCCCCCAAGCTGGTCTGGGTGGCCAACCACGAACCGGAGAACTGGGCGAGGGTGCGCACCATCCTCCTCCCCAAGGACTACGTCAGGTACCGGCTCACCGGGGAGTTGGCGGTGGACGCCGCCGACGGCTCGGGCACCATCCTGTTCGACCTGGCCCGTCGCACCTGGTCGCCCGAGGTCCTGGAGGCCCTCTCCATCGACCCCGAGATCTGCCCACCCGTCTTCGAGGGACCGGAGGTCACCGGCACCGTGACCTCTGACGCTGCGACCCAAACCGGTCTGGCCGCGGGCACGGTCGTCGTCGCCGGTGGCGGGGATCAGTCCGCCAACGCCGTTGGTGTCGGCGCCGTCACCCAGGGAGTCCTGGCGCTCTCATTGGGGACCTCCGGTGTCGTCTTCGCCACATCGGCCGGCCCGGTGGTGGAACAGGAGGGAAGGGTGCACGCCTTCTGTCATGCCGTCCCCGACACCTGGCACATGATGGGGGTGATGCTCTCGGCGGCCGGCAGCCTGCGGTGGCTGAGAGACACGCTGGCGCCCGATGCCGAGTTCGCCGATCTGGTCTCCGGAGCTGCCGAGGTACCCGCCGGCGCCGATGGCCTTCTCTTCCTTCCCTATCTCACCGGTGAGCGCACCCCCCATCCGGACCCGCGCGCCCGAGGTGCCTTCGTCGGGCTCACCGTCACCCACGATCTGCGCCACATGACCAGAGCCGTCCTGGAAGGAGTGGCCTTCGGTCTGCGCGACGGTCTCGATCTCATGGTGGCAGCGGGAGTTCCCCACCCCGACTCGGTCAGAGCATCCGGTGGTGGGATCAGGAGCGATCTCTGGCGACAGATCCTCGCCGACGTGTTGGACACCCGCATCGACACCACTGTGACCAACGAGGGGGCCGCCTATGGCGCCGCCACCCTCGCCGCGGTCGGCTGTGGATGGCATCCGTCCGTCCCCGCGGCTACCGACTCGTGGGTGGTCACCGAGCCGGCTTCGGAGCCGTCATCCGACGCCCCCGCATACGAGGATCTGCATCAGCGGTATGCAGCTGTCTACCCGGCGCTCAGGGAGACGTTCCACGCCCTGGCCGGTTGAGCTCCTAAGACAGGGGCGTCGCTATCTTCAGGCCCCCCAATCGAGGAGCCCCATTGAAGATTGCAGTCGGCACCGAGAAGGGCGGATACCTGGTCGAGGAGTCCGGCTCGTCCTGGCAGGTCAGCGGCCCGATGTTCCCCGGATGGAAGGTGACCGCCTTCGGGACGGCACCCGACGGCACCGAGCTCGCCGCGGTCGGCAGCAACTGGTTCGGGGTGGGGGTTCATCGCAGCGAAGATCTCGAGAACTGGCAGCAGACCGATGAACCGCCGGCGTGGCCGGAAGAATCCGGTCGGAAGATGGAGCAGATATGGGCCTTCCACACCGTCGGCGACCGGATCTGGGCCGGTGTCGCCGAGGCGGGTCTCTTCGTCTCCGATGACCAGGGTGTGACCTGGGCGCCGATCGACGGGCTCAACGAGCACCGGACCCGTGAGCAGTGGCATCCCGGATTCGGTGGGTTGTGCACCCATCGGGTGAAGGTGGACGGTGACACCCAGTGGGTTGCGATCTCGGCGGTGGGCGTGTTCCGATCCGACGACGGCGGACGCAACTGGGAGCCCAAGAACGACGGTGTCTCGCCGGTGGGCATCCCCGAAGACGTTCCGCGGCCCGAGGTCGGATACTGCGTGCACTGTGTCGCCCACGACCCCGGCGACGCGCGCCGGATCTGGCGCCAGGACCACAGCGGTGTGTATCGCAGCTTCGACGGCGGTGACAACTGGGAGCGGATCGAGAACGGGCTACCGGCCAACTTCGGCTTCGTGATGTGGCGTGACAACGGAAGCGGGCGGTTGCTCACCATTCCGCTCCAGGCCGACGAGAACCGGGTCCCCGTCGAAGGCGAGTTGCGGGTGTATCGATCCGACGACGACGGTGACAGCTGGTCGGTGGCCGGTTCCGGCTGGTCCGACTCGCCTCAGTTCACCGGTGTCCTGCGCGGCGCTTTCGACGGGGACCACGAAGGTGCGTTCTGTTTCGGGACCACCGGTGGCAAGCTCTGGCTGACCAGGGACAACGGCGACAACTGGCTGGAGCTCGATCCGGCCTTCCCCAGGATCCTCGCGGTGACCCTCCACGCCTGATGGCTCTTGTGATCCTGCCGAGGCTGCTCGCCGAGACGGTCACCTCGGAGTCCCGGTACGAAGCTCACGGATCGACGCTGGGCGACGTGCTCGAAGACCTCTTCACCACGCTGCCCGGGCTCCGCAACCACATCGTCGACGAGACCGGGGCGATCAGGCCTCATGTGTCGCTCTTCGTCGACGGAGACCAGGCAGACCTCGGGAGACCGGTGGGGGAGGGATCGCAGATCCGGGTGCTCCACGCGGTCAGCGGAGGTTGAGCGGCGCAGGCGCTTTGTTCGGCTAGTTTGTCCGCACGAGATGCGTCTTCTCGTCGCCGACAAGTTCTCCGAGCGGCAATTGCAGAAGTTGGCCGATCGTGGGCACGACGTCCGTTATGAGCCCCGTCTCGATGCTGCCGGACTGGTCGACGCCATCGCCGACGCCGAGATCCTGGTGGTGCGGTCCACCGAGGTCACCCGGGCTGCAATCGAGAGTGCCCGGGAGCTGAGTCTCATCATCCGGGCCGGCTCGGGCACCAACAACATCGACGTCGAAGCCGCGTCTGAGCGCGCCATCTATGTGTCCAACGTCCGGGGCAAGAACTCGGTGGCGGTCGCCGAGCTGACCATGGGACTGATCGTCGCCGTCGACCGGCGCATCCCGGACAACGTCGTCGACCTGCGCGCCGAACAGTGGCGCAAGTCGGAGTTCTCCAGGTCCCGGGGGCTCATGGGGCGTCGGATCGGGATCATCGGCCTGGGCTCGGTGGGTCTGGAGGTGGCGAGACGTGCCCGCGCCTTCGGGATGAAGGTGGTCGGTCTGGAACGCGACCGTGACGAGGAACAGACCGAGGAACTGGCCGAGCTCGGGGTGAAGCTGTACCCGGACCTGGCCAGCATGCTGCCTCGTTGTGACATCGTCACCCTGCACGTGCCCTCGACTCCGGAGACGAAGGGGATGGTCAACGCCGGTTTCCTCTCCCTGATGAAAGACGGCGCTTACCTGATCAACACGTCGCGTGGCGACGTGGTCGTCGCCGAAGACCTGCTCGCCGCCATCGAGGAGAAGGGGCTCTGGGCGGCCCTCGACGTGTTCCCCAACGAGCCGGAGGCGGGCGAGGCCGAGTTCGTGTCCGAGCTGGCCCAGCATCCCCACGTGTACGGGACTCACCACATTGGGGCATCCACCGACCAGGCCCAGGAGGCTGTGGCCAGGAAGGTGGTCGAGATCGTCGACCGCTACGCCGCCGGGGTCATCGACGGTGTGGTCAATTTGGCGGCGCCGATGGCCCACACCACCGTCGTCGGGATCCGGCATGCCGATCAGGTCGGTGTGTTGAGCCGGGTGTTCGCGGTTCTGCGGGATGCCGGCCTCAATGTCGAGCAGATGGAGAACCATGTGTTCGCCGGGGCCAAGGCGGCCAAGGCGGTGATCCATCTCTACGGGGACTTCAACGAGGCGGTGCGCAAGGAGTTGGAGGATCTCGACCCGGTCTTCCACGTCGCCGTGCTCCGGGAGACCGAGCTCACCTAGTCCGGCTTGATCCAGGGAGGGGTCGGAGCCTCGATCCTGGCCAGCTGGGTGGGCACCGGCCCGAATCGGTCCTCGTTGCCGACGTTCCAATCGTGCCAGGCCTCGGTGAGCTCGTCGGTGGTCCTGGCGACGAAGTTCCACCACATCTTCACTGTCTCACCCAGGGGTTCGCCTCCGAGCAGCATGACCCGGGCCGGGTAACCCGTGGAGTCCAACCGGATCTCCTGACGCCCGGTGGGCACGATGGCCAGCGAGCCGGGTGGCACGATCTCCTCGTCGACCCGCACCGTCCTGTCGATCGGGACCACGCCGTGCTCGAAGCCCGGATCGGTGGGGATGACTGACGGGCCTCGCAGCTCCAGGTCGAGACCGATGCTCGGGTGGCCGAACAGTGCAGGCGACTCGGCCTCCTCCAGACGGCCGATCAGCACCCGGGCCCGGGCGCCGCTGACCTCGGTGACGGGGAGCTCCTCGAGATGCTGGAAGGCCGAGGTGCCGTGACGGGTGCGCTCCGGCTGTGCCAGCCACATCTGCACTCCCATCGTCCTGCTCCCTTCAGACGTCTCTCCGGTGGCGACACCCTCCTCGGCGTGAGCGATACCGTTTCCGGCGGTCATCAGGTTGAGCTGGCCGGGGCGGATCAACTGCTCGGTCCCCAGGGAGTCGCTGTGCAGGGCCGTGCCGGTGAACAGCCACGTGACCGTGGCCAGACCGATGTGCGGATGGGGACCGATCTCGAGTGGTGGCGGGTTCTCCAGGTCACCGGCCTGCATCAGGTCCACGAAGCACCAGGGCCCGATGGTGCGGCGATTCTTGGTCGGCAGGACCCGCACGATCCCGAGACGCCCGATGTTGGCGATGCGGCCCTCGCGAACCTCGATCGAGCTGATCCCGAGGTTGGCGGTCTGGCGCCCCAGCTCGTCGATAGGTCCGCTCATGGGCGGAAACCTAATGCGGGCGGGTGAACTGACTCAGACGGTGAGACGGACGATGGGTCGGGTGTCGTTGCGACGGATGATCTCGACGAAGCCATGGTCGGAGAACATCTTCAAGGTTCCGGTGAAGTAGTCGACCACCGACTGACGGGCTCCGTCGACCGGGTAGGCCTCGATGACCTTGGCTCCTTGATCGGTGGCGTAGCCGATGGCGGCGGCGAGGAGGCCCCGACCGATGCCCTGACGGCGTTCCCCGGCTTTGACCACGAAGCAGTTGATCGACCATGCGTCGACGTCGTCAGGAGACTTGAGCAACCGGGAGCGCCCGATGGTGGGGAAGTCCGAACGCGGTCCTACCTGGACCCAACCCTTCGGGTGGCCGTCGACGTACCCCAACAGACCCGGGGGCGGTCCGGCGTTGGTCAGCTCGGCGAACCGCTCCTTGTTGTCACGACGGTCCGGATAACCGCCATCGGGGCGCCGCCAGTGCATGCAGAAGCACTGGCGTGCCACACCGCGCTCCCCGAACACGGTCGCCATGTCCCCGAGCCGGTCCGGGGTGAGGGCCAGACACTCCATAGGCCCTGTGGTGGTCTCGGCGACGTACCTCCAGCTCATTCAGGCCCCAATTTGGTCGCAGGCGGCCCCGAAGTCGATCTCGATGATCACGGCTTCTGTTGGTTCGGTGCGCGACCCGAGCTCCCGGTTCTCGAGAAGAGCGCGACGCCGGCTCGACTTCGCCATCGCTCGGGCCCGCTTCTCTTCGGCCAGGATCTTGGCGAGGTCCGGATTGAGGAAATTCATCATGGCTCTTCCTTCTCTCTCTCGTACTCCGGTAAGGTATCGGCAATTGCGGACAGGATCGGTCCGCATATTCTCGGATACTCAATCTCGATGGACACCGCGGAACGTCTTCTCAAACTGCTCGGTCTTCTCGAAGGTCGCATCGACTGGACTGCTGAGGAGTTGGCAAGACGGCTCGAGGTGACCCCGAGAACCATCCGGAGGGACATCACCCGTCTGCGAGAGCTCGGGTATCCGGTGGAGGCGATGGCGGGACCGGGTGGCGGCTACCGATTGGGCGCCGGCGGGAAGCTCCCTCCGCTGCTCCTCGACGACGACGAGGCGGTCGCGGTGGCCATCGGTCTGCGTGTGTCGACGACGTCGGCGGTCGGTGGGCTCGAGGACTCCTCGCTCTCCGCTCTCGCCAAGCTGGAGCATGTCCTGCCGGCTCGACTCCGCTCCCGGTTGGAGGACATCTCCGATGCCACCACCTCGACACTCGGGTCCTCCCGTCACCAGGTCGACCACGGAGTCCTTGCCCTGGTGGCGGCTGCCATCCGGAAGAGCGAGCGGCTCCGTCTCGGGTATGTCGACAACCAGGGGAGGCACACGGGCCGCCATGTCGAACCGGTCCGTCTGGTCCACACCGGCAGGCGTTGGTATCTCGTCGCCTTCGATCTCGATCGTGACGACTGGCGCACCTTTCGTCTCGACAGGGTCTCTGAGCCGAAAGCCACCGGAATGCGGGCGGCGAGACGCACCGGCCCTGATCCGGTCGAGCTGGTGCAAACCGGCATCGCCATCGACGCCTGGGCATACCGTGCCCAGATCGTGCTCCATGCCCCCGCCGAGCGGGCGCTGCGCGAGATCCCACCCACCATCGGGATGGTGGAGCCCATCGACGAGACCAGTTGCCGGTTGCTGATCGGCGCCGACGAGATGGGCTGGCTCGCCCGCTACCTGCTCGGTCTCTCGATGAGATTCGATGTCGAGGATCCACCCGAGCTGCGGGCCGAGCTTGCCGCCATCGGTGAGGATCTGGCCAGTCGTTTCACCAGCTGAGCTCTCGAGATCGATTGTTACGGTGCCCGCATGGACAAGGGCTGGAACCTGCGGCCTACCGTCGCCGCCGACGAGGACTTCCTGTGGCAGATGCTCTTCTACGCCTCGCACTCCAACGAAGAGCCCGGAGTCCAGCCGAACGACATCCGGTCGAACCCCGACCTGGTCGGCTACATAGACGGCTGGGCGGAGGCGGGGTTCTTCGGCGTCGTGGCGGAGTCGGAGGGCATGCCGGTTGGCGCCGCCTGGGTGCGCATGATGGGTGAGGCAGATCGGGCCAACCCGGTCTTCATCGACAACGAGATCCCCGAGCTGGCAGTGGCGGTCACTCCGGGTTGGGAGGGGAGGGGGCTGGGCACCGAGATGATCGAGACGCTCGTCGAATCAGCCCGGGGCCGGTTCCGGGGCATCGTCCTGTCGTCACGGGCGGAGAACCCGGCCGTGAGGCTCTACCGCAGACTCGGATTCGAACCCCTCGCGGAGATGACCAACCGTGTCGGGACGGTCTCGGTCAAGATGCTGATATCGCTCTGACCCTACTCAGGCGATCAGACCTGCCACGGTCACCAGCACCATCCCGGCCAGGATCGCCAATGTCAGGTCCAGGCCGCGTCTGGCGAGCGCGAAAGCCACAGCGACGGCAGCGAGGTGCTCCGGCCCTACACCCTCATGGGTCACCAGCATGGTGGCGGTCAGAGCGCCGAAGACGGCCGGCTTCAGGTGGTCGAGCGCACCGGCGAGCCACGTTGGCATCTGTCGCTCGCCGGCGAGGACGATGAACGACGTCCTGAGGGCGAACATCGTCAGACCGACCGTCGCGACGATGATGATCTCTCTCATCTGGCACCCCGCGTCATCCAACCGGCCACCGTCCCGGCGACGATGCCAGCGGTCAGACCGAGGCCCGACGGTAGGGGAGACAGGGCAAGCGCGGTCACGGCCGCAGTTACCAAACCTGCCACAGCAGCCTTGTCGACCAAGGCCTTGGCGCTCATCGCCGCGAACAGCAGGGGCATCACCATCCAGAGCTGGAGAGACTCGGGTATGACCCTGCCGAGGGCGAGGCCGGTGCTCACGGCGACTATCCAGACCGCGAAGAGAACGGCCGAGGCCACCAACAGGTAGCGACGGAACCCCGCCGCGCTGTCGTCCATCCGGTTCGAGGCAACCGCATAGGTCTGGTCAACCAGGACATACGGCCCGATGAGCTTGAACCAGGTGGGCTGTCCTGCGAACGCCGGGGACAAGGCCGCGGAGTAGGCGGCGAATCGGGCGCCAATGGCCAAAGCGGCGAGGATCACCACCACCGCCGAGGCACCGGTGGACAGGAGGGAGATCACCGCGATGTGGACCGATCCGGCCACGATCAGCGGCCCGCCCAGCCACCCGGCGAGCCCGCTGATCGGAGAGGCGGCCGCGCTGGCCCCGACGGTGAGCCCGATGGGGATGACCGCCAGTGCCATTGGAGCGATGTCCCGGATGGCGTCGAACACCACCGGGCTCTTGGCCCTGCGCAGAACGGGTGCCAGCGTGCTCATGCCGCCTGCCAGTGGTCGATCCCGACGGGGATCACACCCTCGAAGGTGCCATCCCGGAACGAGAGCCTTGCGCCGAGATTGCGGAACAGGTTGAGCCCGCTCCGATTCTCCGGGTGCACGATGACCTGGACGAAGCTCACACCGGCGTCGTGGGCTTCCCTCAACGCGGCCAGGCTGAGCTTCTTCCCGATGCCGCGGCCGTGGAAATCGTCGGCGACTTCCACCGCCAGTTCCATCTCACCCGATCGGCCGGTGACCAGTCGGGAGATCCCGACTGTGCGCTCACCGACAACGGCCCTCCACGCCCGGTGACGGGACCCGTCCACGTCGCTCAATGCCCGCTCCAGACTCGAGGTGAGTCGGGGCACGGGGGAGTGGAACCGGAGGTAGCGGGACGCTGGCGACATCGCCTCGAACACTTCGCGCAGGGCGATCGCCGCGATGTCGCGGCTGATCGGCTCCAAGCTCACCCGATCGGAAGCGGGTTCCCGGCTCATGTGATCTCCCGGGACGCCCGCTCCACGGCCTGGCGGATCGAGCGCTGGACTTCGAGCTCCCGCTGCCACTTCCTGATGACGATGGCCCAGTGGTTGGGGGTCTCAGGTCCGTGTTGGGTGGTGGATGTCTTCGTTGACTCGGTACGCATTGTCTGCTCCTCACTCGTGATTGCGTACCGGGAACGTATGAGTTCAGGAGCCGGCTGCCATCGGTGGCGAATACCTATGTCTGGTTGCCCCGTCACCTAAATCGGGCACCGCTCACCCCGCATGGGTAGGGTCGGGGGATGATTCAGGAGTTCAAGGAGTTCATCGCCAAAGGCAACGTGGTCATGCTCGCCGTGGGCTTCATCATGGGCGTCGCCTTCCAGAGCGTGGTCAACTCCCTGGTCGAGAACGTGATCATGCCCATCGTGGCGATCCCCTTCGGGGAGCCGAACTTCAACAGCCTCGTCTGGGAGGTGAACGGATCGGTGATCATGTGGGGTGCGTTCGTCACCGCGGTGGTGGTCTTCCTGCTCACCGCGTTGGCGGTCTTCCTCTTCATCGTGAAGCCGTACAACACGTTCACGGAGCGTTTCGGCCGCAAGACCGAGGAGGAGCCGGGCGAGCCGACCGAGGTCGAGCTACTGACCGAGATCCGGGACGCCCTGCGCGCCCGTCCCACGTGACCTGACCGTCAGGCGGTCAGATACAGGGTCGGGTTGGGCTCGGAGAGAAGTGAGCCCTCACCGAGACGGGCGAGAAGCCGGTCCCGGAGGAGGTTCGAGAGGTCGGCAAACGCTTCGGTCGCACCAATTGCGAGGGCGTTCTTGGTGGACACGAGTGCCGCCCGGTAAGGGCTCGGAATCAATGCATCGATTGCGCTGAGCCACAGACGCCGCCCCAGACCCGGGGTTGCCAGCGAGAGATGTGACTCGAGTGCCGCCTGGATGAAACCCAGTTCGCTGTCCCGACCGGCCACCACCAGGGTCCTGGCCTCCTGGAGTCGGGCCACGATGCTGTGCCGGTCAGCCTCCGAGAGACTGATGATGCTCCGACGGATGACCGTCATGGCGGTGTCGATGGCGAAGAGACGTGCAGTTTCGCCATTCCAGCCTTCCGATGTGACCCCGTAGTCGACGTCGACCAGATGCATGATCTCGGTCAGCGTCGATCCCGAGTCTTCGAAAATGGGAGCCTCTCGTTCCAGCACTTTCCTGACCTTCTCCACCAGCCTTCAGGGACACCGTGATGATGGCTGTGGAAAAGCCTTCTGTCATGAGTCCACAGGCTCAGACCCTCGGGTTTGAGCCGTTCGACCTAGACGTGGCCTCAGTCGTAGCGGTAGAACCCGGCCCCGGTCTTGCGGCCATGCAACCCGGCCTCGACCATGCGGGTGAGCAGCGGGGGCGAGGCGTAGAGGGGTTCCTTGAACTCCTCGAACAGGACGTCGGCGACGAACTTGGTGGTGTCGAGGCCGACGAAGTCGGTCAGCTCCAGCGGCCCCATGGGATGGTTGGCACCCAATCTCATCCCTGTGTCGATGTCCTCCGCACTGGCGACCCCCGCTTCGTACATGCGAATGGCGGCGAGCATGTAGGGCACGAGCAGCATGTTGACCACGAAACCGGCTCGGTCCTTGGCGAGGATGACGGTCTTGCCCAACGTCTCGGCGTAGGAGCGCACCGTGGCCACCGTGGCCTCGTCGGTCTTGACCGTGGTCACCAACTCCACCAGGGCCATCACCGGGACCGGGTTGAAGAAGTGAAGGCCGACCACCTTCTCCGGCCGTCGGGTCACCGCGGCGAGACGGGTGATGGGGATCGAGGAGGTGTTCGAGGCCAGGATGGTCTCCGGAGGCGTCACCGAGTCCAATTCCGAGAAGATCTGCTTCTTGAGGATCTCGTTCTCGGTGGCCGCTTCGATCACGAGCTGTCGGTCGGATTGATGACTGAGATCGGTGACCACCGAGATCCGTTCCAGAACCGCATCCCGCTCGTCCGGGTCCATCTTGCCCCGATCCACGGCACGGCTCAGCGACCCTTCGATCCGTTTCAGGGCAGCCTCGGCAGCACCGGCGTCGATCTCGTGAACCACGACGTGGCTCCCCGCCCGGGCGCAGACTTCGGCGATCCCGCTGCCCATCAGGCCACCGCCGATCACTCCGACCCTTTCGATGGTCATACCCCTGACTCCTGTCTCGAATCGAATCCTCAATGATGGCAGGCAGCAATTACCCTCACGTTTTCTGATGTCCTACGACCACAAGGAAGTCGAGTCGCGCTGGCAGGAGCGCTGGGAGGAGCAGGGGGTGTTCCACGTCACCGAGGACCCCACCCGCCCCAAGTTCTACAACGTCTGCATGTACCCGTACCCGTCGGGGGCCATCCACCAGGGCCATGTCCGCAACTACACGTACGGCGACCTGCTGACCAGGTACAAGCGGATGCGGGGCTTCAACGTTCTCTCTCCGATGGGGTGGGACAGTTTCGGGCTGCCCGCCGAGAACGCCGCGATCAACAGCGGTCTCCACCCCAAGATCAACACCGAGAGACAGATCGCCACCATGAGGTCCCAGATCCGTCAGCTGGGCTCGATGTACGACTGGGATCGGGAGATCGCCTCGCACGATCCCAGCTTCTATCGATGGGACCAGTGGCTCTTCCTGGAGCTGTTCGACCGGGAACTGGCCTACAAGACCGAAGCCCCGGTGAACTGGTGCCCGAAGGACCAGACCGTCCTGGCCAACGAGCAGGTCATCGACGGTCTCTGCGAGCGTTGCGGCACCGCCGTGGTCAAGCGGAACCTGGCCCAGTGGTTCTTCAAGATCACCGACTACGCCGACCGTTTGCTGGCCGACATCGACACCCTGGAGCATTGGCCGGAGCGAGTGAAGACGATGCAGCGCAACTGGATCGGCCGCTCCGAGGGGGCCCGTTTCCGCATCCAGGTCGAAGACGGGGGTGAGTTCGAGGTCTTCACCACCAGACCCGACACCATCTTCGGCATGACCTTCTGCGTGCTGGCCCCCGAGCACCCCCTGGTCGAGGAATTGATCGCCGGGAGTGAGAACGAGTCGGAGGCCAGGGCCTACATCGAGGCCGCCGCCAACGCCAGCGAGATAGACCGGATGGCCGAAGGGGAGAAGACCGGTGTGTTCACCGGCCGCTATGCGATCAACCCGGTGAACGGGCGCCGTGTCCCGATCTACATCGCCGACTACGTGCTGATGGGGTACGGGACCGGGGCGATCATGGCCGTGCCCGGCCAGGACCAGAGAGACTGGGACTTCGCCACCAAGTACGGGATCGACATCATCCGCACCGTCCAACCCTCCGACGGCTGGGAGGGTGAGGCGTATGTGGGTGACGGGCCGACGATCAACTCCGAGTTCCTCGACGGTCTGGACCAGCAGGCTGCCAAGCAGCGGATCATCGAATGGCTGGTCGAGCAGGGGATCGGGGAGCCCGCCATCCAATACCGCTTGCGGGACTGGCTGATCTCCCGTCAGCGCTATTGGGGCTGCCCCATCCCGATGATCAATTGCCCCCGGTGCGGTCTGGTGCCGGTGCCTCGTGACGAGCTGCCGATTCTGCTGCCCGAGGTCGAGGACTACCTGCCCAAGGGGCGTTCACCGCTGGCGGCGGTCGACGAATTCGTCAACACCACCTGCCCGTCATGCCAGGGGCCGGCCAGCCGTGAGACCGACACCATGGACACGTTCGTCGACTCCTCCTGGTACTACTTCCGCTACGCCGACCCGCACAACGACCAGGCGATCTTCGACCCGGCCAAGCCCGCCTATTGGATGCCGGTCGACCAGTACATCGGGGGTATCGAGCACGCCATCCTCCACCTCCTGTACGCGCGGTTCATCACCAAGTTCCTTTACGACATCGATCTCTCCAGCGTCGAGGAGCCCTTCGCCCGGCTGTTCACCCAGGGAATGATCACCCTGGGTGGCGCCAAGATGTCGAAGTCCAAGGGGAACGTGGTCGACCCGATGGAGCAGTTCGAGAGCCACGGGGCCGATTCGCTGCGTCTCTATCACCTATTCATGGGCCCTCCCACCGACGACGCGGTCTGGAACGACCGGGGCATCGACGGCACCCGCCGCTTCCTGGACCGGGTGTGGAGGCTGGCCACCGACGAGCATCGGTACTCGGAGGCTGAGCCGGGGGAGCGCGAGCGCGAAATGCTCGGTCTGGCCCACCGAACCCTCCGCAAGGTGACCGAGGACATCGAGCGCTTCCACTTCAACACGGCGGTGCCGGCTCTGATGGTCCTGGTCAACTCGCTGTCCGACTACGTGACGGAATCCCCGCACAAGGAGACCGTCGACGAAGTGGTGCGTCTGCTCCTCCTGATGCTTTCGCCGATGACCCCGCACATCGCCCACGAGCTGTGGGAGCGTCTGGGACATGGAGACATGCTGGCGACCGAGCCCTGGCCAGAGTGGGACGAGGAGCTGGCCAAGGAGGAGACCGTCACCCTGGTGATCCAGGTCAACGGCAAGGTGCGGGATCGCATCGAAGTCTCTGCTGATCTGACCCCCGACCAGGCCACCGAGCTGGCCATGAGCTCGGAGAAGGTCCAGACCTGGATCGACGGCAACGAGGTGAAGAAGGTCATCGCCCGGCCGCCGAGCCTGGTCAACGTCGTCGTCGGGTGAACGCCGGACGCATCCTCCTGAGGGCCGGCTACGACCTCGAGGTCCTGCGCAGCCATCTCGCGCCCGTCGATCCCGAGCGGGTCAACGTCTGGCCCGCATCGATCCTCATGCGATCGTTGTGGCGGAAGGGAATCCAGGGCCAGACCCATGGGCGGCTGGTCTTCGTGGATCCCGGCGTCCTGCACGGCGAACCAGATCGGCTGGCCAGGCTGGTGATCCACGAACTGGTTCACGTCCGCCAGTACAAGGCCGCCGGCTATCTCCGGTTCACGCTCTCGTACATCAGGGAGTATGTGAAGGGCCGTCTCAGCGGGAAGACCGCCCGCCAGGCCTATCTGGACATCAGCGCCGAGCGGGAGGCGCGGGCAGTCACCGCCCAGCTCGCCACACTCACTCGATGACCACGTCCTCGAGCCCTTCCTCGGGCTCGGGATACTGCGGGTCCATCCTCTCCAGCGTGTCGATCAGGATCCGGGAGACGACCAGGTTGCGGTACCACTTCCGGTTCGCCGGGACCACGTACCAGGGGGCGTGGTCGGTCGACGTCTCCCGAATGGCGTCGGCATATGCGGTCCTGAAGTCGTCCCAGAGCGCCCGGTCGTCGACGTCGCCCTTGCGAAACTTCCACGTCTTGTCGGGCTCGTCGAGTCGGGCCTCGAGCCGCTCCTTCTGCTCATCTTTCGAGATGTTGAGGAACACCTTGACGATCGTGGTGCCCTCGTCGGAGAGCACCCTCTCGAACTCGCGGATGTGCTGGTAGCGCTTGGACCAGACCTCTTCCGGAGCCAGGTCCTTGACCCGCACCACCAGGACGTCCTCGTAGTGGGAGCGGTTGAAGACCCCGATGTACCCGTCCGGGGGGACGTGAGCGTGGATCCGCCACAGGTAGTCGTGGGCCAGTTCCGTCTCCGAGGGGACCCCGAAGCTGTGCACCCGCACCCCCTGTGGGTTGACGCCCCTGAACACGTGACGGATGGTGCCGTCCTTGCCACCCGTGTCGGTGGCCTGGAGGACCAGGAGGAGACTCCGCTTCGCCTCGGCCCAGAGACGCCGCTGTAGCTCGGCTAGCTGCTTGGTCTGAACCGGCAAGGCCGCCTGGCCCTCGGCCTTGCCACCCTCGAAACCAGTCTTGGCATCCGGGTCGTGGCTCTCCAGGTCGAGGTCGCTATCGGACGGGATCAGATAGATCGATGGGTCCAGCATGGCGGCGACCCTACCGGGCCGCTCCACGCCAGAGCACCCATAGATCGGAGACGTTGGTCCCAGTGGGCCCCGTCACGATCAAGTCGCCGCTGCGCTCGAGAAAGGTGGCAGCGTCGCAACGTCGAAGGGCTTCGACCGGGTCGTCGCCGGCTCGCGTGACCGTGCTGCCGTCGACGATGGCGCCGGCTGCGGACGTGTTCCCGTCCTTCCCGTCTGTGGCCAGGGCGGCGAACAAGTCGTCGCTCTCGGCCAGACGGATGGCGGCAATGAGGGCAGCGTGCGTGGCCCGTCCGCCCCGCCCATCGCCGCGGACCTCGACGACGGGCTCGCCGGCAGCGACGGTCAACCCGGGACCTTCGTCCTTCAGGAGCCGCCCCACAGCTTCCTCGGCATCCCCTTGCACCCAGGTGTCGAGAGCCCTGGCGTCCAGGCCGATTTCGGCCGCTGCCATGACCAGACCCGTGGCTGCCGTGTGCCCGTCCCCGATGATCCTGATCGGTACCGTCTCGTACGGGTGGTCGCGTGCAGCCCTGATCGCCGTCTCCACTTCGGGAGGGACCTCGATTCCGAGGGTATGCATCGCTGACAACGCTCGATCCGGGTCGCGGGGGACGTGCACGGTCGGCCCGGAGGCGATGACACGCGGGTCCGCCCCACACACGTCGGACAGGGCGTAGGTAATCGGCGGCGTGGCTGCGGCCCGGGCCAGCCCGCCACCTTTGAGGCGGGAGAGGTGGACACGGATCAGATTGGCCTCGCCGATGGGTGCGCCATGGGCGAGGAGGGCCTGGTTGACCTCGCTCACGAACTCCGGGCTGACACCCTCGATCGGTACCTCGCAGAGGGCGGATCCACCGCCGGAGATGAGGGCGACGATCCGATGCGACGCCTTTGTCGCCGTCTCGAGCACCCGCCGTCCCGCCTCGAAGGACCGTTCGAGGGGGATGGGGTGATCGCCGAGCAACAGTTCGACACCATCGGGAACCTCACCCGGTTCCTGCGCCACACAGATCCCCTCGACCTGGCCCAGAGCCTTGGCCGCACCGCGGGACATGGCTGCGGCGGCCTTGCCGATTGCGATGATGGCCGCCGGGCCGTGCTCGATCTCGGAGAGCGCCTCGGCCGTGAGCCTCTCGGGTTCGACCGCGGCCAGTGCGGCGTCGAGGAGACGTCGCAGCGTGGCCCGTCTCATCCCTGAGTCCATGGGCTGATTGTGGCCGACGCCGCCCCGCGATCGGCGTCTCCACGGAGGGGTTCCAATCGATCAGGGAGACGGGTTAGGTATCGGTCATGGGAGAGATGCGGGGGAGGGCCGGCGTCGTCCTGATCCTCGGGGCGCTGGCCGTGCTGACCGGTGCCCTCGCCGCCCGCTGGCAACGACCTGCCCCTGCGCCCATGTCGGCAGTCGGAGTGGAAGCCCATGTCGAGGAGACACCCGAGACGGTCACGGTTCACGTCTCTGGACAGGTGGTCCATCCCGGCGTGGTCGACGTGCCGGCCGATGCCATCGTCGCCGATGTCGTCGATGCCGCGGGCGGCGCCCTCCCCGATGCTCGGGTCGACCTGGTGAACCTGGCCGCGCCGGTGACGGCGGGTGAGCACATCGTCATACCCGGACCGGACGGGGGAGAAGGGGAGGTGCAGGCGGCCTCGGAGGACGGGGTGATCTCCCTCAACCAGGCCACCGCGGCCGATCTGGAGAGGCTTCCCGGCGTGGGGCCCGTGCTGGCGGAGCGCATCGTCGCCTTCCGGGAGGCGAACGGGCGGTTCGAGACCGTCGAGGACCTTCTCGAGGTCCCCGGAATCGGAGAGGCCAAGTTGGCCGCCATGCGCGACCTCGTCAGACCGTGAGCCCGGGCCATCCGGCCCTGCCGCCACGTGTCTCCCGCCCCTGGCTGGCATCGGCGGCCATGGTCTGGGTCCTCGCCACGGTCCTGTCGGGCGATCCCGTCGCTCACGAAATCCCGGAAGGCCCGTATCACGGGGAGATCACCGTGGTGGGGGACGTGGTCGAGGGTCCCTATGGCCCCTGGGTCATGGCCGAGATCGAGCAAGGCCTTGTGCTGGTCGACCTGGAAGAGCCGGTGCCGGTGGGACGTGGAGACACCGTCGTCGTCGAAGGTCGGATGACTTCGGAGGCAGGCTGGGCCGGTGGGAAGGCATACGGGGCGATCCTGGAGCGAGCGCAGATCTCGGCTGTCGAGAGGAGCCGGTTCTGGCCCCACGTGATGGGCAGAGCGATCCGTGGTGCCGTCACGAGCCGTCTCAGCCCGATGGATCCCGGCCGGGCTCTGCTCGCCGGGTTTCTCATCGGGGCCACCGACGACATCCCCGAAGCCGATGTCGACGCCATGCGCCGCAGCGGGCTGGCCCACTTCGTGGCTGTGAGCGGATCGAACGTGGCGCTCATGCTGGGTCTCATCGCCGTGGTGACCGGTCCCCTGGCGACAGGCCCGCGACGACGGGCACTTCTGGGTCTGGCAGCCCTGCCCGCCTACGCTGCAGCCACCGGGTTCGAGCCTTCGGTGCTGCGGGCCTCGGTGATGGCCGGTCTGGCGCTCGGGGGGCGTCTGTTCGGGATCGTCTTCGAGACCTGGCAGTTGATCTCCCTCGCCGTTGTCGTCCTCCTGATCTCCGATCCCGGGTTGGCCCGGAGTGTCGGGTTCCAGCTTTCGGTGGCGGCCACCTGCGGCGTCCTGGTCGGTTCCCGCTGGCCCCTGCAGGGTCGAGTGCGCCGGGCCCTGGCGGTGAGCGCCGGTGCCCAAACCGCGGTGGCGCCGCTGATCATCGCCCACTTCGACACAGTGCCCCTGCTCTCGCCGCTCGTGAATCTGGTGGCCGCACCAGTGGTGGCTGCCGCCACGGTGACCGGTGCCCTGGGTGTTGCTCTCATCCCGTGGCTGATCACTCCGGCGGCATGGCTCTCCGGTCTCGTCCTGGTCCTGTCGCGAGGAGCGGCGGGCTGGCCTCAGCTCTCGATCTTCCGGTTGGTGGCGGTCTTGATCCCGGTGCTGCTGTTCGTCGTCTTCCCCAGGTTCCGGGCCCCAGGGGTGGTCGCCGGGTGCCTGGTGGTCGTGCTCACGGTCCTGGGAGGGGGATCGGACCTACCTGGTGTCGGTGTGGTGGTTCTCGACGTCGGTCAAGGCGACGCCATCCTCATACACGGCGGGCCGGGCCGATTCGCGCTGGTGGACGGTGGTCCCGACCCCGTGACCCTGCTGAGAAAGCTTCGGGAGTTCGGCGTGGGGTCGATCGAGTTGGTGGTGCTAACCCATGCCCACGCCGACCACGCGGCCGGTCTCACCGACCTTCCCGGGTCGATGCCGATAGGTCAGATCTGGGCCGACACCGAGCCGCACTCGACATCGGTGTCAGACGAACTGCTCGAGGCCGCAGCGGCACACGGGGTGAGCGTGGTCGAGCCTGGGGTCGGGACGGTCTACCAGCTTGGGGCCTTGACGATGCAGGTGGAAGGGCCGCTGCGCCACTATGCCTCACCCAACGACCAGAGCATCGTCTTGATCGTGGAGGGGCCGGGTCGCAGCATCCTCCTCTCCGGGGACGTCGAGACCCACGCCCAGACCGACCTGTCCGATGTCCGAGCCGACGTGCTCAAGGTTCCCCACCACGGGGCGGCCACCTCCGACCCCTCTTGGCTGGAGGAGGTCGGGGCCACTGAAGCGGTGATCTCGGTCGGCCCGAACGACTTCGGTCATCCGGTCCAGTGGGTCATCGATCTCATGGAACGATCGGGGTCCGTCCACCGGACTGACCTGGAGGGTGACGTGATCGTCGACCTGAGCCGATGACTCGTCTTGGTTCGAACACTGACCACACTGTGCCCATGATCAGGCAGCGCTCGGGGCAGCACATCCTGGTGGCAGGTGCCATGGGGGCGGGGAAGACGACGGTCGGGAGACTGCTCGCCGCCTCGCTTGGTCGGCCGTTCCTCGATTCGGACGAGGTCCTCGAGCAGCGAACCGGGAGCACCGGCGCCGAGATCGCCGCGGCCGAGGGCGTGGCGAGTTTGCACGAGAAGGAGCTGGCGGTGTTCCTGGATCTGGTGGGCAGGACCGAGCCATCGGTGATCGCCCCGGCGGCCAGCGTTGTGGACACCGTGGTGGGGCGTCGGGCGATGAGCGAGCACCTGACGGTGCATCTGGTCGCCCCGGAGGAAGTCATCGCCAGTCGGCTCGACCACGGGCGACACCGTCGCCCGATCGACTCCAGGGGTCGGGCGGACCTATCGAAGAGAAGAGAGCCCTATCTCCGGGAGATCAGCGCGCTCACAGTCGACACGGGTGACATCGACCCCGATCCGGCAGTCGCCGAGATCCTCTCTGCTCTCGAGGATCTCTAGCGGCGGTTGTGGAGCGCTCAGAACTCCTCATAGAGCCTTCGGGCGTGCCCGGCCGGGTCCTGGTAGTAGTCGCCCGGGGTCACGTCGAGATCGACGGCGCGAGCCGGAGCCTGCACCTTCGGGTTGGTGGCGGCGAAGGCGCGCATCACCTCGGCGTGGGGCTTCAGCGTGCCGTCAGGGCGCACCAGACCGAAATGCCGCTCGTGCTTGGCCCCGCCTTCGTCACAGGGCGGACGGTCCCAGAGCTCGGGGGCGTAGTCGGCGAAGCACCACAAGAAGGCGCCCAACGCACCCACTTCGACGAGGTTGGGGAGAGTGGCGGCCACATATTCGGCGAAGGCTTCCTCTCCGGCCATGAACTGGGTCCTCGGCCGACCGTAAGAAATCCACTCCCACGTCACCGAGCCGGAGTCGTTGGGCGCGGTGCACCCGCCCCACTCCTCGGCGAGGATCGGCTTGCCGCTCAGAGCCGCGGTCAGGGAGCACAAGAAGGGGACGAAGTCCGGGTCCAGGTTGTCGCGCGCCCACGGGATGTACATCGGGTAGCCGTGCATGACCGACATGTCCGCCGTGGCGAACACCTGGTCGACACGGAAGCCGTTGTCCTCGAGGAGACTGGCCACGTGGAGACCGGTGGTCACCGGGTGTGCCGGGTCAATGGACCGGATCAGGTCGGTCATCTCGGCCACCCATGCGGCGCCATCGGCTGCCGTGCGGGGCTGGGCGAACAGGTCGGGCTCGTTCCCGAGGTTCCACATCCAGACCCCTTCGTGGTCGGCCAGCTCGCCGACCACGGTCTCGAGTAGGAGACGCTCTGCGGCGAGTGCGATCGGGTCGTGGAACATGTTCCGGTAGGTGGAGTCGACCACCCGGTTGCCGCTGACCACCTGGCGGACGTATGGCGACGGGTGGAAGGTCGCCTCGGGATCGAGCAGCCATCCGGGCGCCCAGTTCGGGCCGCTCATGTGCCCGGTGAAGAAGGTTACGTCGAGCCCCAGTTGGCGCTCTGCGGCGATGTCGCACACGGTGACCAGATCGCGGAGACGGTCGGCCGAGACGGTGTCGGGGGTCTCCTGCCAGTGGTCCCAGAGGAGAAATATCCGGACGACGTCCATGCCGAGCGAGGCGATGATGTCGAACTCGTCAGCGACCTCGGCCCGGTCGAAGTCGGACCACCAGTACATCGCCTTGCGTCGGGGCCAGTAGTTGACCCCGGTGAGGAATCGACCTTCAACGGGCATGTATCCGTCTTCCCTCGGGTGAGGCGAAAACTATAGCTGAAAGCGCTTTCAGCCATTTGCCCTGATATTTCATCCCCGAATCGCTTGACACCATTGATCTTTCCCCGATAAGTTTGAGAGCGCTTTCAAGGAGGAGTGAAAGTCCGGATGGCCCGCACCCTGGATGACCTGGCCGCCCTGAGCGGTGTGTCGCGGGCCACCGTCTCCCGGGTCATCAACGGCGGGTCGGTTTCTCCCGAGACCAGGCAGCGGGTCCTCGATGTCATCGAGACCACGAACTACCGCCCCAATCTCGCCGCCAGGAATCTGGCCAGCGGTCGGTCCGGCGTGGTCGGCGTAGTCATGCACGTCGCGGCGCCGCTGACTTTCGCCGACGCCTACTTCTCCCAACTCCTCACCGGCATATGCGACTCGCTCACCGAGCAGGCCGCCGGGATGATGCTCTGGCTGGGCAACCGGACAAAGGAGGAGACTCTCGACAACATCCTCGGCATGGGGATGCTGGACGGGGTCATCGTCACCGCCGACACCATCGACGACCCGTTGGTGGACGGTCTGCGGGCTTCGGACCTGCCGGTGGTCCTGGTGGGTCATCGTCGGGCCGACCGTGATGCCAGTTACGTCGACGTCGATCACGAGGCTGCGTCCGACGCCATAACCACCCATCTGATCGCCACCGGTCGCAAGCAGATCTACCACATCACCGGCCGGCCCAACAGCGTCTCCGGGCGGGACCGGGCCATCGGCTTCCGCCGGGCGCTGCGCAAAGCGGGTCTCGATGCCGAGGGTCATGTCGTCCCCGGTGACTACACCGACGAGAGCGGCTACGAGGCGACCAAGAAGCTCATCGAGAGTGGTGTCGTGTTCGATGCCCTCTTCTGCGGCAACGACAACACGGCGCGCGGCGCCTATCAGGCCCTGGCCGAAGCAGGCCTGTCCATACCGGGCGACGTCGCCGTGGCCGGTTTCGACGATCTCGAGTTCGCCTCCCAGCTCGACCCACCTCTGACCACGGTCCGTCAGGGGGTGGGGGAGATCGGTCATGAGGCGGCGCGGACCTTGTTGAGTCTTCTGGAGAATCGCGAGAGCGGGCCGAGGAGGGTCCTCTTACCCACCGAGCTGGTGGTGCGGGGGTCTTCGGCATGAGCCCCGTGACGCTCCGGGAGAAGACGACTCGCACCGTGTGCGGGCGAAACGGGGTTGGGCCGGGGCCTGACCGAAGCAACACAAGGAGGAGAACCGACCGCAATGAGAAGATCGAAGAGCTTCGCCGCGGTGGTGGCTCTCGCGATGATCATCGCTGCCTGTGGCGGCAGCGGCGATTCAACGGATACCACCACCGACGGCGTCACGGATACCACCGAAGGATCCACGGACACCACTGAGGGGTCCACGGATACCACTGCAGACTCGGGAGCATCCGGTGACAAGACTACTGTCCGATGGTTCATCGGTCTCGGTGCCGGCGGCCAGCCCGAGCAGGAGCAGGCCCAGCGTGACGTCGTAGAGGCCTTCAACGCCTCTCAGGACGAGATCGAGCTGGTCATCGAGATCGTCGAGAACGACGTCGCCTACGAGACTCTGGCTACAGAGATCGCCTCGGGCAACGCACCCGACATCATCGGGCCGGTGGGCCGGGACGGCTCCAACGAGTACGCCGGTCTCTACCTGGACATCGAGCCCCTGATCGAGTCGACCGGTGTCGACACGTCGATGTGGGAGGACGCCGCCATCGAGAACCAGCGTGAGCCGGACGGGACCCTCGTCGGGCTTCCGTTCGCGTCCTACCCGTCGGTGCTCTATTACAACCGGGACCTGTTCGACGAGGCTGGTCTCCCGTACCCGCCTTCGGAGTACGGGCCCGACGGGACCGCCGTCTATGGCGAGGGAACCGAGTGGGAAGGCCCCTGGGACTACGACAAGGTGACCGAGATCGCCCAGATCCTCTCGGTCGATGGCAACGGTGTCGACGCCACCGACCCGGCCTTCGATCGGACGAGCACGGTGCAGTGGGGATTCCACTGGCAGTGGACGACCCGCGTCTTCCAGAACGGCTCCTACTGGGGTGCCGGCTACCCGATGGCCGATGACGGCACCGCCGACATCCCGACCGTCTGGGAAGACGAGTGGAACTGGTGGCACGACGCCATCTGGGACCTCGGCATCTCCCCGAGCCAGGAGCAGATGGACGCCGTGGGCGACAACGTGTTCCAGACCGGGAATCTGGCGATGGCCGCCACCCATCTCTGGTACACGTGCTGCATCGCCGACGAGGCGAACAACATCACCGGCGACTTCTGGGACCTGGCGGTCCTGCCGTCAAATGACGGAAAAGTCACCGCCAACATGCACGCCGACACCTTCCGGATCCTGGCTTCGACAGAGCATCCCGAAGAGGCGTTCCGCACCATGTACTACCTGCTGACAGAGGCTGCGCTGCCACTGCTGCAGGCGTACGGAGGCGCTCCGGCGGACCCGACCCTGACCGATGCCTACCTGGCCGGTCTGGACGAGCGCTACCCGCAGGGTGTCAACTGGCAGGTGGCGCTGGACGGGGCGGCTTTCGCCGACGATCCCAGCCACGAGTCCGCCGTCCCCGGGTGGGGCGAGTACAAGGTGAGGCTGGGCGAGCTCGAGAGCGCCATCCTCTCGGATGGGGCGCTGGATGTGAATGCTGCCATCGCCGATGCGGAGTCCGACCTGACCGTGATCTTCGAGGAGAACGCCGGTTAGTCCCGGCGTCCGAGACGGAGTGACGACAACGACTGGTTCGGGGGTGGTCGAGGAATCGACCACCCCCGCCAGCTCAGGCAAGAAGAAGACCCTGGCTCAGCGACGGGGCCGGGTCGGGTTGTGGTTCGTGATGCCCTGGATCGTCGGGTTCTTCCTCTGGTACGCGATCCCGATGGTGGCCTCGCTCTGGTTCTCGTTCACCGACTTCAACCTGGTGGCGAACGAGCCCACCAACTTCATCTGGTTCGACAACTGGCGCCGTCTGTTCACCGATCCTGCGGTCCGCCAGTCGGCGTTGGTCACACTCAAGTACGGCGCCCTGGCGTTCCCGGTTGCCATCTTCTTCCCGATGCTTCTCGCCTACCTGCTGGTGAGCAAGTCCCTCAAGGGACGGGAGACCTTCCGGGCCCTCTTCTACATGCCCTCCATCATCCCGTTCGTGGCCGCGGTCCTCATCTTCGGCGGGATCATGAACGGCCAGATCGGGTGGGTGAACAAGATGCTGGCGGTGGTCGGCATCGACGGGCCCTCGTGGTTCTCCGACGAGACCTGGGTCTATCCGTCCCTGGTGTTCATCGGTCTGTGGGGCGTGGGCAACGCCCTGATCATCTTCATCGCCTCGATGAACGGTGTGCCCTCGTCCCTGTACGACGCGGCCAAGATCGACGGCGCCTCGGAGTGGCAGTTGTTCCGCCACGTCACCTTCCCCTTCATCACCCCGATCATCTTCTACAACGCGGTGATCGTGCTCATCGGGATCTTCAACTACTTCCTGGTCCCCTTCGTCCTCAACAACGGATCGGGTGACCCCAACGGCGCCACCCTCTTCTATGCCCTCTACTTCTTCAGGCAGGGATTCCAGTTCTTCGACATGGGCTACGCAGCCACGCTGGCCTGGGCCCTGTTCATCGTCGCCCTGGCCATCACCGGGGCCCTGTTCTGGTCAGCCAAGTACTGGGTCCACTACGAGTACGAGAACGCATGACCGCCGTCCTGGAACGTGATCGCGGTCAGCGAGCCGCCGATGCCCCCGAGGCGCCGCGACCCAAGCGGCGGTTCCGATTCGACGGCTGGCTCGTCACCGGGTTCACCGGTCTCACCCTCTTCGTCTTCCTGCTGCCCCTGGGATACATGATCGTGACCTCGCTCAAGTCGGAGCAGATGATCACGAACCTGCAGTCGCCGATCCTGCCCAAGTCACCGGCGACGTTCGAATACGAGGGCGAGGTCCTCGACATCTACACCGTGCCGATGCCGGACGGCTCCGAGCGCGCCCTCGCCCTCTATCAACCCCGACGCCAGGTCTCCCAGTTCATCGACCCCAGCGACCCCGAGGCCGGGATCATCGAGTGGGAGGGCAACTGGAGGACGCTGGAGCCCGCCTACGAGCTCGACCCGCAGTGGGAGAACTTCACCCGGGCATGGGACCTCATGGAGTTCCCGCTGCTCCTGCGCAACACCCTGGTGATCGCAGGCATCGGCACCCTGGGGGCGGTGGCCTCTTCGATCCTCGTCGCCTACGGCCTGGCGAGGTTCAAGGTGCCTTTCGGGCGATCGATCCTGGTGGTCCTGATCGCCACCATCATCCTTCCCAAATTCACGATGCTCGTCCCCACGTACACCGTGTTCGTTAGCATCGGGTGGGTCGGCACCTGGCTCCCGCTCATCGTGCCCCACTTCTTCGCCAACGCCTTCAACGTTTTCCTGCTCCGGCAGTACTTCCTCACCATTCCCAAGGAACTCGACGAGGCAGCCACCATCGATGGGGCCGGGCCGCTGCGCACGCTGTGGTCGGTGATCCTCCCGCAGATGAAACCGGCGATCGTGGCCGTGTCCCTCTTCCACTTCTACTTCGCGTGGAACGACTTCTTCGAGCCGATGATCTATCTTTCGACACGTCCGGACTTGCAGCCGATCTCGGTCGGGCTGCGGACCTTCAACACCCTCTACGACAGCCAGCCGAACCTGATCCAGAGTGGGGCGATGCTCGCTCTGATCATCCCGGTGATGGTCTTCCTGTTCGCACAGAGGGTTTTCCTGAAGGGCATCGATCTCTCCGGAGTCCAGAAATAGGGGCGTGATGGCAACCGAACAGACAGTGACCGCGGCACCCCGTGCCTCCCAGTTTCCGCCAAACTTTCTCTGGGGGGTGGCGACCGCCGCCTATCAGGTGGAGGGCGCCTGGGACGAGGGCGGGCGGGCACCGTCCATCTGGGACACCTTCTCCCACACCCCTGGGAAGACCCTCAACGGCGACAACGGCGATGTGGCCGTCGACCACTATCACCGCTACCGCGAAGACGTGGCCCTGATGGGATACCTGGGGGTCAACGCCTACCGCTTCTCGATCTCATGGTCCCGCCTGATACCGGATGGGGACGGAGCCGTGAACCCGGAGGGTGTCGACTTCTACCGAAGACTGTGCACGGAGCTGAACTCACGTGGGATCACACCGGCCGCCACCCTGTATCACTGGGACCTTCCCCAGGCGTTGCAGGATCGAGGTGGGTGGCTCAACTCCGAGTCGGTCTCGTGGTTCGCTCACTACGCCCGTACGGCGAAGGAGCAACTTGGCGACCTCGTCCAGGTCTGGTCGACCTTCAACGAGCCGTGGTGCACCGCATTCCTCGGTCACAGCGCCGGCGAGCACGCCCCGGGGCTCACCGATCCCGGGTCGGCTTTTGTCGCCGCACATCATCTGATGCTGGCCCATCACGCCGCGGTAGGTGTGATGCGAGGGACCAACCCCCACGAGGGAGACAAGATCGGGATCGTGCTCAACCTGATCCCGGCCTGGCCGGTGGACGAGGTCGCGGAGGCGGCCGCCAACGGCGTCGACGCCATCCAGAACCGGCTCTTCCTGGGAGCGGTGTTCGACGGCGTCTATCCGAGCGAGATCCTCGACTACCACCAGAAGTGGGGTGTGGCCGACCAGATCGATCTGAAGGCGTTGTCGGACTCGGTGCAACCGGTCGACTACCTGGGCATCAATTACTACAACGTCAACCATGTGAAGCACGTCCCCGGGGCTCAGCCCATGCCGGCGTGGCCCGGTCCGGAGGAGGCCGGCATCGCCGAGCCGCCGGGCGAGTTGACCGAGATGGGTTGGGGTGTCCAGCCAGAAGGTCTCACTTGGATGCTGGAGAGGATCGGGCGGCTTCTTCCCGGTCTGTCGCTGATGATCATGGAGAACGGTGCCGCCTACCCGGATGACTCGACGGGCAACGGCGCCGTCGAGGATCCGAAGCGCATCGCCTATCTGGAGAGCCACATCGAGGCCATCCGGGTGGCCCGCGAGCGCGGGGTGAACGTCACCGGGTACTTCGTATGGAGTCTTCTCGACAACTTCGAATGGGCCCGTGGCTACTCCAAGCTCTTCGGGATCATCCACGTGGACAGGTCCACGATGGAGCGCACGGTGAAGGCCAGCGGTCATTGGTATCGCCGATTCCTGGCCGGATAGTGGAGACCGCTTACCGGCCGTAACCTCGGGCTGTGACTGACCTCGATCTCGGAGAGCACCGTCTTCCGCTCGGCGGCGTGACCCACGTGATGGGTGTCATCAATGTCTCCCCGGACTCGAAGAACACCCACACCATCGCACGCTCGGTCGACGAGGCGGTTCTGATGGCCGATCGCTACCGGAAGTGGGGGGCCAGCCTGATCGACCTCGGTGGCCAGTCGTCGCATCTGGACAACCCGACCATCGACGCCGCGGACGAGATCTCACTGGTGGTGCCCGCCATCGAGGCGCTCGTGGCCGAGGAGCATCTCGTGGCCATCGACACATGGAAGCCGGAGGTGGCCGAGGCGGCGATCGATGCCGGTGCCGTGATCGTCAACGACACCGGTGGTCTCACCGACCCGGCCATGCGTGACGTGGTGGCAGGGGCCGGTGTCGCCGCG
>DASSVE010000167.1:0-4322 GCA_035706345.1 Acidimicrobiia bacterium
CCCGGCTGCGCGAGTACTTCCGTGACCAGGTCTTCCCGGTCCTGACCCCGCTGGCGGTCGACCCGGCGCACCCGTTCCCCTACATCTCCAACCTGTCGCTCAACCTGGCCATCTTCGTGCGCAACCCGGAGACCCGGCTCACCCGGTTCGCCCGGGTGAAGATCCCGCCGATCCTGCCCCGGTTCGTGGTGCTGCCGGACGGCGAGCGGTTCGTGCCCCTGGAGCAGGTGATCGCCTCCCATCTCGACTCGCTGTTCCCTGGCATGGAGGTACTCGGACACCACGTGTTCCGGGTCACCCGCAACGCCGACTTCGAGGTCGAGGAGGACGAGGGCGGCGACCTGCTGATGACGATCGAGTCGGAGCTGACCCAGCGCCGGTTTGGCCGTGTCGTCCGTCTCGAGGTCCATCCCGACATGCCCGACGAGGTGCTCGACCTGCTGATGCGGGAGATGGGCGCGGCCGAGGAGGACGTCTACCGGGTCGACGGTCCCCTCGATCTCTCGGGTCTGTGGGGCGTCTTCGACCTGGACCTACCCGAGCTCAAGTTCCCCGTCTTCACCGGGGTCACACCACCGCGTCTCTCGGCCGGGCCCAGCGACACGGTCGACATCTTCGAGGTGATCCGTCAGGGCGACCTCATGGCGCATCACCCCTACGACTCGTTCCCCTCCACGGTGGAGGCGTTCATCACCCGGGCGGCCAAGGACCCCGACGTGCTGGCCATAAAAATGACCCTCTACCGGACCAACCGCAACAGCCAGATCATGCAGTCCCTGATCGACGCCGCCGAGCGGGGCAAGCAGGTGGTGGCCCTGGTCGAGCTCAAGGCGAGGTTCGACGAGGAGCGCAACATCGAATGGGCGCAACGGCTGGAAGACGTCGGGGTCCACGTGATGTACGGCGTGGTCGGTCTCAAGACCCACACCAAGATCGCCCTGGTCATGCGGCGCGAGGGCGACCGGGTCGTCCGGTACGCCCACATCGGCACCGGCAACTACAACGAGAACACTGCGCGGATCTACGAGGACGTCGGCGTTTTCACCGCCGACCCCGACCTGGGCTCGGACCTCTCCGATCTGTTCAACTATCTCACCGGCTACAGCCGCCAGACCCGGTATCGCTCCCTGGCCGTGTCCCCGGACGGGATCCGCCAGAGGATCATGGCCCTGATCGAGGACGAGGCGTCCCGCGGCGACGGGCATATCACCATGAAGATGAACTCCCTGGTCGATGCGGGGATCATCGAGGCGCTCTACAAGGCCTCACAGGCCGGGACCAGGATCGATCTCTGTGTCCGCGGCATCTGCTGTCTGGTCCCCGGCGTGCCCGGTCTCTCCGAGAACATCTCGGTGCGGTCGATCGTCGGCCGGTATCTGGAGCACTCCCGCATCTACCGATTCGGGGCCCGGGGGCGGGAGCGCACCTATCTGTACGGGTCGGCGGACATGATGCCGCGCAACCTTGATCGTCGGGTCGAGGCCCTGGCCCCGGTGACGGACCCCGATCTGCAGTTCCGGATGGACGAGATCTTCGACGTCCTGTTTGCGGACGACACCCTGGCCTGGGAACTGGGGCCGAACGGCACATGGACCAGGGTCACCGGCGACGCCTACGTCGACACCCACGAGACCCTGCAGGAACTGGCCGTCATCCGGAGCGCCGCCCACCTGATCTGAAACCGTTCTGGGCGTGGATTTGGCGCATATACGCGCAAAGCACGCCCAGAACGAATGGAACCCCCTGCACCGTGAGGGAGAAACTCCCCAGGGCAATTAGGCTGTTCACGCCGGACGTCCCCGGCACATCGACATGATCGAATCGATCACCAAGCCTGCTGACCTGCGCTCCCTGGACTATCGCGAGCTGGCCACGCTCAGCGAGGAGATCCGCTCTTTCATCCTGGAGAAGGTCTCCAAGACCGGGGGGCATCTCTCCCCGAACCTGGGTGTGGTCGAGCTGACCCTTGCTCTCCATCGGGTGTTCGAGTCGCCACGGGATCGCATCATCTGGGACGTCGGGCACCAGGCCTATGTCCACAAGATCCTCACCGGCCGGGCGGACGAGTTCGACACCCTGCGTCACACGCGTGGTCTCTCCGGATACCCGAGCCGGGAGGAGTCGGAGCACGACTTCGTCGAGAACAGCCACGCCTCCACCTCGCTGAGCTACGCCCTTGGCCACGCTCTCGCCGGCTACGAGGGCTGGACCGTGGCGGTCATCGGTGACGGGGCTTTCACGGGAGGGATGGCCTACGAGGCCCTCAACCACATCAGCGTGGTTCGCCCCGAGAGGCTGATGATCATCCTCAACGACAATGGCCGCTCCTATGCCCCCACCGTGGGCGGGTTGGCGGCCCTGTCGAACCTGGCCCATTACCGGATCGACCCCCGTTACGAGCGGGCCAAGCACGCCATCGGCCGGATCCTGCGCGGTATTCCCCTCGTCGGCGAGACCGCCGACGAGATGGCGGGTCGCATGAAGGACGCCGTCAAGCAGATCCTCGAGCCTGCCACCGTCTTCGACGCCCTCGACATCAAGTACTCCGGGGCCATCGACGGTCACGACATCGCCCTCATCGAGGAGACCCTGGAGCGGGCCAAGACCTACAACGAGCCGGTCGTGGTCCACGTCCTGACCCAGAAGGGAAACGGCTACCAGCCCGCCATCGAGGACGAGGAGGAGAAGCTGCACGGTGTCGGCGCCTTCGACCTCGCCACCGGCAAGGCCCACAAGTCCGAGCTCAAGCTGACCGATGTCGCCGGCCGCGCCCTGGCCGACGCGGCGGCACGGCATCCCGACCTGATCGGGATCTCGGCGGCCATGGTCTCCAGCAGCGGTCTCAAGCAGATGGCGCAGCGTTTCCCGGACCGGGTCTTCGACACCGGCATCGCCGAGCAGCACACGGTGACACTGGCGGCGGGGATGGCGATGGCCGGAAAGCACCCGGTGGTCGCCATCTACTCGTCGTTCCTGCAGCGGGCTTTCGACCAGATCGTCACCGACGTCGCTCTCCACGACCTGCCCGTGACGCTGCTCATCGACAGAGCCGGGATCACAGGTCCGGACGGGCCCAGTCATCACGGGGTCCTCGATCTCAGCTATCTCCGCATGATCCCGAACCTGGTGGTCGGCGCCCCTGCCGACGCCACGGAGCTGTGCGCGATGATCGAGACCGCGGTCGATCATCAGGGCCCGATTGCGATCCGCTACCCGAAGGGCGGGGCGGTCTCGGTGCCCTCTCTTCCTGTGGAGCCATTGCCCATCGGTCAGGCCGAGCTGGTCTCCGAGGGTGACGAGGTGCTCCTGGTCGCGGTGGGCCGAATGGTCGAGATCGCCGAGAAGGTCGCCGCCGACCTCTCCGGCCGGGGCATCGGCACAGGTGTGGTCAACGCCCGCTGGGTGAAGCCGCTCGACCCCCGGATCGTGGAGTGGGCGGCACCGGTCGGGCACGTGGTGACCCTCGAGGACAACGTGGTCGCCGGTGGATTCGGTGCCGCCGTGATGGAGGCCTTCTCGGCCGCTGGCGTGGTCAAGGAGGTGACCATGATCGGTGTCCCCGACCGGTTCCTCCCCTTCGGCTCGGCGTCCGACATCATGGAGATGGCGGGGATGGACCCCACCTCGGTGGTCGACCGGGTCCTTGTCGCCCTGGGACGGGTCTAGGCCGTCCCGATCCTCCCCGGGATCGCGATCCTCTTCTCGTACCAGCGCAGGATCAGGCTCAGGATCAGCGTCAACACGACGTAGATGATCACCAGGATGAAGAACGACTCCCGGAATCGAAAGGTGCTCCCGCTGTAGAGCCGTGCCATCTGGGTGATCTCCCGCACTGCCAGCACCGAGACCAGGGAGGTGTCCTTCATCAGGGATATCAGGTCGTTCCCCAGGGCCGGGAGCATGTTGCGGACCGCCTGGGGCAGGACGATCTGGCGCATGATCTGCCGTTCGCGTAACCCCAGTGCCCGTCCCGCCTCGGCCTGCTCACGGGGGACGGACTGGATCCCCGCCCGGAAGACCTCGGCGATGAAGGCGGCATAGAAGAGACTGAGGGCGATCACGGTCCGGATCGCAGGATCGATGGAGCGCAGCTCCATGTTGACCAGATCGGCGAAGTCCGGGACCAGCACCAGGGCTATGACGAAGATGAACACCAGCATCGGGATCCCGCGCACCAGCTCGATGTAGAGGGCGCAGAAGTTGCTGACCGCGGTCTTGTTCGAGACGCGACCCAACCCGAGGAGGAGACCGATGAAGATCGCGATCAGGAACGACCCGAAGGTGAGGTAGAGCGTCATCATGATCCCCTCGGCGAGGCGGAG
>DASSVE010000168.1:0-25530 GCA_035706345.1 Acidimicrobiia bacterium
ATCCGGTCGAGGATCTCGATGTCCACGGGGCAGATCTCGTCACATGCCTTGCAGGTGGTGCAGGCGAAGACCTCCTCGGGTCTGATCCTCTCGAAGAGGGAGTTCGTTGCCTCGAGGGCCACGGTGGTCGACACCGGAGGCGACACTCCGGCAAGAGAGGCGGCCACCTCCCCGCTCTTGAGGACCATCTCCCTCGGGTCGAGCGGTTTGCCGGTGATGTTGGCCGGGCACACCGAAGTGCAGCGCCCGCAAATGGTGCAGGCGTCTGTGTCGAAGATCTGCTTCCAGGTGAGGTCGCTGACGACGCTGGCCCCGATCGTCTCGATGTCTTCTGCCTCGAGGAGGTTGGGCATCGGTCGCATCGCCCCCTTGGGCCGTTCCCGGGCCGAGAGGAACAGGTTGGCGGGCGAGGTGAACATGTGCCGCAACTTGGTCATCGGAATGACCACCAGGAACCCGGCGAAGAGGACCGCATGGCTCACCCAGAGGAACCGGTGCCAGTCGCCTGCCTCGGCCGGGTCGAAGAGGAAGCTGAGCGGGTAGCCGAGGAAGGACCAGACCTCGAAGTCGGGGCGGCCCGAGTGCGAGATGCGGGCGGCCTCGACCAACAGCCCGGTCACGCCGATGAGGGCCAGGACCGAGAGCACCAGGGCGTCGTCGGGTCGGGTCTTGGACCTGATCCTCCAGGGAGGCATCACGTAGCGCCCGAGCACGGCCAGGGCAAGGCCCCCGAGGAACACCAGACCGGCCAGGTCGAGGATGGCCGAGTAGGCGAGGTAGAAGTTGCCGTGGAGGAACTGGAGGTTGGAGGGGAGGATGTGGTCGATCTCGAGGGTCACGGTCCCCAGGAAGAGGACGATGAAGCTGAAGTAGATCGCCGAGTGCATCACCCCGGCCCGACGATCCCGCATCAGGGTCTGCATCGTGAGCCCCTGGTAGAGACGGTTGATCCGTTGGCCCCAGCTCCCCGATCGCCGCTCCGGCCCACCCTGGGCCCAGCTCCGGGAACGAAGTGCGAACAGGTGGAAGGCGAGCCAGAGGAAGCCGGAGACACCGACGTAGAAGGTCAGCACCACGGGGTCGGGGACGTTGCCGAACACCTCGCGGCCCACCGGGAAGACCGGATGGTCAGGAAGAGTCCCCAGGACCCCGAGGGCCAGGGTCGCCAGCGCCGCCAACACCCCGAACGTCTCCAACACCTGACCTGTGGTGGGACGCCGAGCACTGACCATGGCGGCGGAGTGTAGGGAACCCCAAACCTCAGTCAGCGCTTCCAGATTTCAGCCCTTTCGAATCATCCCTTGACAGATGAAATACGATCGGTGAGAATCCCATTCGATAAGTTTCGAATACACAGATCGACGAAAGATTTGAAATCATGACCCCGGAATTGATCATCCCCGATCGAGTGAGGGACCTCACGTCGGTTCCGCGCCGCATCCCGATCGACATCGAGGGGAGCGTGGTCTTCGAGATCCCGCTCACCATCTGGGGCACCTTCAACCCCAAGGAGTCCAACACGGCCTCGGAACTGGGTGAGGGCTGGCTCAAGAAGGTGAGGAAGGCCACCGCCGACGATCTGGCGGCCGAGATCGAACAACTCGGCGGGCCCTACGCCTTCGCGTGGCTGTCGATCTCAGCCCTGATGCTGAGCGCGCCCCATCCCCACGACCCAGACCGGGTCCTCGATTGGTTGGAGGCGCTCCCCCAGCAGCGTCTGCGCAGGTGGATCCTGGGTTACAGCTGCAGCGACGGCGACCAGGCCCTGATCGAGCAGGCAGCCACCGGTGACATCGACGCCGCCATCACCTTGCTCGGGGAGAAGGCCGAGAAGATGCCCGGGGCGCTCGACTTCATGCGTTGGATGCTCAGCACCGAGGGTCTGTCTGTCCGGTACGCCACTGCCCTCAAGCGTTTCCGCGCCGAGGTCTTCTCCGAGTTCGAGGAGGAGTTCGCCGGCGCGGTGAGCCGGGCGGCCGCGGCCCGGAGGGCCACACCGCTTCGTGGCAACGCCAAGGAAGTGGTTGAGGAGGTGACGAGCGGCATCGACTTCGAGATACCGCTGGGTGTCACCCGTGTGGTCCTGGTGCCGTCGGTGCTCACCCGCCCGCTGTCCCTGATCGACAGCTTCCGGGGGACACTGGTCGTCTACTACGGAATCGCCGATGAGTTCATCGACAGCGACCCGGAGGCGCCGCCGTCGTGGCTGGTGCGCACCTACAAGGCACTCAGCGACGAACGCAGGCTGCGCATCCTCCGTCGTCTCGCCGACGGGCCGGCCACCCTGGACGACCTCTCCGAGATGCTCGGTCTCTCCAAGTCGACCGTCCATCACCACATCACGCTTCTCAGGGGCGCCGGTCTGATCCGGGTTCACATGTCATCCGATGAGGACTCGTTCGGGAGGAAGAGGTTCTCGATCCGGGAGCGGTCACTGAGTGACGCCAACGGGTTCCTCGACTCCTACCTGAGAGCCACCAACGAGGAGATGTCAGATGTTCACTGATCTCTACACCGCACACAGGGCGTACCACGAGGAGTACACCCGCCGCTACGTCGATCTTCCGGAGCCGCTGGATCAGCCCCGACATGGTCTGAAGGAGACCATCGGCTACAGCCTCATCCACCTGGGTGAGAAGCTGGTCAATGTCGATCGCTCCCGGACCGTGGACGCGGCTGCATAGCCACCTCCTCCGAACTAGGGAGGCCAACAGCGCCCCGGGACACGCCGGACCCGGATCTCCTTGCGCCTAGGAGGGAGATCCGGGGACGGCGATCTACCGGCTCCCGCTCAGTCGGCCAGATGGACCTCCACCATCGGCGCCGTGGCCACCAGATTGTCGAGCTCGGCCTGACTCGAGTACCAGCTCGTCTGTGGTCTGGTGAAGACGATTCGTCTGAATTCGGGGTCCTCGACGAAGGTGGCGGTGGCTTCGAGGTCCCTGCCCGCCACGTGCAGGGTCAGACGGGGATCCGCCCGCAGGTTCGCCACCCAGTCCCTCCGGCCCGGGGTCCCGGTGATGATGAATCGCCCGTCCACCCGGAACCACCAGATCTCGACGCGTCTTGGGAGGCCGCTTCTCCTGCCGGTGGTGGTGATGTGAATCGTCTGGTGCGCGGCCAGCTTGTCGAGATCGAAGGACATCAGGGGAAGGTAGGTCAGTTCCCGAACACGGCTCTGGCCAGGAACATGGCATTGGCCGGCCGCTCGGCCAGACGTCGCGTCAGATAGGGATACCACTGCGATCCGAACGGGAGATAGATGCGGACCGGGAAGCCGGCCGCGACCAGCTGATGCTGTAGCTCGTTTCGCACTCCGTACAGCATCTGGAACTCGAATGGCCCCTCGCGGTCTTCGGCGAGACGCCGAGCCAGGTCGATCAGGGACCCGTCGTGAGTGGCGATCGCCGGCTTGGTGGTGGTTGCGGCCATCAGCGTCCGCAGTTGATCGGCGTAGGCAGCGTCCACATCGGCCTTGTCGGTGAAGGCGATCTCGGGCGGCTCCAGATATGCGCCCTTGCACAGCCTCACGTGCCCGCCGAGTGGGATGACCCGGGCGAGATCGTCGGGGGTGCGTCGCAGGCTGGACTGCAGGGCTATACCCAGATTGCCGTGTGCCGTCTGGCCCTTCTCGAAGAGACGGATGGTCGCCTCGGTGTATCGGGAGTCCTCCATGTCGAGGGTCACGGTGGTCCCGCGGGCTGCCGCCCCCTCGGCCAGTTGGGAGATGGCTCCCATGGCCAGGGTCACGTCGATGGCCAGACCGAGCTGAGTGGGCTTCACCGAGATGTTGGCGTCCAGGCCCTCCTTCTCGATGCGCTCGAGGCACTCGTGGTACCCGGCGGTGGCGGTGGCCGCGGACTCCTCGTCGGTGACCTCCTCGCCGAGGAGATCGAGCGACACGAGGAACCCGTCGGCGTTGAGCGCCCGCGCCGCCTCAACCGCCTCGTCGAGGGTGTCGCCGGCCACGAAGCGGCGGGCAAGGGCGCGACCGGGACGGGTTCCCGTGACCAGCTTCTCGACTGCGGCCGACCCGGTGACGGCCATGGTCGCCCTGGAGAACAGGCTCAGTCGTCGCCTCCGAGCTCTCGGGCGCGTTCTGCCGCCGCCCGGACCGCATCCTCGACGACGGCGCGGAAACCCTTCTCCTCCAGCACGTGCATGGCCGCAGCGGTGGTTCCGCCTGGAGAGGTCACCTCGTAACGCAGCCGGGCCGGGCTCTTCCCGGTATCGGTGAGGAGATGACCCGCACCCCGGATCGTCTGGTGGACGAAGTTCTCGGCTACGTCCCTGGGCAGTCCTTCTCTCATCGCCGCCTCGGTCAACGCCTCAGCGAGCAGGAAGACGTAGGCGGGACCGGTCCCCGAGACGGCGGTGACCGCATCCAGCAGAGACTCCTCCATGATCCGCACCGCCCCCACCGCGCCTAGCACCTCGCGGGCGAGATCCATCTGGGCAGGACCGGCGAAGCTGCCCGAGGCGATACCGGTCACACCCTCACGCACCAGAGCCGGGGTGTTCGGCATGGCCCGCACCACCGGGATGGCGCCGAGCTGGGTCTCGTAGGTGTGGGTGGTCACGCCGGCGGCGAGCGAGATCACGGTCTGGGCGTCGGTGACGACGCCGGAGAGGAGTTTGAGGACATCGGGCACGTCCCTCGGCTTGACCGCCACCACGATCACCGTCTTGCCGTCGACGGCTTCGGCCACGCTCGTGGTCACGAAACAACCGGTCTTGTGCGCCAGCTCGTCACCACGATCGAGTCGCCGCACGCAGAGGGCGAGGTCCGTCGGCGCCCAACCGGCGCCGAGCAGCCCGGAGACCAGGGCCTCGCCCATGGCTCCAACTCCGATGACGGCGACTGAGGTTCGATCGGTCACGGCCAGGATTCTAAGGATCGGGTGTTAGCTTCGCCCCGATGGACCTGAGAGCCGCCGCGGCCGAGCACGACCGGGTCCTGGGCCGCCGTCTCGAGCAGGTCGTCCCCGAGCTGATGACCCGTCATGGTTTCGAGGCGTGGGTCATCGACGCCCGCGAGTACAACGAGGACCCGGTGGCCCGGACCATGCTCCCGTCCACGTGGTGGGAGACGGCGAGAAGGAGGACCCTCCTGGTGTTCCGGGACCACGGACGGGAGCGTGGCGCCATCTCCCGGTATCCGGTGGGTGCATTCCCGTCGGTATGGGATCCCTCCCAGCAACCCGATCAGTGGGCGGCGCTGGCGGACTTCCTCTCCGGTGTCCAGGGGACGGTCGGCGTCGACACCTCGGACGTGTTCGCCCTCGCCGACGGTCTGAGCTCGTCGGAGCACCACTCGGTGGCCCGCGCCTTGGACCGGCATCATCTCCGCTCGGCGCAAGACCTCGCCATCGGCTGGCTGGAGACCCGGCTCCCCGAAGAGGCCGATCTGATGGCCGAAGCGTGCCGCATCTCCCACGACCTCCTGCGAAGGGCGTTGTCCGACGAGGTCATCACCCCCGGATCCACCACCACCGAGGACGTGGCCTGGTGGCTGGCCCAGTCGGCACACGACGCCGGGTATCGGGTCTGGTTCCACCCCGGGGTGACGGTTCAGCGGATGGGAGACGGGCAGACGACGCCGGCAGACGGGATCCAGGACCGCACCGTTTTGCCCGGTGATCTCGTTCACATCGACTTCGGGATCGTTCGGCAGGGCTATCACACCGACCAGCAGCAGCACGGATACGTCCTGGCGCCCGGTGAGTCGGCAGCGCCGTTGTCGCTGAGCCAGGGGTTGAAGGCGGGCAACCGTCTCCAGGACCTCCTGATGGACAACATGGACCCCGGACGCACCGGCAACGAGGTGCTCGACGCCACGCTGGAAGCGGCCCGTGTAGAAGGGATCAGGCCGATCGTGTACACCCACCCGATCGGGCTCCACGGCCACGCCGCCGGCGCCACGATCGGTCTCTGGGACAACCAGGTCGCGGTGGAGGGCGCGGGCGACTACCCGCTCGGAGTGAACACGGGTTGGTCGATCGAGCTGGCGGTGGAGATCGACGTCCCGGAGTGGGCCGGGCAGACCATCCGGATCATGCTCGAGGAAGACGCCTTCCTCGACAGCACCGGGATCGGGTTCCTCGACGGCCGCCAGGAAGAGCTCTGGCTGATCCGGTGAATTTCAGGTCAAACGAGACCTGATCAGCTCGACGACCGTGGCCACGGCGGCCGAGTTGTAGCCCTCCGGGATGATCAGATCGGCGTAGCGACGCGAAGGCTCGACGAACTCCAGGTGCATCGGCCGGACGGTGGAGAAGTACTGATGGATGACGGACTCGACAGTGCGCCCCCGTTCGGCGATGTCACGCTCCAGACGACGGGCGAGCCGAAGATCCGGGTCTGTGTCGACGAAGATCTTGAGATCCAGTTCGGAGCGGAGCTGAGGATCGGAGAGCACCAGGATCCCCTCCACGACGACCACCCGCGCCGGGGGCACCGGCACGGTCTCGTTCGACCGCAGGTGCACTGAGAAGTCGTAGACGGGATGGTCGATGGCGAGCCCGGAACGCAGACGCTCCAGATGCTTGACCAGCAGCTCGGTCTCGAGGGAATCGGGATGGTCGTAGTTGACCCGGGTCCTCTCCTCGAAGGTGAGATCGGTCCGGTTGCGGTAGTAGGCGTCATGATGGAGGAGAGCCACCTTGCCGTCGAGACGGGCCACCACCTCCTCGGCAATGGTCGACTTGCCCGAGCCCGATCCACCGGCAAGCCCGATGAAGAGGGGTCGATCGGGGATCCAGGGGCTTCGCTCGACCATGATGACGAGCGAGGCTAGACGCTACTTGCTGTCCGCCACCTTGCTGCGCAGCCGTCTGATCTCGTCGTAGACACCATCGGTCAGGGTCGTCGACGGATGAGCGGCCACCCCCTTGACACCGGCGGGCTCCTTTTCGGGCTCGGGGGCAGGGGCCGCCGGCTCCTCGGCAACCGGGACCTCGACCTCGGCCACATGCTTTGGAGTCGTCTCCTCGGCCGCCGGGCGCTCCAGCCAGAGCGGCTCGGACTGTGCCCCGGCAATCCCGTCAGCCAGCTGGTCGAGCCACTGGGACTCGTCGTCACCACTGATGGCCTCGGCGACACCGAGACGATGGAGGGTGTGGAAGATCCGGACTGCCCCGCCACGCCCGACGCGGGACTGGAGGTAGTCGAAGGTGAAGGGTTGGACGAGGGACACCACCACCTGCCAGTCCTCCGGCGACATCGTTATCGGGCCGTCGAGCTCGCTGATGAGACGGACACCAGGGGCCTCGAACAGACCGGCGTCGATGACCTCGCCCTCGAGGGAGCGGAGGGCGGCCACCTCGCCGAGGATGTCCTCGACGGCGTAGCCCTGGGACTCAGGGCCGTCGGCGGGCCCGACTGCGAAGGCGCCTTCCTCGAGAGTGGACAGGACGTAGAGGATGTCGGCAATGGCGGCACGGTCAGCGCCCCGATAGCTCCCCTTCTCCCCGGAGAGCTCGGCCCCGGTCACGGAGCCGTCGACGAAGTGGATGCGGCCCCTGCGTTCCCCGTCGATGTCGAGCGAACCTGTCTTCTTGGTCACCTGCATGATCTGGAGCAGATCGTTGATGCTCCATTCGGTCAGCTGACCCGAAAGATTGGCTCCGTCCAAGATCGTCCCTCTCTGAGATATCGATATCGGCAGGGATCGTCAGGAAATTGAGCGGACTTCAGCCCTTTCTTGCCTCTTTCATCGCCTTTTTCTGATCCCGGAGCACGAGGATGTCGGAAAAGGTGGCGACATCGGCCACGCTGGGCCAGTCGGCGGCGGCTTCTTCCCAGCCATCGGGGCGCACCCCGAGACGTCTTCCGAGGACTCCCACAAAGATGCGGCTCTTGGCCTCCCCGAATCCGGGCAGGGCTTTCAGACGCTTCAGCAGCTCTCTTGCATCGGCGGCCGTCTCCCAGAGGTTCTCGGCCCGCCCGTCGTACTCGTCGACCAGCACCTGGCACAGGGCCTGCGTGCGTTGCGCCATCGCCCCCCAATAGCGGTGCACCGCCGGCGGCCCCTGGAACTTCCTGGCCAGGTCCTCGGGATCCCATGCGGCGAGACGGCGTTCGTCGAGGTCCTCGCCGAGACGATCCTTGAGCAGCTGCGGGCCGTAGAAGGCCCGCTCCATCGGAAACTGCTGGTCGAGCAGCATCCCGATCAGGAGGGCCAGACCGTCTGTGGCCAGGAGGCGGTTGGCTTCGTCGTCCTCGGTGAAGTGAAGTCGATCGGGTCGGTCCATCGCGATCGAACCGTACCAACGTGCCGGATCGACCAGAATCGGGATCGAGATGACCGACGTATACGTAGTCGATGCCTGTCGCACCCCGATGGGCAAGCTGGGCGGCCAGCTCGCCTTGGTCCGACCCGACGATCTGGCGGCGCACGCCATCCGCCTTCTGATGGAGCGCAATCCCGACCTCGACCCGATGGCGATCGAGGACATCCAGTGGGGGGCGGCCAACCAGGCCGGGGAGGACAATCGGAACGTGGCTCGCATGGCCGGTCTGCTGGCCGGTCTCCCCATCGAGGTCTCCGGCGTCACCGTGAACCGTCTCTGCGGGTCGGGGATGCAGGCAGTCATCTCCGCAGGTCATGCCCTGGCGGGAGGCTGGGGCGATGTGATGATCGCCGGCGGGTCGGAATCGATGAGTCGGGCCCCGTATGTCATCAGCAAAGCGGAGCGAGGGTTCCCCACCGGTCTGCCCGACTCGGCCGACACCGTGCTGGGCTGGCGTCTGGTCAACCCCGAGATGGAACGGCTCTATCCGCCGATCACCCTGGGGATGACGGCTGAGGTCGTGGCCGACAAGTACGAGGTGAGTCGGGACGACCAGGATGGGTTCGCACTGGCCAGCCACCAGAAGTCCGTGGCCGCCGTGGCCGCGGACCGGTTCTCGGCCGAGATCGAGCCCATCGAGGTTCCGGTCGACCATCGACGCCGCGCCACCACCACCATCACCCATGACGAAGGCCCGCGCCGGGACACCAGTCTCGAGGCGCTCGCCCGTCTCTCGCCTGTCTTCAGGGAGGGCGGCACCGTCACCGCCGGCAACTCGTCCCCCATGAACGACGGGGCCGCCGCCCTGCTCCTGGCCACCGAGACCGGGCTGGAGCGACACGGGCTGACCCCGAAGGCACGCATCGTCGCCTCGGCGGCGGCGGGCGTGCACCCCGACATCATGGGGATCGGGCCGGTCCCGGCATCGGAGAAGGCGCTGGAACGGGCCGGAATCGGTGTCGACGACCTCGATCTGGTCGAGATCAACGAGGCGTTCGCCTCTCAGGCCCTGGCCAGCATCCGTCTCCTCGGCATCGATCCCGAGAAGGTCAACGTGAATGGCGGCGCCATCGCTCTCGGGCATCCGCTCGGCGCTTCCGGGGCACGGATCCTGACCACGCTCGTCCACGAGTTGGCCCGTCGGCAGGGGAGATTCGGGCTGGCGACGATGTGCATCGGGGTGGGGCAGGGAGTCAGCGTGGTCGTCGAGCGTGTCTGACGGTCCGCTCGACGGCTTCACCGTCGTCGAGTTCGGCAATCTGATCGCCGCCCCGTACGCCGGGATGCTGCTCGCCGACCTCGGGGCCCGGGTGATCAAGGTGGAGCCGACCAGCGGCGACCTGAGCAGGCAGTTCGGGCCATATCAGAACGGGGAGTCGACCTTCTTCATGGCGGTCAACCGCGGGAAGGAGTCGCTCGCCGTCGACCCGACCGACTGGGTGTCGAAACGGGTCTTCGACAACCTGATCCGCAAGACCGACGTGGTGATCCACAACCTCCGGCAAGGGGCGATGGAGCGTCTCGGGCTGGGCGAGGAGCGCTGCCGGGAACTGAACCCCCGGATGATCTACGGGGTGATCTCCGCTTTCGGCGCCAGCGGGCCCTATGCGAAACGTGCCGGCGTCGACATCGTCTTCCAGGGCGAGTCGGGAATGATCTCCATCACCGGTGAGCCCAAAGACGGACCGCACAAGACGGCGACCACCATCGGTGACTACGTGGCCGGGACCAACATGGCCCTCTCGGTGTGCGCCGCCCTGGCCTCCTCCCCTCGTCAGGGACGACGTATCGACGTGTCGTTGCGTGACGGGCTGATGGCGGTGCAATCGGGGTGGAACGCTCTGGCCTTCGCCACCGGGGCGCAGCCGGAGCGCACCGGCACAGCCAGCCCCTTCCTCACCCCCAACCAGGTGTTCGAGGCAGAGGACGGCCCCTTCACCCTGGCCATCGTGTCCGACCGCCACTTCCAGCTGCTGTGCGATGCCATCGAACGTGAGGACCTGGCTGCCGACTACCCGACCAACGAGAGCCGGATGGCGGGACGGGACTCGCTGGTCAGAAAGCTGACGCGTGTCTTCAAGACCGAGCCGGTCGACTACTGGATCGAGGTGCTGGGCCAGGCCGGGCTCCCCGTGGGACGGATCCTGACCATCGAGGAGGCGTTCGCCGACCCTCAGGCCCGCCACCACCAGATGCTGCTCGAGCTCGACCACCCTGTGGCCGGTGCTGTCAAAGCCACCGGCTCGCCGCTGCGCCTCGACGGTTCGCCTGCGGTCGCAGGGGCGCTCCCGCCGGTGCTCGGCGAGCACACCCGTGCCATCCTCCACGAGATGGGTGTCGATCGGACGAGTGTGGAGACGATGATCGCCGAAGGGCGAGCGGCCGGAGCATGAACATCCACCACGCCCAACAAGTCTCCGACGACTGGCCCGAGGTGCGCGCCGAGTTGGAGCGAGCCTTCCTGATGAGCCGTGAGGCGGCCCAGGCCGGGGAGAACTTCGTGTACGTGATCCACCACGACGACCTGCTCGGCCGGCGCGGCCCCGGGAACGCCATGGTCGCCACCGGTCTGCTCTCGGCGGCGCGGACCGGGGCAATAGAAGGATCCCGGAAGGGCTGGACGGCCAACGTGGTCGCCTTCGACGACGACGCCGACCCGGAGGTGGTCCAGGCCTGGGCGGAGCGACTCGCCTCCGACCCCGCCGGTGTCAGCGGTGAGCTGATAAGAGTGGGCGTCAGCCATCTCGGGAAGACACTGCCGTGATCGGGACCGTCGTGGTGACCGGCGCCGCCCGCGGGATCGGGCGGTCGATCGTGGAACGGCTTGCCGCCAACCCATCGTTCAAGGTCGTCGGCGTCGATCTGTCGCCCGAGCTAGGCGATTCCGACCTCGACATGATCCCGGTCCAGGTCGATCTGACCGCTGACGAAGGGGTGGCCGCAGTCGTCGACACGGTTCGTCGTGCGGAGACGCCTCTGATCGGTCTGGTGAACAACGCCGGCATCACCCGGGACTCACGCCTGGTCAATATGACCGACGAGGACTTCAGGGCGGTTCTCGACGTCAACCTGGGAGCAGTCTTCCGTCTCTCCAGCGCCCTTGCGGATCTGATGTCCGACAACGGATCGATCGTCAACATCGCCTCTCGTGCCTATCTGGGCAACTTCGGTCAGTTCAACTACTCCATGTCGAAAGGGGGGGTGGTCGGCCTGACCAGGGCGCTGGCCCTCTCCCTGGCCCCGCACGTGCGGGTGAATGCTGTGGCTCCGGGGCTCATCGGCACGGAGATGGCCATGGCCATCCCCGAGGACGTCCTCGAGAAGATGGTCGCCGGCATCCCGCTGGACCGAATGGGCAAACCCGAAGAAGTGGCCAATGTGGTCTGGTTCCTGCTCACTCCCCTCTCTTCCTACATCACCGGCGAGGTGCTGGTGGTGGGTGGTGGCCGCTCCCTCAGCTGACCCGGTCTTCCCCGCGCCAGCGCTCTGCAAGACCTCTGCAAGCCGTCTTTCAGGCCCGTCTCCGACAATTCGGGGGTAATGAGGAGGTCTGATTGAGACAACTGACCATCACCAGCACCTATCAGGGGCCGTTCGGGGCGGTCAACGGCGGCTACGTCGCCGGGATCCTCGCCGACGCCCTCGGTGGTGCTCCCACCAACGTGCGCATCCGCAAACCGGTGCCGGTGGACACACCGATCTATCTCGCCCGAAGGATCGACAGCGCCCTGCTCCGTTACGAGGACCAGACCATCGCCAGCGCCGAGATAATCGACGATGACATCCCGGAAACCTCGTTCGTGAGCCTCGACGAGGTGCTCGCCGGGGAGAGGCCCCAACTCGACCTGGGCATGTTCGCCTCCTGTTTCGTCTGCGGCCTCGGGGCTCCAGAGGGTCTCGGCATCCAACCCGTGCGGTTGGAGGATGACCGGTTCGCCGCGGTGTGGCAGCCTGCGGACAGCGACCTGGTCGGCCCCGGGCCGGTGCCCGAAGCCTACCTGCGCTGCGCCCTGGACTGCCCGGGTGGGTTCGCCGTGATCCATGCCAACCAGGCGCTCGCCGTCACCGGCACCCTGACCACGAAGGTCAATTTCCGGCCCGACGCCTCCGAGCGTCTGATCGTGGTCGGTGAGTCCACGTGGTCCGAGGGTCGGAAGCTGGGAGCGACCACCACCGTCTTCACCGAATCAGCCGACGTCGTGGCGACGGCTTCGGCGGTGTGGGTGGCGCTGAACCCGGTCGCCAGTCGATTGGCGGAAGCGGTCGCCTGAAGGCTTCCGTTGTCGCTTGGCGGCTTCTGTCAGTAGTAGAGCCTGACGAGACGTTCGGCCACCATCGCGGGCTTCTCCTGACCCTCTATCTCGGTGACCACCGTCTGCTTCATGTGCATGCCGCCCGGAACCTCTGACACCTCGTCGAGGGTGAGCCGGAGCCTGATCCTCGAGTTCACCGGCACCGGGGCGGGGAAACGCACCTTGTCGAGACCATAGTTGACGCCCATGAGCGGGTTGCCCACGTCCAGTGGGATCTCCGTCGCCATCGGGACCGAAAGCGAGAGGGTGAGGAACCCATGGGCGATGGTCCCGCCGAACGGGGTCTGGGCGGCGAGGTCGGGGTCGACATGGATGAACTGGTGGTCGTCGGTCGCCTCCGCGAATGCGTTGATCCGCTCCTGGGTTATCTCCCACCACTTGCTCACCCCCAGCTCCTGACCGACCTGGGCTTGAAGACGTTCCAGCACTTCTTGCATGCCCACTTTCTACACCTCCGGCACCGGAATGCTCCCGGCCCGGCGCCGGAGAGTGGATTTGAGTTGGGTAGTGGGCGGTGACGCTCTATGTTGGGGGTATGGCCGACGCAACCAAGCTGATGGTTTGGATAGATCAGGACCTGTGCACCGGCGACGGCATCTGCGAGGAGATCACCCCGGACGTGTTCGTGGGCCGTGACGACGGCCTGTGGGTGGTCAAGGAAGAGGCAAAGTACTTCGGGAGGACCGTCATCTTCAACGGTGTCGACGCCCCCGATGGCCCCCGTGGCCTGGCCCGGGTGCCCGACTCCCTCATCGACGACGTCATCGAGTCCGCCGAGGAATGCCCCGGCGAGTGCATCATGCTCGAGCCGTACCAGGAGTCGTTGGTCTTCAACGGCTGATCCAGCCTGTCTAACTACCCTCGACGCCGATGCAGGTGTTGAAGACGCGCCTCGACACCGGTTCCGAGGAATACCGGGCCAATCGGGCCGCCATGGAGGAGAAGCTCGCCGAATTCGAGAAGCTCCAGGCCGAGGCGCGCCTCGGCGGCGGCGAGAAGTACATCCAGCGTCACCGTGACCGGGGCCGGCTGCTGGCCCGGGAGCGCATAGAGCTCCTCGTCGACCAGGACTCCTCATTTCTCGAGTTGTCCACCCTGGCTGCCTGGGGCACCGACAAGCCCCTGGGAGCGAACATCGTCACCGGCATCGGGGTCATCAACGACGTCGAGTGCGCCATCCTCGCCAACGACCCCACCAGCCAAGCCGGGGTCTTCAACCGCTACACGCTGGCCAAGTCGCTTCGGATCATGGACATCGCGATGGAGAACCGGCTTCCCCTGATCAACCTGGTGGAGTCGGGCGGGGCCGACCTGCCCGACCAGGCGGACGTGTTCCTTGTGGGCGGGAAGTGGTTCCGCAACCTCACCCGGCTCTCCAAGGCGGGCATCCCCACGGTGGCCATCGTGTTCGGCAGCTCCACCGCCGGCGGGGCCTACTTCCCGGCGATGTGCGACTACGCGGTCATGGTCAGAGAGCAGGCGAAGGTCTTCCTGGGCGGGCCGCCTCTCGTGAAGATGGCCACGGGCGAGGAGTCCACCGACGAGGAGTTGGGCGGGGCCGACATGCACTCGAGGGTGTCGGGTCTCAGCGATTACTTCGCGGACGACGAGAACGAGGCGATTCGAATGGGTCGTGACATCGTCGACCACTTCAACTGGAGGAAGCTCGGATATGGGCCGACCAAACCCGCAGACGAGCCCCTCTACGACATCGACGAGATCCTCGGTGTCATCCCCGCCGACCTCCGAATCCCATTCGACATGAGGGAGATCCTGGCCCGGGTCCTCGATGGCTCGCGATTGGAGGAGTACAAGGCGCTGTACGGCACCTCCATCCTCAATGGCTGGGGGTCCATCCACGGCTATCCGATCGGGGTGGTGGCCAACCAGCAGGGCGTCATCTTCGGCGACGAGGCCAAGAAGACCACCGAGTTCATCCAGCTGTGCAACCGGTACGACACCCCGATCCTCTTCATCCACAACACCACCGGGTACATGGTTGGACGGGACTACGAGCAAGCCGGGATCATCAAGGACGGGGCCAAGATGATCAACGCCGTCGCCAACTCCGAGGTCCCGCACATCTCGCTCATGGCCGGGGTGTCCTACGGGGCAGGCAACTACGGCATGTCGGGCCGTGCCTTCGAGCCCCGCTTCGTCTTCGGCTACCCCAACCACAAGGTGGCGGTGATGGGGGCCAAACAACTCGCCGGGGTGATGTCGATCGTGGCCCGGCAGTCTGCCGAGTCACAGGGGCGTGAGTTCGACGCGGAGGCGGACGCCGCCCGCAACGCCGAGCTCACCGAGATGATGGAGGCCACCGAGCAGGCCTACTTCTCCACCGCACGTGTCCGCGACGACGGTCTGATCGACCCACGCGACACACGAACCGTGCTCGGGATCGCCCTGTCAGCCATCCATTCCGGGCCGGTGAAAGGAACCGACCGGTTCGGCGTGTTCAGGATGTAGCCGGGGGCTCTTCGAACTCGACGACCACGTCGCTGTAACCAAGGCTGAGCAGGAAGTCGGTGAGGACCGACCGGGCGTTCCCCTCGGCCTCCTCCAGGATGCCTGCCTCGACGGCGTTGTCGACCAGGACCTCGTCGGCGATGCGGCGCACGTCCGACTCGAGACCCGGGTCACCACTGGTGAAGAAGCCCACATCGCGTTCCAGCACCTGGGTGGCGTCCTCGTCGGGATCGACGTACTGGATCTCCGCCGCCGGGACCGTCAATTCGACGACCCCGTCCTCGCCCACGGTCACGTCCCGCACCGTGAGCTGGCTGAGATCGACGCCGGCGCCGATCCTGGCGACGGCGAACATGCGCAACGAGTCACCACGAGCCCAGGCGAGCCAGCCTTCGTCCGTGCCTTTCTCGACGATGGTGTACTGAACCGTCTCGACAGTCGTCAGCCGGGCCAGGTCGCGGATCGCGGTGATCGTGACCGGCCCGATCTCCTCGTAGGGCTCCGGTTCGAAGACATTGGCGATGTCACCCGGGGTGGGAATGGCCGAGATGACCGTCCGAACCCCCCAGTAGGCGAGCAAACCCAACCCAATGACCAGGATCAGTGCGGCTACGGGAACAGACGGAAACCGAGACTTGGTTTCCTTGTCCATATCCACCAATTCTACCGGCCGGCTCATTGCTACCAATGGTCCGTGGGTTAGCCTCGCCGCCGGATGATTTCGAAGATTCTGGTGGCCAACCGGGGGGAGATCGCCCGCAGGATCTTCCGAACCTGCACCGCGATGGGGGTTTCCACCGTGGCGGTGTATTCGGAGCCGGACAGCGGCGAGCCCCACGTGAAGGAAGCCGATCAGGCCATCCTGCTTCCAGGAAGCGCCCCGTCGGAGACCTATCTGGACATCGAGGCCCTGATCCGGGCCGCCAAGGAGTCGGGAGCGGATGCAGTCCACCCCGGATACGGCTTCCTGGCCGAGAACCCCGAGTTCGCCCGGGCGGTCATCGCGGCCGGACTGGTCTGGATCGGACCACCGCCCGCGGTGATCGAGATGATGGGCTCCAAACTCGAGTCGAAGCGGGTCATGGAGGAGGCCGGTGTCCCCACCCTGCCTTCGGTGGAGCTGGAAGGACTGCAGTCGATCAACAGCGCAGCTCTGTCGCTCGGGTACCCGGTCCTGGTCAAGGCTTCCGCCGGCGGAGGGGGCAAGGGGATGCGCGTGGTCAGGGACCAGGAGGACCTGGCCGACGCCGTGGAGTCGGCGCGGCGGGAGGCGGACGGAGCCTTCGGCGACGACACCGTCTTTCTCGAGAAGTACCTGAGCGCCCCCCGTCACATCGAGATCCAGGTGTTCGGCGACGTGGCCGGGAATGTGGTGTCTCTGCACGAACGGGAGTGCTCTATCCAGCGGCGGCACCAGAAGATCATCGAGGAGGCGCCCTCTCCGGCCATCGACGAGGACACCCGACAGGCGATGAGTGATGCCGCGGTTCGGGCTGCCGAGGTGGTGGGCTACGTCGGTGCCGGGACGGTCGAGTTCCTCTACCAGGACGATCGGTTCTGGTTCCTCGAGATGAACACCCGTCTCCAGGTCGAGCACCCGGTCACGGAGCTGGTCACCGGGCTCGACCTGGTGCGTCTCCAGATCGAGATCGCCAATGGTGAGCTGATGCCGGACAAGGGCCCTCGGATCGAGGGGCACGCCATCGAAGCCCGGCTCTACGCCGAGGACCCCACCAACGACTTCCTGCCGGTGACCGGTCGGTTCGAGAGATTCCGGTTCCCGGAGATGGAGGGGCTGCGGGTGGACTCGGCCGTCGAGGACGGCTCACTGGTATCGGTTCACTACGACCCGATGATCGCCAAGGTCATCGTCCACGCCCCCACCCGGGAGACGGCGGCCGCCACCCTGGCCACCGCCTTGCGGCGGGCCCATATTCACGGGTCGACCACCAATCGGGCGTTGCTGGTGCGGATCCTCGAGCACCCGGAGTTTCTCAGCGGTGAGACCGACACCCACTTCCTGGTGCGCAACGACCCGGCCGAGTTGGGCCGGCCTCTCCTCGACGCCGCAGAGGAGCGTCTCGCCGCACTCGCCGCCGCCCTGTCCGATCAGGCGCTGCAAAGAGAGACTTCGAAGGTCCTGCGGACCATTCCCTCGGGCTGGCGCAACATCTCCGGACAGCTCCATCAGCGCGTCTACACGGGTGAGCACGGGACCCACCAGGTTGGCTACACCCTGAGCGGGCCGTTCCCGCTGGAGGGAGTGGGCACGATCACCGTCGGGGAGACCACGCCGCAGGTCGTCACGCTGAACGCAGGCGAGACGGAGCACGTCTTCGAGGTGGCCCGATATGGAGATCTGCGTTACGTTGACTCGAAGATGGGGCCCGCCCGACTGGTGGAGGTCCCCCGTTTCCCGCTGAGGGAGAAGGACGAGGAGACCGGGTCGCTGCATGCGCCGATGCCGGGCAGGGTGGTCAGGCTCGACGCCAGCGTGGGAGATCAGATCGAAGACGGCGCCATCCTCGTGGTCATGGAGGCCATGAAGATGGAGCACGCCCTGCGCTCACCCCACGCCGGAGTCGTGACCCAGGTGCTCTGCTCACCCGGCGACCAGGTGGAGGCCGGGGCGGTCCTGGTGGTGGTCGAGGAGACCCAAACCACCGTTCTGTGAAGATTTTCTGACGTATACCGCCAAGAAATACTCACAGAACGGATCCGAGGAGCCGGAGGGGTCCTAGAAGTCGGCGAGCACCTTCAGGACGTAGTCGATGTCCGCTTCCGTGTGGTCGGCGTTGACCTGGAACCGGATCTCCTCGTCGCCCTTCGGCACGACCGGATAGTTGAGCCCGGTGGCCAGGATCCCGTTCTCGAACAGATGGTTCACGAGGGCCGCGGTGCGGGCCGTGTCCCTCACCATGAGCGGGACCACCGGGTGCGGCCCGGGGATGGTCTCGAAGCCGGCGTCGACCAGGCCCTTCTCGAACCTCTGGGTCAGGGCGGCGAGATGGCCGAGCAGCTCGGTCCCCTCCCCCGAGTCGACGATGGACACCGACATCTCTGCCGCGGCAGCCTCGCCGACGGTGATCGGGTTGGAGTACACGTACATCGGCCCCTTCTCGCGGAGATACCCGGTGAGGGTCTCCGATCCCACTACGTACCCGCCGTTCACCCCGAACCCCTTCCCCAGGGTCCCGATCAGGACGTCGCACGTGGCGCCGGTCACCTCCTCGGTGCCGCGTCCGGTGGCCCCGTAGCCGGCGACCCCGTGAGAGTCGTCCACCACGACGATCACGTTCTCGGGAAAGGTCCCGTCATAACTCCTCGCGATCTCGACAATGGCCGCCAGGTCGGCGTTGTCCCCCCGCATCGAGAAGACACCGTCGGTGACGATCAGCACCCTGGTCCCCAACTCTGCAGCCCCGGTCATCTCGGCTTCCAGTGCCGCCATGTCGAGATGCGGGTACACCGCCCGGGCCGCCGGCCGGCTCATCCGGACGGCGTTGATGATGCAGTTGTGGTTCAAGGCGTCGGAGAGCACCACCGTCTCCTCGGTGATCAACGAGCTGAGGGTTGAGACCACGGCGGCGTAGGCCGACGAGAAGATGATCGCCGACTGGCGGCCGTGGAAACTCGCCAGCCTGCTCTCCAGCGAGACGTGGGCCTGATAGGTCCCGGAGATGAAGCGGACCGCTCCCGGGCCGGCGCCGAACTGGCGGGTGGCCTTCTCGTCGGCGTCGATCACGGCCGGGTGCAGGGAGAGGCCGAGGTAGCTGTTGGAGTTCATGCGGAGGAACTCACGGTCGGTCCCTGCCAGCCGAAAACGCGGGCCGAGCCCGGACCGGGGTGACACCACACCGGTGACCACCTTTTCGTCTCCCTTCCGGGTCCCCGCCCCGGCCAACTCGGCGAGCTCGGCGGCCAGCTTCTCCTCCAGGCGGTTGCTGGGCATAGAAGGGGTTTAGCAGGTGGATATGGTGCGACGACAATGACACGGCTTGGTTTCATAGGTCTCGGGATCATGGGAGAGGCCATGGCGGCCAACCTGGAGGGCGCCGGGCACGGGATCACCGTCTGGAACCGGACACCCGGCAAGGCCTCCGGATTGGAAGCGGCGGTGGCCGAGAGCCCCGCCGATCTCGGCGCCAAATCCGACATCGTCTTCATCTGCGTGTCGGACACACCGGACGTCGAGGAGGTGGTCTTCGGTGAGAACGGCGTCATCCACGGGATGGCTCCGGGAGGCCTCATCGTCGACCACTCGACGATCTCCCCCGTTTCGACACGCGGGTTCGCCGAGCGAGTCCGGGAGCGGGGTTTGGACTGGGTGGACGCTCCGGTATCGGGTGGCTCGGAGGGTGCCCGGGACGGGCGTCTGGCGGTCATGGCCGGTGGGGCCAAGCAGTCGGTGGAGCGCGCCATGCCGTTCATGGAGGCGTACTCGGCCTCGATCGTCCACGTCGGCGAGGAGCCGGGATCGGGTCAGATGGTGAAGGCGGTCAACCAGGTGCTGGTGGTCCTCAACCAGCTGGCGGCCTCGGAGGCCCTGTTGCTCGCCCAGGCCGCCGGGCTCGACCTGAAGACCACTCTGGCCGCGGTGGAAGGCGGGGCCGCGGGATCGTGGATGCTCTCCAACCGAGGGCCGCAGATGATCGAGCGGGACTGGCGTCCCGGCTTCACCATCGACCTACAACAGAAAGATCTTCGCTTGGTCCTGGAGGCCGCCGGCGAGCTCGGTCTCCCCATGCCGGGGACCGCCTTCGTCCACCAGCTCTACCTCACCCTCCAGGGTCGGGGGTTGGGCGCCGAAGGCAACCACGCCCTGGTCAAGGCCCTCGAAAACCTGAGCGGCATCGAGTTGGGGGGCTGACGACCATTCTGTGCGGATCTAGTACGCGTCACGCGTACCTAACCCGCACAGAACGGTCGTTGTCTGCCTCAGACGCCGAGGAGGTCCTTCTTGACCCGGGCCACGTGGCCACCGGCTTTGACGTTGCGGTAGGCGGTCTCGACCTCCCCGTTCTCATTCACGACGAAGGTGGAGCGGATCAGACCCTCCATGGTCTTTCCGTACAACTTCTTCGATCCCCAGGCGCCCAACGACTCCGCCAACGAGTGGTCCTCGTCGGAGAGAAGATCGAACGTGAGTCGCTCCTTGTCCTTGAACTTGCGGTTCCGTGAAGGTGGGTCGGGGCTGACCCCGATCACCTCGTAACCGGCCTCGATGAACTCGGTGTAGCTGTCCCTGAAATCGCAGGACTCGGTGGTGCAGCCCGGGGTCATCGCCCGCGGGTAGAAGAACATCACGTATTTCTTGCCCGCCAGGTCGTCACTCGAGACCTCCACACCGTCCTGGTTGGGCAGCTTGAACTGGACTTTCTCGGCCATGAGCCCAGGCTAACCCGCCTCGGCGGCTGCCTTCGCCTCGTCCGATTTGAGGAACGTGGACCCGCCGGCCAGGAAACTCAGCGCCGCCGGGAGCCAGTAGGAGACGATCCGGTAGATGATGATCGGGGCCAGGGTGGTTGAGGCCGGGTACCCGTATGCGGCCAGGATCAGGGCCAGAGACCCCTCGGTGACGCCGAGTCCCCCGGGCATACCGGGGAGACCGCCGACGAGTTGGGAGGCGGCATAGGTGGCGATCGCCTGAAGGGCGTTGACGTCGATCCCGAATGCCACCATCACCAGCCAGAAGGCAGCCGCCTCGAGGATCAGCCGGGCCCAGATGTAGACCTGGGACTCCCAAGCGGGGAGATGGTTGACCATCGAGGTCTCCACCTTCTTGCGCATGAACTCAGGGAGGTACTTCACGATGCTCCCCAGCTTCCCCGAGCCGAACATCAGCAGGGCCCCGACCAGGAGCACTATGGGGGCGATCACGATCAGGGAAGTCTTGAAGACGGGTATGGCGCCTCTCGGTGGCTCGAGGAGGATCCCCCCGCCGGCCATGATGAGCAGACCGGCGTAGTTGAGAAGCACCGTGCGAATCGCCGGGCCTGCTGTGCTCACCGGGACCTCGTCACGCACCGTCCAGGACATGGCCACCGGCGTGATGGCGCCGCCAGCCGGGATGAGACGGGCGACCCCGGCGCCCACCAGCGCCGCCTTGAACGCCGAGAACGCCGAGACATCGGATCCCGTCTCCTGGATCGACTCCTTGAACAGGAGACCGAAGAACCACTTGGCTGCGATCTGGCAGACCGCCGCGGCCACCACTATGGCGAGGGCGGCGCCCTTGATCGGCGGGAGATCGAAGTTCGGGTTGGTGACCACCCAGTAGCCGAAGGCGATGTAGAGCACCCCGGCGATGACCGCTATCCAGATGACGCGTTTTGGGCTCACTGGGTCAGAGGATCGTCAGCGGTGTCCCGGGCGGCGTCCTCGGTGAGGTCGCCGTCGTAGAGGGCCCGTCGCATCATGGCGGACAGGTCCATCGCGTCACCCGGGTTCCCCTGCATCCGACGCCCGATCAGGATCGCCGAGAGCAGGAGTATGAGGAGGCTCTCCGTGATGGGTGCACCGAGAGCCACGCTGACGACAGGGAGGAGCCCCCACCCGATGAAGCCGGCGATCCCGCCACCGACCTTCCATCCAACTATCGCCCACCCGGTCGTCCAGATGGCCAGCGGCGGATGGAGGGCGAGGACGAGGCCAAAAGCGGTGGCCAGACCACGTCCGGAGCGGCCGCGCATGAAGATCGACCAGTTGTGGCCGATGACGGCAGTGAGACCCACCAGACCCGCGGCGCCCGGTCCCAGACCGGCGTTCAGGCAGAGCAGGACCGGGACGAGGCCCTTGAGCCCGTCGAGGATCGCGGCGGCGAACCCCCAACCGACCCCTACCACCTTGGTCAGATTGCCGGCACCGACGTTGCCTGTGCCCTCTTTGCGGAGATCGACACCATGGAGCCGCGCCAGTACCTGGGCGAACGGAATCGAGCCCAGGAGATAGCCACCGAGCAGAAGCAGGGGCCAGTAGACGATTGGCGACGTGGCGACCGGCATTGCCGGTAAAAGGTAGCTAGGGCTTGTCGTTCTGTGAAGCCAGAACTGGCTGCCGGGCGCCGGCCAGGGGCAGCTGGAGACGGAAGACCGTCTCGGCCGCGCTCCGCTCATACTGGAGCGAACCGCCCATCAACTCGGCGAGCTGGCGGGCCACGGCCAGACCGAGACCTACCGATCCCCGGCCCCCCGAGGTGACGTAGGGCTCGAAGATGCGGTTTGCCTCCTCCTCAGGGACCCCGTCACCGTTGTCCCGGACCTCGATCCAGGCCGCGTCGCGGAGCGTGCCGGACGTGACCCGTCGATCCGGGCCGCCGTATCGCTGGGCGTTGGTCAACAGGTTGCGCAGGATCTGACGCACCCGACGGGGGTCGGCCAGCACCGGAGGAGGTGGTTCCTGAGGCAGATCGACGGTCATTCCCAGACCGTCGAGAGTCGATTCCAGCTCCCGCATCAAGTCGACACTCTGCGTCTCAACCGCGATGGTCCCCACCTCGGCCCGGGCGGCCACCAGGAGATCGTCCACGATGTTGGACATCTCTGCCGCCTGAGCCGCCACCAGCGCCAGCATCTCGGCCCGCATCTCTTCACTGAGACCCTGCGACTCGGCGAGCTCTGACGTGAGCCCGATCACCGCGGTCAACGGGGTCCGCAGTTCGTGGCTGACACTGGCGATGAACTCGTCCTTGGTCTTCATCACCTGGGCCATGGCCTCGTGGTGCAGCTTCATGTGCGTGATGTCGGCGAGACCCGAGACGATGGTCGTGGCCGGGGTGTCGGTCGAGGTGTCGACCGAGCGGTAGAGCAGCCAGCGGAGATCGCCGTCACGTCTGGTGACGGAGACCTCGCGCTCCCAGGTCTTCCCGCCCTCGTACAGGTTGACCAGGGCGCTGACGAAGTCCTCCAGGTTGTCCTCGGTGACGATCGACGGGTCCCGGTACCCGAGGAACCGGGTGATGCTGCGGATGTCGAGGAGCTCGAGCGCGGCGTCGTTGGCCCGCACGATCTTCGCCTTGCTGACGGCCCGGCGCACCACCGTCGGATAGGCGAGCAGGAACTGGCGGATCCTGGACGACTTGCCCGAATACTCCGACCGGACATAGGCGATCGCCTCGGACCAGTCCTCTTCGAGCACCGCCGCCGGAGACTGCTCGAACAACATCTGGTAGCGCTGACTGAGGGCGCTCGAGGCGGTCTGGATCGAGCCGAGGATGAAGTGAGTCATCACGAAAGAGACGGCCATGACCGCTCCCAACACCACCTGCTCGGACGAGCTCAGGTCCCATAGGAAGGGAACTGCCCCCAGGGCCACGGTCAGGGTGAGGGCGAGCATCGCCCGATGACGTCGGACGAACAGCATCCCCAGGGAGCAGATGAGCACCAGTGACACCGCCGCAGGGACCGTGGTCCCGTGCTCGCCGAATGCCGAGCTCCAGATCACCACGATGACCGCGGAGCCGAACAAGGCGAGTCCGCCATCCTCCTTGCCCACCAGGATCTGGACAGTCATCAGACCGGCGGCCAGCACCGGACCGATCGACTCCAGAATCCAGGTCTCGTCACCGGTGAGAGCCGCGGCGGCCAGGTAGAAGGCTGCGGCCAGCCATGCCGCGGCAGCCCCGACCCGAACGACTATGCGATGCGGGCGGGACCACTCATGGCGCGACGCCAGGAGCGACTGGATTGCCCGACTGGCCATAGAAAAGTGATCGTCTCCCGTCAATTGCTGCCAGAGGGTTCTATCGGCTCATTTTCCGCCGTCTTCAGTAAGGTCGGAGCATCGCACCGAGGTCACGGAGGACCGTCTGAGATGACCGTGAAGATCACATACGCCACGATGTCTGCGGACAACGAGGAGCTGAACACCTCGTACGAGAAGGCGATCGCGGACGCCGGAACCCGACTGGGCCAGACCTTCGGTGTCATCGTCAACGGGGAGTCACGCACCGACCGGGACTTCTTCGAGGAGCACTCCCCGATCGACCGCGAGATCATCGTCGGCCGCTACGCGCAAGCCACCCATGAGGACATCGACGACGCCGTCGCTGCCGCCAAGGCGTACCAGCCCGAGTGGGAGGCCTTGGGCTGGGAGACGCGTCGGGATCTCATGCTGCATGCCGCCGAGGTGATGCAGGACCAGGTCTTCGATCTGGCGGCACTGATCACGTTCGAGGTTGGGAAGAACCGTCTCGAGGCGCTCGGGGATGCCCAGGAAACTGTGGACTTCCTCACCTATTACGCCGGTCAGATGACGGACAACAACGGGTACATCCGCCCCCTCGGCTCGCTGAGCGAGAACGAGCGAAACGTCTCGGTGCTCCGGCCCTGGGGAGTGTGGTCGGTGATCTCGCCGTTCAACTTCCCGCTCGCCCTCGCCGCCGGCCCCTCGATCGCCGCCCTCCTCACAGGGAACACGGTGGTGCTCAAGCCGTCCAACGCCGGCGCCCTCATGGCCCTCGAGTTCCACCGGGTGATGACCGAGGCCGGACTGCCCGCAGGAGCCCTCCACGTGGTCACGGGCGATGACGACGCAGGCGACTATCTGGCCCATCACCACGCGATCGACGGTCTCACCTTCACCGGTTCGCACGACGTGGGCATGTACCTGTACAGAACGGTGGCCCAGGATCGTCCCAAGCCGGTCACCGCCGAGATGGGCGGCAAGAACCCAGTCATCGTCACCAAGAGCGCAAATCTCAACGTGGCCGCCGAGGGCGTGGCGCGGGCCGCGTTCGGGTTCAGCGGCCAGAAGTGCTCGGCCACCTCGAGGGTGTACGTCGAGGACGACGTCTACGACGAGTTCGTCGACAAGCTGGTGTCACGATCTGCCGCGATCAAAGTGGGGGTGCCCACGGAGAGCGACGTGTTCGTCGGCCCTGTGATCGACGAGAAGGCGGTCAAGCGCTTCAGGGAGGCGGTGGCCGAGACCGAGTCGTCGGGCGGCCAGGTGCTCGCCGGCGGGCACGTCATCGAGGAAGGGGATCTGGCCCGGGGCTACTACGTCGAGCCCACAGTGGTCACAGCCCCCCACGACTCCTGGATATGGCACAAGGAGTTGTTCGTGCCTTTCGTGTCGGTCACCAAGGTCGAGGATCTCGACGACGGTCTGAGACTCGCCAACGACACTCCCTTCGGTCTCACCGCCGGTCTCTTCTCCGGCTACGAGGAGGAGATCGAGCGCTGGTTCGACGAGATCGGGGCCGGGGTCACCTATGTGAACCGGGCCGCCGGCGCCACCACCGGCGCCTGGCCCAACATCCAGTCCTTCGGAGGCTGGAAGGGCTCGGGAACCTCGGGCGCAGGAGGCGGCGGCCCCTGGTACCTCCGCCAATATCTCCGCGAGCAGTCCCGGACCCGGGTCGGCTAGCCCCCCACAACCGTTCTGGGCGCGGAAATGTGCATATCGCCCAGATTCCACGCCCAGAAAGAGGTTGGGACGTCTACTCGAGGATGATG
>DASSVE010000169.1:0-13946 GCA_035706345.1 Acidimicrobiia bacterium
CTCCTGATCGCCCCCGGTCTCTACCTCGCTTCCGGGATTCGGCCGCATGTCGCCGGGATCCTGGGCATCGCACTCGTGCTCGCAGTCTTCTTCGGGAAGTCGCCTCCGGCATTCCGGGGAAGCCCGAAACGAGCCGTCATGCTCTTGGTCGCCGTGGTCGGCGCCGTGGCGGTGCTTGCCGCCTTCGGCTCGACGTTCAACGTGAGTGTCGAGGGAGGCGGCGGCAGCCAGGACCTGAACACGTTCCTGTCCGACGTGTCCGAACAGACCGGACAGGGTGGGTCGGAGATCGAGGGTGGGGCGATTTCGAGCCCATCACAGCTCCCCCTCGCCGTGATCACCGTCCTGTTCAGGCCACTGATCCACGAGGGCACGAGCGCCCAGGTGTTGGCCAGCGCCCTGGAAGGCACCGCCCTGCTCGCTCTGATCATCTGGAAACTGCCCACGATGTGGCGCAACAAACGGCTCCTGCGCGAGCGGGCCTACATCCTCCTCTGCTTCTTCTACACCGGCGGCTTCGTCATCGGGTTCAGCGCCGTCCTCAACCTCGGGATCCTGGCCCGTCAGCGGGTCCAGGTGCTCCCCTTCTTCCTCGCGGCCATCGTCGCCTTGGGCTGGCCTGAGCCGAAGCCCGAGCCGGAGGTCAAACCCGAGCCCGACGTGGAGAAGAGACCCCTCACCCCGAGACGGCCACCCGGTCTGGTGACCGTGGAATCACCCCGTCTCGGCGCCCAGAAACCCGTAGCGGACAAGCAGAGCGACGAGTAGCCCCATCGCCGCCGCCATGACAAGGGCGGCGATGATCGGGCTCATGTTGACCAGCACGACGAGCGCCAATCCGACCAGCACCACCTGGGCGGCGATCGAGACCATGGCGACCCTCGGCACCGACATGCCCCGGTCTCGAAGCTGGTCGTAGACGTGACTGCGGTCGCCTGCGAACAGGGGCTTGCGGGAGCGACGTCTCCTGATCAGCGTGACCAGGAGGTCGAGGGCGAAGACGCCCAGGAGACTCCCTGACGCCACCAGACTCCACGGGTCCCCCTCGGAGGTGTCGATCAGGACGCTGGCCAGCATCACACCGATCACGTAGGCGCCGGAGTCACCCAGGAAGACCCTGGCGGGGTGCCAGCCGACCACGAGGAATCCCGCCAACGCCGCCGCCAGCGGCAGGGAGACCCCTGTGGGCACGCCGTTGACCGATGCGAGCACGGCTGCGCCAAGGGCGGCGACCAGGGCGGCCGACGCCGCCAACCCGTCGAGCCCGTCGTAGAGGTTCACGGCGTTGACGGCGAACACGACGAGGGCGACGGCGAGGACAGACATGACGGGACTGTCGACCGTGCTCGACCCCACGACCAGGATGACCGCGGCCACGGTCTCGACAGTCAACCTCATCCAGGGAGTCAGACCGACACGGTCGTCGATCAGACCCAGCACGAGCACGAGGGCCGTACTGGCGAAGAGGGCGCCGTCGACACCGCCCTCCATCAGGGACGCCACGTGGACCGCGAAGAAGACTCCGACGCCGCCGAGAGGGACCGCGACATGCTCGTGGGTCTTGAGATGAGCGTCGGGCGTGTCGACGAACCCGATGCGGGGACCGAGCCATATGGCGAGAAGACACCAGACCAGGCTGATCGCCAGGGCGACGATCAGGCTCGCCATACCAGGACGTCTGAGTCTTGCCCGGCGTGGACCTCGATCCGATGGTCGAAGACGAACCCCATCCGTTGGTAGGCGGCGATCGCCGGCTGATTGTCGCTGCCCACGACCACCTTGATCTCGGTCGTCCCCAGCGCGCTCAGCGACCGTTGCAGCTCGGCTCCGAGCCGAAGGGACAGGCCAGAACGTCGTGCCCTGGGGGCGACTGCCATCGAGATCAACTCGGCCGGAACCTCTCTGTGATCCTCCTCGCCGTATCGGAACGACTCCCAGGCCGACCTGAGGACCGAGGGCCTGAGGATGCGGGGGAAGGCAGCAAGGATCGCCCGCAACCCGAAGTGGCGAAGGAAGTGCTTGTAGAAGGCGCCCGTGTCGGTCACGCCGGCGACGAAAGCCACCGGACCTCCCTCGTCGTCGATCACGAGCACGACTGCTCCCGGCCAACCGGCCATCGCCCGGTAGAGAACTCTCATGAAGCGCGGCCCGAGCTTGGGCAGGAATCCCGTGTTTATCCCCGACGAGTGGAGGCTGGCTATCGATGCGACATCGCGCTCGCCAGCCCTGCGCGGCTCACCGATCGACGTGGTCTCCAGCATCGCTGCGGGCAGCAGGTGGCCCAGACCCTTCCGCATCAGACCGCGGCGGTAGGTGTCCATCACGATCTCCACGACACGATCCTCGTCGAACTCCCCCAGCGCCTTGGCCCGGCTAGCCCTCCCCATGGACGCTCGCAGGTCGGCATCCTCTCCCAGGGTCTCGATGGCCTCTCGCAACGCACGTGGGTCGTCGACGGGGACGAGCAGACCGTTGACGCCTTGCTCCACCACCTGACGGCACCCGCGGATGTTGGTGGCGACTATCGGCAGACCCATCGCCGCAGCCTCCATCGCGGCTCTCGGGAACCCCTCGCGATGTGATGGCAGGACCATGAGGTCGAAGGCGCTGAAGATCTCCTCGACATCGGTTCGCATCCCGAGGAAGCGCACGCCCCGGGCGCGGGCGGTCTCGATGACGGCCGGCGGCACCGCATCCGACTTCTCGGGGTCCTCCGGCCCGACGACGACGAACACGTAGCGCTCGTCCATCCCGGCGGCCGCGGCGAACAACTCCGGGTAGCCCTTCTCGACCACGAGACGCCCGACCATCCCAACGACCACCTGGTCGTCTTCGACCCCCCACTCCTTGCGGAGATCGGCGCGGGCGGCCGGATCGACGCCACCGGGGTCGAAGCGGGTCAGGTTCACACCGTTGCCCAACAGATCCCCCTTGCCCCTGGGAAGGATCCCCCGACGCTTGCTCAGTTCGAGGTCCTCGATGTTCTGATGCAGTTCGGCGTCCGAGAAGCGGGCGGCGACAGCTTCCAGCGAGTAGACGATCGCTCTCTTCAGGAACCGGTCTTCGTCGCTCGCGTACATGCCGTGGAGTGTGTTGACCACCAGCGGCACCCCGGCCAGACGACCCAGCACCCGCCCGTAGATCCCCGGTTTGGGGTTGTGGGTATGAAGCACCGTCAGTCGCTCTCTTCTCAGGACCCGCCACAGCTGGACCGCGGCGCGCAGATCGTTGGTCAGGCTCATCCCACGGGTCGATGCCGTCAGCGGGATATGGCGGATCCCCGCCGATTCCAGCTCACCGACCCACGGGCCGGGGGCGCTGATGCCGACGGCCTCGCCGCCGGCATCCCTGACCGCCAGGAGTTGGGGGAAGACCAGGAAACGCAGACTGAGGTCGACCGTCGTCAGATGGGCGACACGAAACGACGCCTCGCTCGGAGCCGGAGACGGGCTCATTCGGCGCTGAGGGGTGGAGTCGGCATGCCGCCCGAAAGTATCGTCACCCCGTCCGCGATCTCGAGGGTCACCTGACTACTCCGTCGCCAGGAGACGTGCGAAGAGTGCGTTCCACCGTGACGCGGTGACATCGAGGCTGAACCTCTCCAGACAGCGAAGACGTGCACTGTCACCCATCGATGCCAGGGCCTCCCGGTCCCCCACAAGTCGCGACACTGCTTCCTCCAGTCCGGCGAGGTCACCGACATCGACGATCAGGCCGGTCACGCCGTGCTCCACGACATCCTCGGCACCGGGCACCCTGGTGGTCACCACCGGCAGCCCGCACAGCCCGGCCTCGATGAACACACCTGGCATGCCCTCAGGCGGCTCACCTGTGAACACCAGGACATCGGAATCGGCTAGCAGGGCCGGGACATCGCCCCGGGTCCCGAGAAGAGCGACTCCGGCGGCTTGGGCATGCGCGCGAATCTCCTCCCGTTTCGGGCCATCTCCGACGATGGAGGCCTCGACCCCGACTCCCGCCTCGTTCAGCCTGGACACCAGATCGACGAAGAGATCCGGTCTCTTCGTGGCGTCCAATTGCCCCACCCAGAGCAGACGGGCCGGGCCCGGTCGGCGGGGATGGTCCGAAGGTCTGTACTGGTCTGGATCACGACCGTTCGGGATCACTTCGACCCGACCGGGCTCGAGACCCTCACGTTCCTGGATCTCGGCGGCAAGACCTTCGGAGACGGCCACGATCACGTCGGACCGCCTCGTGTACATCCGATGCATCATCGAGCTGGCGAACCTGCTGAGCTTCGGGTGCTCCGAGCCGATCTTGAGATAGATCAGCGGCATCTGACGCGGCATCGCCATTGCCGCGTATTTGGCCGACTCACCGCCGTGGGCCAGCATCAGATCGGGTCCCATCTCTCTGAGCAACCGTCGAAGACGACGCACCACCCGGATGTCGAGACCGGCCCGCCGCATCCATCCCCGGGGTACCTCGAGCCTGAAGTCGGCCTCGAGGACACCTGACCCGCCTTTGAACAGCGTCACGATGGAGTGGCGATCAGGCCCACCGCCGAGATGGGTCACGAGCGACCGCGCATAGCGCTGGGCCCCCCGGGCCTGATCGAACGGGAGAACGTGCAGAACGTGGATGCCGCCCGGGGGCTTCGAATCGGCCTGGCTCATGTCCCGTTGGGGCCGGGCCCGGCTCTCAGCCGAACACCACCGTCAAGCGAGGGCCGGTGCCGCTTTCCTTGGAGGCGAATTCGATGCTGTTGTCGCTGGTCGTCGACAGGTAGAAGTCGACCGTCCCTTCTCCTGCCACCGCCGAGGTCACGTCGACTTCGACCTCTGTCCCCGGGGCCCCGCCCGCGGGGATCGTGGCGATCACATCACCGACCAAGGGGGCGTTTCCGGCGTTCGTCTCCAACTCAGTCCAGTCGCCGTCCACGGCGTGGACTGTCACCGGCTGGTCAGGAGTGGCGATGATCGTCATCTTCAGTGCGGCGGTGCCTACAACCTCATCGGGGGGAAACTCGGTGACCTGGAAACGGATCAGCCCGAGCTTCAACTCGGGCGGGTCGTTCTCCAGCGAAATCGTGTCTTCGAAACCACCCACTTCGTCGGGCTCCGCGGTGTTGGTGAACGTGTCCTCCGCCGCCGGATAGGTGATCTGACCCTCGACCGACGTGTCGGGCACCGGGCCCAACGGGGTCGGGGCGGTGCTGCTGGTGGCCGGTGTCGAGGGCGGGACGGTCGCAGGCGAGGTGGCCGACGTCTGCGGGACCGTCGACCCGATGGTGGTCGGGGCGGCGATCGGGTCGTCTTCCAGGCCCCCGCTGGCGATGAAGCCCACGATCGCGCCCAGCAGTATCAGCACCACGAGTCCGAGGCCGATTACGAGAGGGTTGCGCCAACTCGGCGTCTTCTCGCCCTGAGTTTCGCCGTTGTTGTCACCCACAGTCATAGATGCGTCCCCCCATTCGTCCTTTCACCAGCCCACGTATCGGTGAAACGAGCACTCTTATACGATCGGCTCCGTATCGCAAGATCAGCCGGGGAGGGGGCAATCAGGACCTTTCGCCTGTGGCGGTGCGTGCCGGGTCGGCCCAGAATCCGATGGCCAGGGTCGCCATGTAGACGACGACGACGGTGATGAACGCGGGCAATTCACTGGTGAAGGCGGCCGCGACCCGGGAACAGAGAGCAACCACGACGAACTGGGGAACGGATGCGAGAACCGCCCCTGCCCAGTTCTGCCGCATGGCAGTGGTGATCGCCACGATGCTCGGGCTCATGGCGAATGCAATCGGCTCGAGGACCAGCAGGCCCAGGCACGCGATCGAGCCCACGATCGAGGCGGGGCGAGGCTCGCCTCCCTGGCCGGACACGAGGATGAGGACGGCGGTCGCCACGTATGCGCCTTCCACACCGAGCGAAACCCGGACGTGGGGCCAGGCCAGGAACACCACGGGAACGGCGACGGCGATGAGCACCCGCGCCCACTCCGTGTCCGGCACGGCGACGAAGACGCCCAGGGCGGCAAGGGCGTAGAAGATCATCCCGAGGCCCATTTTTCGATAGCGGTTCTCGAAGTCGGTGATCAGGTAGCCACACACGGGGATCAGGACCAGAAGGGCGATCCGGACCCAGAGGAAGTTGGTCGCGTTCGTGGTGAACGCGATCCAGGCGGCACCGGGGACGGCGGCCAGCGGGATCACCCACTCCGGGGCCTTGAGCGCCCTCGCCAAACCGGCTCCTGCGGCGATGAGGGCGAGCCCGAAGATCTCCCGGATGAAGCCCTCGTCGAGGGCCACGAGGGTGGCGCTGACGCCGGCCGCGATCAGGATGCCGCCGATGTGGAGTATCCGCACCCTGGTTCGCAGGATCAGGACGAGGGCCCAACCGACGATCAGGGCGAGGACCCCAAAGCGAAGACCGATCTGGAAGAACTCGGTATCGAGAAGCTGGGTCAGGTCCGACACGTTCAGATCCTAAAGGTGGATCCCATCAGCAACCGTTGGGGAATCGAAGATGCTGGTTGGCGGCGACGCCGGTGGCCTCGATGACCTCCCCGTCGCCGGTCGGGATCAGACGAACGTCGACCGCCGGGGTGTCTCCCAGCCCGAAGTGAGCCACCGGTGCGACTCCGGCGGAGTATCCCTGAGTCACCGTGATCTCACGAGCGCCGAGCAGGGCCGCAAGGTCACCGGCTGAGCCCTCGCCGTAGATCTCGACACGCCAGCCGATCCCGTAACCGAGATCGGGACCGACCGAGACATCCAGCCAGTTGCCAGATGCGGTCTCGTTGCGGAGAAGCAGGGATGGCAGCGACGGCTCCCACTCGACCAGGAAGAGGTCGAGACGGCCATCGTGGTCGACATCGGCCGTAGGCCCGGCCACCCAGTACTGGGGACTGCCGAGCCCCTCAGGCGTGGCGAACTTGGGGATGTCGCCCTCGAGACCCGTATGTCTGAATACCGCGGGCTGCGTTCCGCCGGCGGCGGACGCCGTTGTCACCACGTCCGGCCAGCCGTCGTTGTCGATGTCGTTGAGCTCGACATGCGGCGCCTTGGTGGGCAGACCGACGAGACCGGCCGCCTCGGTGACGTCTTCGAATCTCGGAGAACCGGTGTCATCCGGCCCTCGGTTCAGATAGAGCCGGACCGGCACGAGCACGCCCCCGTCGAGGGTGCTGTTGAAGTGCTGGCCCACGAGGAGATCGAGCAGCCCGTCGCGGTTGACGTCGGCGGCGGACGCTCCGGCGATGTCGTCCTCCTCTCCGTAGAACGCCCACCGGAAGACCGACCCGTCGACCTCGCGAAATGCCCCCTGTGCCGAGACGAACATGCGGTTGGAGCCGGACACGAAGATGTCCTGGTGGCGGTCACCGTTGAAGTCGGCGATCACCACGCCGAGCCCGTGAACGTCGGGTGGAATCCCCACCGACGCCGTGACGTCCTCGAAGACGAGGTTGCCGGTGTTCCTCAACAGAACGCTGCTGCCCCCGGTGAACCGGTCCTCGGTGATGAAAAGGTCCATCAACCCGTCGGAGTCGAAGTCGAGGACACCCACTGCCCGACCGCCGAATTGGGTGGGCAGCCCGGAGCCGGCCGCGGCGAGGGCCCCGTCGTCGTTCCGGAAGACCTGTGTCGAGGGGGCGTCGGGTGTGTCGTCGTCGTAGTTCCTCGACACCACGAGGTCCATGTCACCGTCGTTGTCGAAATCGCCCACGGCGCCCCCCGAGGTTCGGGTGAACATCTCGGGGAAGCCGGGAGCCGCGGCGAAGCCACCACCGTTGTTGATCAAGAGCCGGTCCGGGCTGGGACCGGAGGCGCCTCGCACCTGGTAGGCCGTCGCATCGCGGTCGGCGAAGGTGCCGACGAACAGGTCCAGCTGGTCGTTGGCGTCGTAGTCGCCCCACACCGCGGCATGACCATGCATTCCGACGAGCGGCGTGACCAGGCCCATCGTCTCGGTGGCATCGGAGAAGGAGACCGTCTCGGTACCCCCGGCTGCTTCGCCCGACCAGCAGGCGACCCCGCCCTGATCGACCGGCTCCCCCGATGTGGCTCCGGGTGCGGACGAGCCGGGGTCGGTCGGGGCGGCGCTTCCACCCGGCTCCGTGCCGGGGTCGGCCGATGTGCCCGCCGGGTTGTCGCTGCACGCCGAGACGATCAGCACCATCGCCAGCACGACGGCGCCCCGCCTCACTCGAGGTCCACGATCAGGAGCGCCACATCCCCGAAGCCATCCTCTGACCCGAGGGCACCGACATTCATGCCGATGAAGAGAGTGTCGCCCGAAGAGGAAACGGTGATGTCGTAGGTGCCGCCGAGCCGGACCCCGAGGGTCGACTCGACCAGCGGATTCAATTCGGCGAGGACCGTCTCCTCACCGGTGGCCGTGTCCACGCTGACGAGCGGCGCCCCTGTCGTCCAGGCGCCTCCATGGGCGTCGGGGACGTAGAAGAAGCGGCTGCCGTCGGGATCGAGGGCGAGACTCGTGGTGTACCCGCGGGCGCTGCCCATCTCGGAGATCTCGCCGGTGGGAGACAGTGAGAAGAAGATGGCCGGTTCGTCGGTGACGGCGTAGACCCAGCCGTCCGCCGACGGGTAGGTGGACGCCCGAAGCCAGTCGGCCGGCATGGTGCCCGGGTGGGTCGAGAGGGAGTTGGTCTCGGGGTCGTAGACCGAGAGCTGGCCTCCGCCGATCGAGTAGTGGGCCTTCCCGGAGCCGTCCACGATCATGTTGCGATAGCCGACGTGTGGCGACGGCGGGCCTTCGAAGACGACACTGCCGCTCTCCGTGTCGTAGACGAAGAACGGGCCCTGATCGGCGTCGGCGGCGGCACTCATCGGATCGATGGCTTCCCCGTAGACCAGCTTGTGCTGCACCGAGCCGGCGAGAGAGGGCACACCGTGCTGCGCCACCGGCACACCCAGGTTCTCGATGGTGCGAGCGAACGGGTTGATCCGGAAGAGGAGGTCGCCGTTGTAGCTGCCCCCGAACCGGAGATCGTTGAAAGTCCCCCAGTAGGTCGTGAAGTAGATCTCGCCACAGGCACCGGCCACCATCTGGGCGTGCACCTTGCCGTAGCCCCACGATCCCGGCTGATGATCGACGTAGCTGAGAATGTCTCCAGCCATCGCCAACGCGTCCGTGGCCGGGTCGTACTCGTAGACGTACGAGTTGCCGTCGGCTCCCAGGTGGTCGCCGATCGCCGAGTAGAAACGGCCGTCGCTCAGAGCGAGGCCCTGACCCCACTGTGTCCACGGATTGCCCTCGTAATCGGGATGCGGGTAGAGGGCGCCGCGGACCCGGAGACCGTTGGCTTCGCCGAGGTCGGTCATCGGGACGGAGGGACCGCCAACGAATGGCTCGCCTTCGGGGATCGAGCACGCCGGGTCGCCTGCCCCCGTGCTTCCGGGGGCGACCACGGTGTCGGAAGGCGCGGTCGATCCGGTGTCGCCCGAGGCCGTCGGAGTCGTAGTGGTACCGGTCGAGTCGGCGGGGGGATTGCTCGTGGCGTCGCTGGCGAATGTGACGCCTACGAACACGCCGGCAGCCAATGCGCAAGCACCAGCAAGGACTACCAGCCAGGTCTTCCAGCCACTCAAATCCCTTCACCCCCGAACGGCTCTGGGTGAGGATACATCGCTCTGGGTGGTTATGGCCCGGGTCTCTTCTCGGGGTCGGGCATCTGGTTTCCCTGTCCTCCCGGGGTAATCTGACCGGCCAGCGGAGGGTGGTGAAGGTCTTGCAAGACGGGTCCAATCGAGGTCATTCGGCAACGCTCGACCGCGCCGTCTTCGTCATCTCCGTCGACACCGAGCTGGCCTGGAACTCGCTCCACTACCCCTCCATCCCGCCGGAGACGGTGAGCACCGAGAGGGCGGGCGCCGAGCGAAGGATCGTCGAAGGGCTCCTCCAGCTCTTCGCCAAACACGACATCAAGGCGACGTGGGCAGTGGTCGGCCATCTGTTCCTCGGCGAGTGCCGCAGGGAGGGAGGCGTCGTCCACCCCGAGATCGTCCGCCCGGGTTACCGGTGGCTCGACCGCGACTGGTTCGACCCCGACCCGGTAGCCGACCTCGCCACCGAGCCGATGTGGTACGGCACCGACATCGTCGACATGATCAAGAACGCCACTCCGACACAGGAGATCGGCTCGCACTCCTTCTCGCATCTGATCGTGGGTGACCCGGACTGCAGTGAGGAGGCGTTCCGGTCGGACCTGGTTGCCTGCAGAGAGGTGGCAAGAGAGACCGGAGTCGAGTTGCGTTCCTTCGTCTACCCGAGGAACACGATCGGTCACCTGGACGTGTTGCCCGAGCAGGGCTTCAGGGCCTATCGAGGTCTGCGGCCAGCGGCGTTCGCCGACCGGGGGAACGGAGTTCGTCGTCTGATGCGCGCCCTGGACAAGGTGACGCCGCTGGAGGGGTCGAACGTGCTTCCCGAGCCCGTGGGGGCGTTGTGGAACATACCGGCGACGAACCTGTTCGCCCCCTTCGATCGTGCGCGCTACATGCCCTTGAGCGTCTGGGGATGGCAGCAATCCAGGAGACTCCGCCATGCGGCCCGCAACCGAGGGCTGTTCCACCTTTGGTTCCATCCGCACAACCTCCTCGATGAGCCGGAAACGGCTCTGGGCACCCTCGAGAAGATCCTCGTGACCGCCAACGAGTTGAGGGGACACGGCCTGCTCGACAATCTGACGATGACGGACCTCTCGGATCGTCTCGAGTCGTCGGAACCGGAACAGACGGCAGCGAGTCGTTGATCCGATGATCGCCGAATTCCTCGGGGCCGGTGGGGTCGGCAAGTCGACCGTGGAGCCCCTCGTGTCTGCCCGGTTGGGAATCGCGTACTACCCAGGCAAGAAGCGTCATGGATTCGAGGGGGAGCCACTCCCCTCGTGGAAGGTGTGGTGGGGGCGCGTGGCGTCGATCGGTTCGCGCCCCGGGCTCCTCCTGGCTTCGCTTCGGGCTCACAAAGGGCCGGCGGCCGAGCGAATTCGCTTCGCCGTCGACCTCGCCAGACGGGACCGCTTCGCCAGGAGGGCGGCCCGGCTCGGGAGCGGTGTGGTGGCAAGCGGGCCGCTCCACGGTCTGGCCATGGCCGCCGCCGCCACCGGCTCGGACTTCTCCCATCTGACGGGCCAGATCGCCACCGCCGACGTCTATGTCATGCTGTCCGCCCAGTCCGACGTCATCGAAGAACGGCTCAGGAAGCGATGGTCCGATTCGGGCCTGGAACTGCCCGCCGACGCCCGGTGGGTGTCCCGGTACGAGCAGGCGGCCTCTGCCCTCGTCGCGGCCAGCGGCAAGCCTGTGATCGAGGTCGACGCAACCCCCGCCCCGGACCAGGTCGCCGATCAGGTGGCCCGGGGTCTGAAACCTCTGGTGGAGAGCCGATGATCTACGAGTTGGTAGGGCCCATGGGAGTGGGCAAGACGACTGTGGCGCCGCTCGTGGCCGAACAGCTGGGCATCCCCTTCTATCGCGGCCAGGCATTTCACGGTCTCGACGACGAACCGCTCAGCGCGGCCCGGGTCTGGTCCGATCGAGTGACCTCCGTCCTGCGCAAACCAGGGTTGGCGCGCTCAGCCATGGGATCGCATCCGGGGACCTTCCGGGAGCGTCTCAACTTCACTCTCAACATCTGCCGACGGGACCAGCTCGAGGCAAAGGCGAGCGAGCGGGGCCCGGGCGTCGTCGAGAGTGGCCCGGTGCACGCGATAAGCCAGGTCGCCGCCTGGGTCCGGGCCGACCTGAGCCCCCTGGCGGGACACATCACCCCGGCTGCGGTCTACGTTCGACTCTCAGCCAGCGACGAGGAGGTGACCCGGAGACTCGACGGGCGCGGGCAGTTGCCGGCCGAGTATGTCGCGGCTCACGCCGACTGGATCGAGCGTTACGACGGGTGTGTCGACGCCATGATGCGCCACCTGGATCGACCGATCGTCACCGTGGACGCCAGCGGCGAGCCGGATCAGGTGGCTGCCAACGTCGTGGATGCGCTGAGATCGGCAGGGGTGCCACCCCCTGCCTGATCTTCAGGGCAGGAACTCGTTGGTATAGACCTGGTCGGTCGTGAGGTCATGGGTGATGCCCAACGCCTCCGAGACGTAACCCAACTCGGTCTCGATGACGGTTTCGTCGATCTCCCCGGTCTCGTTCATCAACGGGACCAGGTCAGCCCACTCGGCCACGATGTCCTCTTCGGACAGCTCGGGTGCCCGCTCTGCGACCAGGGCGGCGATCTCCTCGGGAGGTGCCGCCATCGCACCCTGGATCGACTCGACCATGGCCGCCACCATGCTCCGAACCAGGTCGGGGTTCTCCTCGATGACATCGTCCCTGACGATGAGACCCTGCGGATGACCCACGAGGCCCTGGTCCTTCAAGGCCACGAACCAGACATCCACACCGGCCGCGGCGGCAGCTTTCTCGGCGGTGGCGACGTTGCCACCGTAGTGGGCCTCCAGGCCGTCGACTTCGCCCTCGAAGAGCAACCCGAACGAATAGGTGACCGGCTCGATCGTGATCGCATCGGCGGGGAGACCGTTCTCGGCGAGGACCACAGGAAGCAGCACCTGGGAGACACTGAATGGGATCATCCCCACCGATGTGCCGACGAGGTCATCCAGCGAGTCGGCCTCGACAGTGGTCAGGATGCCGGCCTGCGGCTCTTTGATCACGGCGAGCACAGCAGTGGTCCCCTCACCGACCTCGGCGCGGTTGGCCAGGTAGGCGATGGTGCTGGCACTGCCGAACTGCACCTGATTCTCGTTGAGCTGCTGCATGGTGAAGTTGGAGCCCTGCCCCGGGATCAGCTCCAGATCGATCCCGTGGGCCTCGTAGATGCCATGCTCGATGCCGTAGAGGTGGATGCCCCAGGCCGGCTCCGGCAAGAAGTGCATCTGAAGCGCCACATGGGTCAGTTCGCCCGCAGGAGTCCCCTCGCTGCCGGTGTCCGCGGTGCTCGAGCTGCTGGTGCCACCGTCGGATCCGCAGGCGGCCAACACGACCAGCATGGTCGCCGCCAGCAGGGCGATACCTCGGCGACGCCGACGCCCACCGGTCCACAGATTCTCAGTCATGTTGCTTTCCCCCCGTCGTTGACGAACCCACTCAGTACTTGATCAGCGCGCCGATGGGCGCCAGCTCAGGAATCGACTCTCCACAAAGAGCAGCAGAGCGTAGAGAACCATCGAGAATATGACGATCATGAAGATCGAGGCGAAGACCAGCGTGGTGTTGAGCTGGACGCCGGCCGCCACGATCAGGTAGCCGAGACCCTCCGAGGAGGCGACGAACTCGGCGACGATCGCGCCGATGATCGCAATCGGCAACGCGATCTTGAATCCGTCGAACATCGCCGGCAGGGCGTGAGGCAGCCGGATCTTGGTGAACTGGAGCCGGCTCCTCGCCTTCATCAGCTTGACCAGGTTGAGCATCTCGGGCTCGATGTCGATCAGGCCGGTGATCGTGTTCACCACGATGGGGAAGAAGGCGATCAGGAACGAGAGGGCGATCTTCGATTGGATGCCGAGACCCAGCCAGATGATCAGGAGTGGTGCGAAGGCCACCTTGGGAACCACGTTGAAGGCGACCAGACCCGGCATCACCAGGCCACGCAGGAAGGGGACCGCAACCATCACCACGGCAAGGCCCACCCCGACGACCGCGGCGATCAGGAAGCCGGCCAGGGATTCGACCAGGGTGACCCATGTGTGCTCGATGAGCACCGAGAAGGAGTCGAACAGCTCGACGAAGATCTGAGTCGGAGCGGGGAGAAGATAGGGCCGGATCCCGCTGACCATCACGAACAGCTGCCAGATCACCAGCAACGAGAGCAGGGACACGATCTGAGCGAGTGGCCCGCCGCTGCTGAGGGCCTCGATCAGCCTCGGTCCACGACTCCGCCCTGACGGAGCATCGTCCCAGACCTCGGAAACCCGGTGCTCGGGGGCCATCTGGCTCATTCGAA
>DASSVE010000170.1:0-21665 GCA_035706345.1 Acidimicrobiia bacterium
CGGACATCGTCGTAACCGATACGGGCCAGTTGGCGTACCGCCTCACTGGCGTCCTGATCCTCGTCCAGCACCAGGACCAGGGGAGTGTTGTGCTCGGTGAGCCAACCAACCCAGGTCCCGAAACTGTCCCGTAGCTCGATACCCAGAGCACCGGGGAGATGCCCGCGGACGTGCCGGTGGCGGGGTCGGGCGTCGATGACCGTGACCCCGGGCGGGACCTCGTCGAGCAGCGGCACATCGAGCACCGGTTCGCCGGTTCCTCTCAGATTGATCGGCGCCATGTGCCGGTAGTACGACGGGTAGGGAACGAGACCGGCCAGCTGACCCTTGACGAAGGCGTCGGCGTCCTCATAGGCGAGAACCGGGTTTGTCTGCTTCTCGTCGCCGATCGTGGACGTGGTGCTGCGGGCCACCGACGTGGTGCAGAAACTGCCGGCCCCGTGCGTCGGGAAGAGACCGACGTGGTCGGGCAGAGCAGCCAGCCGGTGCACCGACCCGTATTGGAGAAAGGCCAGGGTTTCGGCCCGTTCCTCGCCGAGGAGGTCGGAGCGCCCTGCCGATCCCACCAGGAGGCTGCCGCCCGTGAAGACCGCTTCCTCACGACCCTCGACCAGGACCAGGTAAGAGGTGTGCTCGGGGGTGTGCCCCGGGGTGTGGATGGGGCGCACGGTCATCGAGCCGAGTTCGATGTCCTCGTGATGGAAGGCGGGCCGGTGGCGGAAGACCGGGGCGGCGCCGGCGGGCATGACCAGCTCGGCACCTGTCTTGCGGGCCAGGTCGAGACCACCGGACACGTAGTCGTTGTGCAGATGGGTCTCGATGACCAGCCGCAGCTCGGCCCCGGACTCTTCGAGGACGCTCTCGAAACGGTCGATGTCCCGTTGCGGGTCCACGACGATCGCCATCCCGTCGTGGACCAGGACATAGGTGGAGTCACCCAGGCCCCGCGTGCGGACGACCTCGATGATGGCCATCAGTCCTGCAACCCCAGTGCCTTCATCCCGCCCGACAGATTGGCCGCTTCGAAGCCGTTGAAGGACAGGAAGGCGGCGACGTTGGCGCTGCGCCCGCCGGATCGGCACACACACATGACCGCACGGTCCTTGGGAAGCTCATCCATGCGGGCGACGATCTCGCCTTGGCTGATCAGGACCGCGCCGGGCAATGTCCCCTGTTCCCACTCGTGGGGCTCGCGGACGTCGAGGATGGTCGCATCCCTATCGGCGACCCACCTCTCCCACTCGGTCACTGGGACCTCTGAATATGTGCCACCCATTCGGCGTGAATGGTAGATGGGCGCAGCTCCATCGGCCTGTCCACGTCCTACACTGCCGCCGCGCCAGAGTCCGGAGGGCCATATCGACATCGCAGTTCTCGCTTCCGGGTCGGGCACCAACCTCCAGGCCCTGATCGACGCACCTTCGGTTCGCCCTCACATCGTGCTGGTGGCGTCCGACAATCCGCAGGCAAGGGCGTTGGAGCGGGCAAGGCACGCCGGCATCCCCACCTCTGTGATTCCCTGGTCGGCACATCGCGACCGGACCTCCTTCTCGACTGCCCTGGCCGACGTCATCGAGGAGAGCGGGGCCAAGGGGGTCGTCCTGGCGGGATTCATGCGGATACTCGGGCCGAGTTTCGTAGAGCGTTTCACCGACCGGGTTCTCAACATCCATCCGTCCCTATTGCCGGCTTTTCCCGGCGCCCACGCCGTGGAGGATGCCGTCCGGCACGGGGTGACGGTGACCGGCCTCACCATCCACTTCGTCGACGAGGAGGTGGACCACGGCCCGATCGTCGCCCAGGTGCCGGTACAGGTCGAAGCCGATGACACTCCGGAGAGCCTCCACGAGCGAATCCAGGCCGAGGAGCATGACCTGTACCCGCGAGTTGTCGAGGCTTTCGTCCAGGGACGTTTGACGGTGGAAGGGCGGAGGGTGGTGTGGCATTGAGACGTGCCCTGGTGAGTGTCTACGACAAAACCGGTCTGGTGCCGTTCGCACGGAGGCTGGCCGCGGCCGGTTACGAGATCGTCTCCTCGGGAGGCACAGCTTCCGCTCTGGCCGCCGAGGGGATCGACGTCACCACGGTCGAGGAGGTGACCGGGGCTCCCGAGATCCTCGGCGGAAGGGTGAAGACCCTGCATCCCAAGATCCACGGGGGCATCCTCGCTCGGGGCGAGATCGACGACGCCGAGTTGGCGGCCAACGACATCGGGCGCTTCGACATGGTCGTGTGCAACCTCTATCCCTTTCGGGAGACCGTGGCCAACCCGGAAGCCACCGAGATGGAGATCATCGAGAAGATCGACATCGGTGGCCCGGCCATGGTGAGAGCGGCTGCCAAGAACCATCACCGGGTGACGGTCGTGGTGTCGCCGGACCAGTACGACGAAGTCGCCAAGGCCGTCGAGTCGGGGGAGGTGGACGCCGATCTCCGTCGTCGTCTCGCCGCCGAGGCCTTCTTCCACACGGCCGCGTACGACGCCGCCATCGTCGGCTGGCTCGGCAACGACCTGGTCCTTCCCTTGCGTCACCAGACCCAGCTCAGGTACGGGGAGAACCCGCATCAGACGGCGTCCTTGTATCTGGAGGAGGGTCAGTCCCCTTGGTGGGCGCGGGCCACCCAACACCAGGGCAAGGAGATGTCGTTCAACAACTACGCCGACACCGAGGCGGCTTGGCGTCTCTGCGCCGACCTGGGGGAGGGGGCGGTGGTGGTGGTCAAGCACAACAACGCGGCCGGCGCGGCACGAGGGTCCAGGACGGCGGAATCGCTCGAACTGGCCTGGGCGGGTGACCCGCTGGCCGCCTTCGGGGGAGTCATCGCCATCAACGGCGTCTTCGACGAGGAGACGGCGCATGCTTTGGCCGATCGCTTCGTCGAGGTGATCGTGGCCACCGATGTCACGGAGGGTGCCCTGGCGGTGATCGGGTCGAAGAAGAACCTCCGTCTCCTCACCGCGCCCCTGCCCTCGTCCGGCGGTCTCGACTATCGACGATTGGAAGGGGGCCTGCTCATCCAGGATCGGGACACCCTGGACCTGACGGGCTGGGAGACGGCGAGCGAACGGGAGCCTTCCGAGGCAGAGTTGGAGTCGCTCCGGTTCGCCTGGATCGTGGCCGCCCACACCAAGTCAAATGCAATCGTCATCGCCCGGGGTGAACAGGCTGTCGGTGTTGGGGCCGGTGATCAGTCCCGGGTGGGGGCGGCTGAGCGCGCCGTCATCAGGGCAGGGGACCGTGCGACCGGAGGGGTGGCGGCTTCGGACGCCTTCTTTCCCTTCCGGGACGGTCTGGACGTGCTGGCCGATGCCGGGGTGACGGCGATCGTGGAGCCGGGAGGCTCGGTGAACGACCAGGAGGTCATCGAGGCGGCTGACGAACGCGGGCTTGCGCTGGTGTTCACCAACCGGCGACACTTCCGACACTGATGGGCAGGGTTCTCGAGGGCAAGGTCGTAGCCGCGGCCGTCAAGGAGGAGGTCCGGTTGGCGGTGGCCGATCTCGACTACGTGCCCGGGCTGGCCACGGTCCTGGTGGGCGACGACCCCGCCTCCCACTCCTACGTCAGGGGGAAGAGACGTGACGCCGAGGAGGTCGGCATCCGTTCCTTTCATCACGAGCTGCCTGCGACCGTCGGTCAGAGCGAGCTCCTCGATCTCATCCAGTCGTTGAACGAGGACGAGGACGTCGACGGGATCCTCGTCCAGCTCCCTTTGCCCGACGGTCTGGACGGTGAGGTCACGGTCGAGGCCATCGACCCGGGGAAGGACGTCGACGGGCTTCATCCCTACAACCTGGGGCTGCTGGTGCTGGGCAGGCCCGGTCTGCGTCCCTGCACGCCATCCGGGGTGATGCGGATGCTCCACTACTACGGGATCGAGACCCGGGGGGCCCGGGCGGTGATCGTGGGGCGTTCGTTCCTGGTCGGCCGGCCGCTTGCACTCCTGATGTCGGAAAAGGGAGCCGACGCCACGGTCACCCTCGCTCACTCCCGCACGACCGACCTGGCCACGGTGACCAGGGACGCGGACATCGTGGTGGCCGCAGCCGGGTCGCCGGGTCTTCTCGGCCCGGAGCACATCCGACCCGGCGCCACCGTCATAGACGTCGGGGTCAACCGGGTCGACGAGGGTCTCGTCGGAGATGTCGACTTCGACGCCTTGGCCGACGTGGCCGGGGCGATCACGCCGGTCCCGGGTGGGGTCGGTCCCATGACACGGGCGATGTTGCTGGTGAACACGTTGAGTGCGGCGAGGTCACGCAGGGCGGCGACCTGACCTTCTGTGAGGGTCGGGCCACCCACTAGTGTCCCTGGCTCGACACCACCTTTCAGGAGCATTGAGCATGGGCACCCCAATCACCATGGGTCCGGACGGTCTCCAAGTACCCGACGACCCAATCATCCCCTTCATCGAGGGCGACGGCATCGGGCCCGACATCTGGGCCGCTTCGGTGCGGGTCTTCGACGCCGCCGTGGAGAATGCGTACGGAACACAGCGCCACATCGCCTGGGAAGAAGTCCTCGCCGGAGAGAAGGCGTTCAAGGAGACCGGGAGCTGGCTCCCTGAAGAGACCGTCGCCGCCTTCCAGGAGCGGCTTGTCGGGATCAAAGGCCCCCTGACCACACCGGTCGGGGGCGGGATTCGCTCGCTGAACGTGGCCCTGCGCCAGATCATGGATCTGTATGCCTGTGTCCGCCCGGTGCGTTGGTTCGAAGGGGTCCCCTCCCCGGTGCGCAACCCCGGCGCCGTCGACATGGTGATCTTCCGGGAGAACACCGAGGACGTCTACGCCGGCAAAGAGGTCGAGGCCGGCTCCGAGGAGGCCCAGAAATTGCTCGCCTTCCTCCTCGAGACCTTCGACTGGGACATCAGGCCGGACTCCGGAATCGGGATCAAGCCCGTGTCCATCACCGGGTCGAAGCGACTCGTCAGGGCAGCCCTCAAGTACGCCCTCAAATACGGGCGCCGCTCGGTGACATTGGTCCACAAGGGCAACATCATGAAGTTCACCGAGGGTGCCTTCCGCACCTGGGGTTACGAGGTGGTCAAGGAAGAGTTCTCCGACGTCGCCGTGTCCTGGGAGGATTGCGGCGGGGATCCGGGCGACAAGCTGTTGGTCCAGGACGTCATCGCCGACGCCATGCTCCAGCAGATACTGACCCGGCCGGAGAACTACGACGTGATCGCCACCACCAACCTGAACGGTGACTACATCTCCGACGCCCTGGCGGCCCAGGTGGGCGGGATCGGGATCGCCCCCGGTGGGAACATCAACTACGACACAGGGGTGGCCGTCTTCGAGGCCACCCACGGGACGGCGCCCAAGTACGCCAACAAGAACATGGTCAACCCCGGGTCGGTGATCCTCTCGGGCGAGATGATGTTCAGATACCTGGGCTGGGACGAGGCAGCCGACGCGGTGATCCGGGGTCTCGAGGGGGCGTTTGCCGCCCGCACGGTCACCTATGACCTGGAGCGGCTCATGGAGGGCGCCACCAAGGTCACGACTTCCGAGTTCGGCGACGCGGTCATCGCCCACATGTAGCTCAGTCCCGGGTCAGGGCCAGCAGGCGCAGGATCTCCAGGTAGAGCCAGACCACGGTCACCATGAGACCGAAGGCGGCGAACCACGACATCCAGCCTGGTGCGCCTTCCCGGATCCCGTGCTCTATCACATCGAAGTCGATCAGCAGGTTGAAGGCAGCGATGCCCACGATGACCGCGCTGATCAGGATGCTGATTGGCCCGCCGTCCCACACGAAGGGCATGTCGACCCCGAACAGGCTGAGGACGATCGACACCAGATAGAAGAGGGCCACTCCGACCGTCGCCAGGATGATCGTGGACCGCATTCGCTGGGTCACCCGGATGATCCGGTTGGCGTAGAGGAACAGCATGGAGACGAAGACGGCCAGGGTTGCCAGGACCGCTTGGACCACTATGCCGTCCCAGATGTCGGAGTAGATGCGGGAGATCGCCCCGACCAATACCCCTTCGGCCAGTGCGTACAGCGGCCCGGTCACTTTGACCACCTGGGGCCTGACCACGGTGATGATCAGGAGGATGACGGAGGCGATCAGGGAACCCCAGAAGATGGGCCCGATGGCGAGCGCGTTGGCCCAGCCGAACACCGCCCCTGCGAGAAGCAGGAGGAACAGAAGCCCCGTCTGCTTCAGCACGGAGCTCATCGTCATCCGGTCGCCGGTGTCGACGATCGGCGGTACCGCCGTCTCTGGTCCCTCGACCTTCCCGAACTGCTTGGTAAGGACTGGGTTCGCCATGCCGGCATGCTATCCAGCGGGATCGGCCCCGGCTCTGGCATCGCCCGAGATCCCTACAATTCGGCGATCCTGGTGACTCCTTGACCACGATCCAGATAACACGCGCCGGGGACGTGCTCCCTTCAGAGGAGGTGGCTGCTCTCCAGCCCACGCTCGACGAGATCGCTCGTCTGAAGGCGGAGCGCAACGCCATCGTCGCCGCCCACAACTACATGACCCCGGACATCTTCCACCTGGCGGCGGACATCACCGGGGACTCGCTAGCGCTGGCGCATCTGGCGCTCGACACCGAGGCCGACGTGATCGTCCTCGCCGGGGTCCACTTCATGGCCGAGACCGCCAAGCTGATCGCACCCGAGAAGACGGTCCTCATCCCCGATCCAGAGGCCGGCTGCTCGCTTGCCGACGGGATCACGGGTGACGACGTCAGGGCGCTCCGTGCCCGCTATCCGGGTGTTCCCGTGGTCAGCTATGTCAACACCTCGGCCGACGTCAAAGCCGAATCCGACATCACCTGCACCTCGAGCAACGCAGTGGCGGTGGTGGAGTCGTTGGGGACCGATCGGGTCATCTTCACCCCTGACCGTTATCTGGGAAGCTGGGTGGCGACCCAGACCGACGTCGAGGTGATCCTCTGGGAGGGCTCGTGCATCGTCCACGAGCGTTTCACCGGAGAGGAGATCGACGATTACCGCCGGCAGATGGGCGACCTGCCGGTGATCGCCCATCCCGAATCGCCTCCGGACGTCCTGGCGGTCGCCGACTACGTCGGCTCGACCCATGGGATGATCGAGTGGGTCACCGAACGGCAGCCTCCCGAGGTGATGATGATCACCGAGTGCTCGATGGCCGACAACGTGGCGTCGTCGACACCGGGCACGACCTACGTACGGCCCTGCAATCTCTGTCCGTACATGAAGCTGATCACGCTCGAGAAGATCAGACGCTCTCTGGAGACCATGACCCATCAGGTGACGATCCCCGAGCATGTCGCCGAGCGGGCACGGCGGGCTGTGACCCGGATGCTCGAGGTGGGCCGGCAGGACTGAGGTCATGCCCAAGGTCATCCGTCTCGATGCACCCATCGTCGTGGGTGCAGGGGTCGCCGGGCTTTCGGTCGCCCTCGGTCTGGACCGCGCCTTCGTCATATCTCCCAACGAGATGGGCTCCACGTGGTGGGCGCAGGGAGGCATCGCCGTGGCGTTAGGCGGCGACGACTCGCCTCAGGAACACGCCGCCGACACGATCGCGGTATCAGGCGGCCTCGCCGTAACCGAGGCCGTGGCGGCGCTGACCGCGGGCGGGCCCGAGGCGGTGACCCGTCTCATCGAGCTGGGGGCCGAGTTCGACCGCGATGAAGACGGCGACCTCCTGCTGGCCCGGGAGGGAGGACACTCGGCCCGTCGCGTCATCCACGCCGACGGTGACGCCACCGGCGCCGAGGTGATGAGAGCCCTCACCGCGGCGGTGCAGGCATCCGAGACCATCGAATCGATCGATGCCAGGGTGGTCGATCTCGCCCGAAGCGGCGACCGGGTGGTGGGTGTTCTGACCGCCCATGCCAAGAACCGCACCGTGTACACCGCCCCGGCCGTGGTGATGGCCACCGGTGGCGCCGGGAGGATGTACGCCCGAACCACCAACCCTCCGGCGGTGAACGGCGAGGGGATCATGATCGCTGCCCGCGCCGGCGCCCGGCTCGCCGACCTGGAATTCGTCCAGTTCCATCCCACCGCCCTCCACGCCGGGAAGGACCCGATGCCTCTGCTGACCGAGGCCCTCAGGGGCGAGGGGGCCAAGCTGGTCGACGCCTCGGGCCGCAGGTTCATGGACCGTTATCACCCATTGGCGGAGCTGGCGCCGCGGGACATCGTGGCCCGGGCCATCTACTGGCAGTACGACCGGGGTAGCTCCGCCTATCTCGACGCCCGCTCGATCCTCAACTTCCACGAGCGTTTCCCCACTGTCACCGCCCACGCTCTCTCGGTGGGGCTCGACCCGACCGAGACACTGCTTCCGGTGTCGCCGGCGGCCCACTACTACATGGGCGGGATCGACGCCGATATCAGGGGTCGCACTTCGGTGCCGGGGCTGTGGGCCGTAGGGGAGTGCTCATCGACCGGGGTGCATGGTGCCAACCGTCTGGCTTCGAATTCGCTTCTCGAAGGACTGGTCTTCGGGGCACGGGTGGCCGCCGATGTGCAGGTCAACCTGGATCCCGAATTCAGCGGTGTGGAGGTGCCCGCCGATGCCCTGGAGTCCCCCATCGTGGCCGGACCGGTCATCGAGGACCTTCGTCAGGTGATGTGGGATCGGGTCGGGCTGATCCGGACCGGCGCAGGGCTCTGGGAGGCACGGAACGCCATCGTCGAGATGGAGCCGGTGCTGGCCCGTACCGCGGCAGGGAGGAACGCCGCAGATCTGGCGTTGCTGATCACGATGGCGGCGCTGCGCCGCTCCGAGTCTCGGGGCGGTCATTACCGGGCCGACTACCCGGACGAGGATCCCAAACAGGCCATGCGTGCCCTGGTCGTGCCAGGTGCCGTGGAGACCGTCAAGGTGGGAAAGTGAGAGTCGAGGACTACTCCGACATCGTCGCCAGGGCTCTCGCCGAGGATCTCGGCGACCGTGGGGACCTGACCACGGAGGCAACTGTGGCGCCGGGCACACGGGCCGAGGCGGTGGTCGTGGCCCGATCCGGGGGTGTCGTCGCCGGTCTCGAGGTGGCCAGGCAGGTCTTCGCCACGGTCGACGCCGACGTCGGATTCGAAGGGCAGTGCGAGGATGGTGACCGGGTGGCGCCCGGAACGATCCTGGCCAAGGTCGGCGGACCAGCGGGCTCGATCCTGACCGCCGAGCGCACCGCGCTGAATCTGCTGGCCAGGATGTCGGGTGTGGCCAGCGCTACGGCCAGACTGGTGGAGGCCGTGCAAGGGACCGGGGCGCGGATCACCGACACCAGAAAGACCATGCCCGGGCTGCGGGCCCTGGACAAGTACGCGGTCACGGTCGGGGGAGGGGTCAACCACCGCATCGGTCTCTACGACCAGGTCATGATCAAGGACAACCACATCGTCGCCGCAGGCGGGATCGTGGCCGCGGTGGCCGCCGTGCGCGAGGCATACGGCCCGTCGGTCAAGGTCACCGTCGAAGTGGAGGATCTCGATCAGCTCGCCGTGGTGTTCGGGACGGACGCCAACCGTGTTCTCCTCGACAACATGAGCCTCGAGACGCTACGGCGTGCAGTGGAGATGGTCGGTGAGGCGATGGAGACGGAGGCGTCAGGGGGTGTCACCATCGACACGGTCAGAGCGATCGCCGAGACCGGTGTCGACTACATATCGGTGGGCTGGATCACCCATTCGGCGCCGCAAATGGACGTGGCTCTCGACTTCTTGTCCCCAGAAGTCCACCGGTAGCCTCGCCGATCATGAAAGAACCCGTGAGAGTGGCCGTCACCGGCGCCGCCGGCCAGATCGGCTACAGCTTGCTCTTCCGAATCGCCTCCGGTCAGATGCTCGGCGAGGACCAGCCGATCATCCTGCAGATGCTCGAGATCACCCCCGCCCTGGGGGCTCTCGAAGGCGTCGCCATGGAACTGGAGGACTGCGCCTTCCCGCTGCTCGCCGGGATGGTGAAGACCGACGACGCAGAGACCGCTTTCGGCGATGCCGACTACGCCCTGCTGGTCGGGGCCATGCCACGCAAGGAGGACATGCAGCGGGCCGATCTCCTGGCCGCCAACGGGAAGATCTTCACCGCCCAGGGAAAGGCCATCGCCGCGGTGTCAAAGCCGCACGTCAAGGTCCTCGTCGTCGGCAACCCGGCCAACACCAACGCATTGATCGCCATGAACAATGCCGATGGCATGGACCCGAGGAACTTCACTGCCATGACCCGGCTGGACCACAATCGAGCTGTCAGCCAGTTGGCGGCTCGCGTGGGGCGACCGGTCACGTCGATCACCCGGATGACCATCTGGGGCAACCACTCCGGGACCATGTACCCCGATCTGTTTCACTGCGAGGTGGACGGAAAGTCGGCGTACGAACTGGTTGGCGATCACGACTGGGTGGACAAAGTGTTCATCCCGACCGTGGCCGGTCGTGGGACGGCGATCATCAAGGCCCGCGGCCTCTCCTCGGCAGCGTCCGCAGCCAACGCCGCCATCGATCACATGCGTGACTGGGCGGCGGGCACGCCCGAGGGCGACTGGGTGTCGATGGGTGTCCCCTCCGACGGCTCGTACGGTGTCCCCGAGGGCCTCATCTCGTCGTTCCCGTGCGTCTCTCGAAACGGAGCGTGGGAGATCGTCCAGGGCCTCGAGATCGACGACTACTCCCGGGTCAAGATCGACGCCTCGGTGGCCGAACTCGAAGACGAGCGGTCAGCAGTCAGGGAGCTGGGTCTGATCTGACCAGACCAACGTTCAGGAGGGCGCCGGCTCCAAACGCATGACGACGTCCTCTTCCCACGTCGTCGTCCCGTTCCACATGGCGAAACCCGTCTTCCACGTGTGGTCGACGATGAGCTTGACCCCGAGCCATTGCTCGCTGCCCAGGTCGCGCTCGCTGGGCGGCCACGCGTTGGAGTAGCGATTCCATAGGCCGCCGGCACATTCGAGGTCGACGGTGTCCCCGGTGAGAGGCCGCCGGTACTTCTGGGCGTCGCCGACGGTGCCGTTCGGGTCCGACTCGAAGATCCACAATTCCCGAACGTCGTTCCCCTCCATTCCCTGCAGGGCCCCGGCCGCCGCCTCGATCACCACGCAGTCGGCATTGATCCCGCCCGAGGATGTGTCGTCGTACTCGCCTGCGGCGGACCCGGCTCTGGCGCCCTCTCGGGCTGCATTGGCCATGGCGTTGCGGTCTACGAAAGCGGTGCCCAGCTCGTAGGCTCCGATGGCGATGAGCAGGATCACCATGAAACCGAGGGCGAACTCGATGACCGCGGTGCCTCGCTCCGATTTCATGGGGAGGTCGTGGTCGTGACCGGAACCAGTCGCACCGGGTTGCCGATGACCCGGGCTCGCCAGGTTGTGCGTTCGGTCGGATTGGCAAGATCCAGGTCCATCTTCCACCAACAGTCGCTGCCGTCACACATGTCTGCCGGATCTTCTGGTAGATCGATCAGCGCCACAATCCAAAGCTTGTTGTACCGGCCGGCAGCACCCGTCGGGCTGGCTACCTGGGTCTCCCATCTGCAAGTCTGCGGGGTTGATCCGCTGCTCAGACTGGTGACCTCGGTGGCTGAGTCATCCGGGTATTGGGCGGTGTACACCCGCCATGTGCACTGGGCGACGCTGCCATCCGGTTTCAGGACGCTGTAGAACGACTGGTCGAACGCATCCCCGGCGTCGTAGAAGGCCAACTCCAGCTTCTTGCCGGCGTGTTCCTCGGTCACCTCGGCTAAGTAGAGCTCAGAGTCCTGGACCAGGTCGTCGGACCAGATCGACATGTCGTTGATTCCATAGACCCGTGGTGTCGTCGGCGAGCCCTCGGCCCGGATGGCGAAGTTGTTGCTCCCTGCCGGGTTGGCCACGGTCTCGACATGAACCAGCCAGATCCCCGGTGTCGGGTCAGAGATCGTGGAGCAAAGTTGCGCCCAGCCATTGCTCCCGTTGCTGGAGCAGACCGGTGTGCTGGTCCCGTCGAGATGGTCCTGCGGGATCAGCGGAGTGGTGTCAGGTCGGTACAGCGTGTATTCGGACGTGACTGCACCGTTTGGTCCTGAGAAGTTGGCGTCCCCAGCCGCTCCGCTGCCACCCGGCTGCCAGGCACCGTTCCAGATGTGGACCTGGAGACTGGTCTGACCGGAGGGAACGTCGATCCCGTAGTAGTAACCGGGGTAGGCGCCGCCACGGGCGTAGGCGCCGTTCGAGCTGGTGCATCCTGATGCGTTGTTGAGATCACACAGCGTCGAGTAGGGATCACCGTCCTCGAGACGGCTGTTACGACCCGAGGCGGCGGCCCAGAAGTCTTCGGCTCCGGTTCCGGGGCACTCGGCGAGGGAGCCGCCCCCGAAGCAGTTGGTCGGGCTTCCCAGCGGCACCGGCTTGATGTACTGGGCGGTCGACTCCCGGGAGATGGTGAAGTTGTCGAAGCCCAGCACACGCAGGAAGAAGGGCTGGACGTTGGTGGTCAGCTTGCCGTAGAGCTGGTTGTCAGCGGTGGGTGTCAACACGAGATCGTCGGCCCCTCCAGGGTCGTAACCATTGGCCCGGGCGGCGTTGTATGCGTCCTCCTGGGGGCTGAACCCGGGCAGGTTGACCACGCCGGCAAGTACGGCGGCGTCCACCGCGTTCTGAGCGCGCACGGCGTTCAGATAGAGCCAACCGAGGTCCGTGCCGAAGGCGGCCATGCCCAAGAGCAGGGTTAGGACCATGGCGATCCAGATGAGTGAGAAGCCCTCTTCGCCCCGGTCAATCAGCTGTCGCAGCCGTCGTCTCATGTTTCGAACATCTCCGGTTCGAGACGCTGGATGGCGGTCCGAACGATGTTCATCTCTCCGCGCCAGGGCGGGATGCCGGTGATCCAGTCGTGGCGGGTGTCGATCGTGATCCCGACGATGTCGAGTTCGGCGCCGCTGCCCAGGGCGACGTCGCGACTGGTCGAGTCCCATCCCCCTGTCTGGTTCCAGTCGGCGCAATCGAGGGGGTCATCGCCGGGATCGTTGTCGAAGGTCCACTGGTTCTGCTGACCGGTCGGGTTCCCGGCCTCGTTGACCTGCCAGATCAAGATGCTATCGAGCTTGGCGATGTCGGTGGCGGAGTACCCGGCGACGATGCTCTGAACGATCTGACAGTCGGCGTCGGGATCGTTCCCGGCCAGGGCGGCGACCCGGGCTCCCTCCTTGGCGGCGAAGTCCGTGGTCAGAAAGTCTTTGAGGGCGACTCCCAATTCGAGGATCGAGAAGACCATGAACAGCAGCAATGGCAGGATGATTGCCGCCTCGATCAGAGTTGCGCCTCGCTCGCCCTTGAACACGAGTCCCATTAGCCCCTTGCCCCTGTGGCCGACATCGCGGCCCCCAGGGCGGAATTATCTCACGGAAGGGGGGTCATTTCCAGAGGCAAAATGATGAGCGCCCAGGCAGGCGCCCTTTTTCAGTACTCGACTTCGAGATCAGCGACCGCTGCGCCCCACTGCTGCACTGCCGACTGGTGCATCATCAGCTTGGCCAGGTTGCCCGAGACCTTGAGCTTGCCGGTCATGAAGGCGGTCTGGGTGTTCAACTCGCCCTTGGAGATGGCGACGGCGGTGTCATATGACTGCTTCACCGTGACATCGGGATCCTCCAGGGTGCCGATGGCCACATTGGTCACCCCACCCGAGGACTTGAGGTAGTAGTCCACATCGCCTCCTGGGGCACCTTCCACCTGGAAGAGGATGGCGAGGTCGGCGGCGCCGATGGCGTTCTTGAACCCTTCGTGGCTGTTCAGGGCGTTGGTCACGTCCCGGGCCCACTCCTCACTGAGAAACTTCGACACAGCAAAACTCCTTGCCTACGCGGATCGGGGGATCGTAGCCATCCGAACGAACTTTGATCGAACGCTCAAGGAAGGAGTCTGGTTATCGAGGTCTCCACGCCGCGTGGGAGACGGGTCAGGGGCTGGCGTGGGTAACCCGGCTCCAGACCGGCAGCCTTCGACGCCGCCTTGACCCCGGGTACGCCATGGGCCTCGATGCCGGTGCTCAGGGCGCTCAGTCGCTTCTGACCTTTCCGGGCTGCAGCCGGGTCTCTCTTCGCCGTGCGCAGGGTCTCGAGGACCAGCTCGGGGGCGTAATTGCCGCTTCCGGTGATCGCACCGTGGCAACCCACGGCCATGGCTGCGGTGAGTGCCTTGGTGGCGCCTGAGTAGAGGATGAAGTCACCGGGGGTGGCGTCGAGAATGGACTGCAGCCGGACCACGTCGCCGCTCGAGTCCTTCATCCCGATGATGTTCTCGTGCCGGGAGAGCCGTGAAACCAGGTCGATCGGCACGCTGTACCCGGTCACGGGCGGCACGGAGTAGAGGAGTATCGGAACCGGGGAGTGGTCGGCCACGGCCCGGTAGAAGTCGACCACAGCGTCATCCCTGCCTCGCGCGAGCGTGGTCGGTGTGAGGACCAGCAAGGTGTCGGCACCCCCGTCGGTGGCTTCGGCCACTTGACTGAGGGCCACCCGGGTCGATTCGGCAGCGATGCCCACCATGAGGTGGGTCTTGCGCCGACGAACCGCCTTGACCAGCGCCTCGCGCTCGCCAGGCTCGAGATAGGGGCCCTCGCCGTTGGATCCCCCGATGACGAAACCTTCGATGCCCCGGCCGGCCAATTCGCGGACGTTGTGGGTGTGGGCCTTCAGGTCGATTTCGCCGCCCTGGGTGAATGGCGTGATCAGGGCGGGCATGTATTCGGGCAAGATCGGCATCGAGCCAGGCTAGATCCCGTCGGGGCGGGCGACGACTCAGCTGGGGGCTGGCGGTTCGAGACGGAAGACCGCGTCATCGGCGAACTGAGCCGTGCCGCTGAACCAGAGGAAGTTGGTCATCCACGTGTGGGCGAACTCGACACGGACACCGATCCAGTCGGCGTCGTCTCCGTCGTTGTCCCGGTCTGACGGGTCCCAGCTGCTTCCGCCGTGGACGATGATCCACTCTGAACCGCCGCTGCAGGTCAGGTCGGGGGTCTCGGAGTTGGCAGGCCGGTAACGCTTGGTGAATGAGCTCGTGTTGCCAGGGAAGCTGCCCGGAGGCGATGACCTGTAGATGGCGATGTGCTCTACCTGGCCCGAGGTGAGCGACTGCAGGGCCCCTGCAGAAGCCTCCAGGATCACACAGTCGGCATTGGTGATGGTCCCCGCCGAGGCGCCCACGCGGGCGCCCTCTCTGGCTGACACGGTGACCGAGAGCCAGTCGCGGAAGAGCATGCCGTACTCGAATGCCCCCAGTGCGATCGTGAGCAGCAGCCCGAACACGACCGCGAACTCGACCATGGCTGCCCCTCGATCCCCGCGGCGGCGACGCTCCCGAAGGCTCATGGGTTGGGCACCAGGGCCACCGGATTGCCGATCACTCGAGCCTTCCAGGTCGTGCGGTCATGGGCGGCCACCAGGTTGAGGTTCATCTTCCAGAAGCAGCCGGCGTTGGCCGGGTTGCAGGTGTAGTTCGCCGGGAGCTGGATCTGCATCGTGATCCATTCACCGTTGTACAGCGAGTTGCCACCGGTGGCGGTGTTGATCGAACAGCTAGAGCCACTGAGTGGCCCGGCTGTGCCCACGGTGTAGGCGTTGGTGGCGGTCCAACTGCATGAGTAGCCGCTGACACCCGAGGGCGGAACCACGGTCATGGTGCCGTTTCCTGACGTCTCACCCGGGTCGAAGAAGGAGAGCTCCAGGATCTTGTTGGCGTGAATCGGGTCCACTTCGGCGATGTACACGGTGGCGTTGCCGTCGTCGTCGTTGGTGAAGATCCCCATCTCGTTGAGCGAGTAGATACGGGTAACGGCCGAGGAGCTGAATGAGGCGGAGTCGGCCATCAGGGCGTAGCTGTTGGTGCCACCGATGTTGTTGCCGCTCGATCCGAACTCGTTGGCCACCCTCAGGACGTAGATCCCCTCAGTCGGGTTGTTGATGCGGCACAGCTTTCTCCATTGGTTCCTGTAGCCACTCTCTGCGGCGTCGATGTTGTCCGAGCACCCGGAGACCGCGGTCAGATTGTTCTCTGGGATCTGGGGCGAGGTGTCCGGGGCGAAGACGGTGAACTGCATCTTGGTCCCGCCTGCTGTCGAGTTGGCCAGTTCGCTGTCACCGGTCTCGGCGAAGTTACTTCGGGCGTAGAAAGCGGCGTCGTACAAGTACACGTCGACCCAGCTGCCCGCTCCCGCCGGGACGTCGATGGCGAAGTAGTAGTAGGGGTCGTGTTGGGCGGAGTTGCCGTTGGTGTTGTCACACTCGTACCCGCAGGTCGGGCCGTACGGGTCTCCATGCTCGAGGGCCGTGCGGCGCCCGTTGATGGCACTCCAGAAGTTCTGGGTGTAGTCCTCGCAGAGGTCGAAAGCGGCCTCTCCCTGGTAGGCGTGCGAGTCGAGGCCGGTCGTGCCCACACCCTCGCCGATGCCGATGCAGTTCGCGGGCGAGCCGAGTGGGACCGGCTTGATGAACTGGGCGGTTGCCTTCCGGCTGATGGTGAGCTCGTCGAACCCGAGGACCTTGAGGAAGAAGGTGTCGATCACGGAGGTCAGCTCGACCTGGAGCTTGTTGTCCTCCAGCTGCCTCCAGGCCAGCGTGTCGGGCCCGGTTCCGACGTTCTGGGAGGCGCCCCCGTCAGGGATCACCGTTCCGACACTCCAGCCGTTGGCGTTTGCCCCCGAGACGGCCTGGGCCTGGACGTTCGTCAGGTCGTGGGGGAGGTAGATGACGCCGGCCAACGCGGCTGAGTCGGCGGCTCGCTGCAGGCGTCCACCGTTCAAGTAGATCCACCCGAGGTCGACGGCGAATGCCGATAGACCGAGCAGGACGACCAGCATCGAGGCGATGAAGGGCAGTGAGAAGCCATCCTCGCCGCGAAGACGGGCCAACAGGCTCCTGAAACGGTTCATGGGGCGTATACCTCCGGCTCCATGCGTGTGATCGTCGATTCGTCCACGGTCATCGACCCGCTGAACGGCCCGAATCCGGTGACCCATTCACGATCGAGGATCACCCTGACTCCGATGATGTCCAGGGTCGAGCCGCCACCGGTGGCGCTGACCGCGACCTGCCTGCTGGTGGGGTTGTAGCCCCCGGCGATGTAGGTGACATCCCACCCGTCGCCCGGCTGACCTCCCACCGGCTGAGTGCAGAGGGTCGGATCCTCTCCGGTGTTGTAGATCGCCCGGTTGTAGGCGGCTCCCTGCGACCCGGTGTTGGGATCCGCCTTGTAGATCTGGATTTCCTGGATTCGAGCCAGGTCGCCAGAGGTGATGATGGCGCCCAGCCCGGTGAGGATGGCGCAGTCGGCGGACGTGTCGTCACCAGCCAGAGCTGCGATGCGGGCGCCCTCCCTGGAGATGTAGGAGACGGTCAGGAAGTCCTTGAAGGCGAGACCGAACTCCATGATCCCGATGATGACCAACAGGAGAACGGGCAGCACGATTGCCGCCTCTACGAGAGTCGCCCCTGACTCCTTGTCCCTACCGGTTGTCCTGAAGTTCATGTGACCCACAAACCCCAGCACCGCCGGCGACAACCTACCACGGTCGTCATTGATGTCTACCGGTCGGGCTTGGGCCTTCTTTATCGGCCGGGACGGTAGGGAAATTGAGTCCTTATGTAAGGGTCGGCGGACCCATTTCCCCAGGTCAAGTAGTCATTGAAGCCCTGATTGGGCCTGAAGCCCCAGGCCAGGGTCAGGTCTGTGCGACCAGACGCCGGTTCTTGAACTTCGCCTTCATGTAATCGGCGTTCATGAGGGCGATGAAGTCGATCGAGATCGACTTCGGACAGGCCTTCTCGCACTCGGCGTGGTTGGTGCAAGAGCCGAAGTACTGCTCCATGACCCGGACCATGTTCTCGGTGCGCGTCCATCGCTCCGCCTGACCCTGGGGGAGCAGGTTGAGGTGCGAGATCTTGGCCGCGGTGAACAGGTTGGCGGCGCCGTTGGGGCAGGCGGCCACACAGGCGCCACATCCGATGCAGGCCGCGGCGTCGAAGGCGGTGTCCGCCACCGGCTTCGGAACCGGGATGTGATTGGCCTCCGGAGCCGAGCCTGTGTCCACCGAGACGTAGCCGCCGGCTTCGATGATCCGGTCGAAAGCGGACCGGTCGACGATCAGGTCGCGAACCAGCGGGAATGCGGTCGCTCTCCATGGTTCCACGACGATGGTGGCCCCGTCGTCGAACTTCCGCATGTGGAGCTGGCAGGTGGCGGTTCCCAACTGGGGTCCGTGGGCCTGACCGTTGATCATGACCCCGCACGAGCCGCAGATGCCCTCGCGGCAGTCGTGCTCGAAGGCGATCGGCTCCTCTCCCTGATTGACCAGACGCTCGTTGAGCACGTCGAGCATCTCGAGGAAGGACATGTCCTTGGATATGTCGTTCACCTGATAGACCTCGAAGCCGCCGGGGGCGTCGGGACCGCTCTGACGCCACACCTGGAGAGTGATGTTCACTTGTAGCTCCGCGTGGTCAGGGCGACGTTCTCGAACACGAGATCCTCTTTGACCAGGTCTGGCTTGGCGGCGTCGCCGGTCCAGAACCAGGCGGCGACGTGGGAGAAGTTCTCATCGTCACGCAGAGCCTCCCCATCCTCGGTCTGGTACTCCTCCCGGAAGTGGCCGCCACACGACTCCCTCCGGTAGAGGGCGTCGACACACATGAGCTGGGCGAGCTCGAAGAAGTCGTCCACCCTCCCGGCGCGCTCCAGACTCTGGTTCACGCTCTCGTTGCTCCCCAGGACCCGCATGTCGCTCTTGAACTCCTCGTGGAGGGCGGGAATGTCCGACAACGCCTTCTGCAGACCGGCCTCGTTTCGGGACATGCCGCACTGGTCGAACATGATCTTGCCCAGCTCCTTGTGGAACCAGTCGACGGACCTGGTGCCGTTCGTGGAGAGATAACCCTCTACACGGTCCGAGACCTCGGTCTCGATCGCGCCGAACGCCGGGTCGTCGGTGGGGACCACCGGTTCGCCGAGATGGCCGGCCAGATAGTCACCGATCGTGTAGGGGAGGACGAAGTATCCGTCGGCCAGGCCTTGCATCAATGCCGAGGCGCCCAGCCGGTTGGCGCCATGGTCGCTGAAGTTTGCTTCGCCGATCGAGTACAGGCCGGGGATCGTGGTCATCAGGTTGTAGTCGACCCAGAGCCCGCCCATCGTGTAGTGCGGGGCCGGGTAGATCCTCATCGGGACCTTGTAGGGGTCCTCGTCGGTGATCCGGTTGTACATCTCGAAGAGGTTGGAGTAGCGGTCCCTGATGACTTCCAAACCCTCCCTCTCGATGGCGGTGGCGAAATCGAGATAGACCCCGTTCTTGAGAGGCCCAACACCCTTGCCGGCGTCCACCATGCGTTTGGCGGCGCGGGAAGCCACATCACGGGGCACCAGATTGCCGAAGGCGGGATACATGCGTTCCAGGAAGTAGTCCCGGTCCTCCATCGGGATCTCGTTGGGGGGCCGGTTGTCGCCGGGGTTCTTGGGGACCCAGATACGACCGTCGTTGCGCAGCGACTCCGACATGAGGGTCAGCTTGGACTGGAACTCGTCCGATGCCGGGATGCACGTGGGGTGGATCTGTGTGAAGCAGGGATTGGCGAAGGCCGCTCCCCGACGATGCGCCCGCCAGATCGCGGTGGCGTTGGAGGCCATGGCGTTGGTCGAGAGGTAGTAGACGTTGGAGTAGCCCCCGGTGGCGAGGATCACGGCGTGGCCGGAGTGACTGGTCACCTCCCCCGTGACCAGGTCGCGCACCACGATCCCCACCGCCCGACCCTCCTTCAAGACGACGTCGAGCATCTCGGCGCGGGTGTGTAGCTTCACCCTCCCGGCGTCCACCTGTCGCAACAGCGCCTGGTAGGCCCCGAGGAGGAGTTGCTGACCGGTTTGGCCGCGGGCGTAGAAAGTGCGGGACACCTGGGTACCGCCGAATGACCGATTGTCGAGGAGCCCTCCGTACTCGCGGGCGAACGGCACCCCTTGGGCAGTGGCCTGGTCGATGATGTTGAGCGAGACCTCGGCCAGACGGTGCACGTTGGCCTCGCGGCTTCGGTAGTCACCACCTTTGATCGTGTCGTAGAACAGCCGGTGAACGGAGTCGCCGTCGTTGTGGTAGTTCTTGGCGGCGTTGATCCCGCCCTGGGCGGCGATCGAGTGTGCTCGTCTCGGGCTGTCGTGGAAGGTGAACACCTCCACGTTGTATCCCAGCTCCGCGAGGCTCGCCGCCGCCGAGGCACCGGCCAGACCGGTGCCGACGATGATGATCTTGAACCTCCGCTTGTTGTTTGGGCTGACCAGACGGACCGAGAACTTGTGGTTCTCCCACTTGGACTCGAGTGGTCCGGCCGGTACCCGGGCGTCGAGCTCCGTGGTCATTCCAGGATCCCGAAGACGACGGCGAGGACCGGGGTGACGAAACCCAATCCGATGATCAGCGAGAGCCCGGTCGCCAGGTAGCGACGCCAATGGTTGAAACGAGGGTTGTTGATCCCCATGCTCTGGAACATCGACCAGATCCCGTGGTAGAGGTGGAACGTCAGCAGGACCATGGCCAGGATGTAGAAGAAGGCGACCACGGGTCTGTTGAAGGTCTCGATGAAGTTGGCGTAGACCGACCCCCGCTCCCAGGCCTCGGGGGCGGCCGGCTGGATCCCCCAGGTGAAATCGGCCAAGTGGAAGATGAGAAAGGCGAGAAAGATCACGCCGCTCCAGCGCATCGTCCGGCTGGCGTAATTCGCCGACACGTATGAGACCGGCGCCTGGTAGCCCTCCTGGCGGGCCCGGCGGTTCATCAGCGTCAGCTGGTAGGCGGCGAGCACGTGGAGGGCGAACATGACGATCAGCCCGGTGCGCAGGATCCACAAGAAGACGTGCTCGGGGAGGATGGGTGTGAACAGCTCGCGGAGCGCGTGCCCGTAGACGTCGATGTCGGGCTGGCCGTCAACGGGGGGGAGGAACATCTTGAGGTTCCCGAGCATGTGGGCGACGGCGAATCCGACGATGGCCAGACCGCTGATTGCCATGATCCACTTCTTGCCGATCGCCGAGCGGTAGAACTCGACGGGGAACGGCGCCCGCTTCTTCTCGACGGTGCTGGTCACTGCGCTCGCATTATGCCAACTCGGCGCCGGATCCAAATTCCACCTCCGTGCCCCTCGAACCGGTCCTGTTGATAAGTCGCTCTTGACGGCGCGCGTAAGAACCCATAATCTCAAACTTGTAATTACACGGTTGTATGCAGACGGAAAGTGCAGAGATCGTGGTGGTGCGCATGGTTGTGAGGAGATCCTGAATGCAGAGCAAGCTCATCCAAGCCCTGGCAGTTGGTGAGCTCTCCTGGCAGGACTACGCCAATTGCCGCGGCGCCGACGCCGACCTGTTCTTCCCCGAGCGTGGTGCCTCGACGAGGAAGGCCAAGGCGATCTGCGCCGCGTGTGAGGTGAAGGGCGAATGCCTGGACTACGCCATCGAGATGGGCGAGAAGTTCGGGATCTGGGGTGGTCTGAGCGAACGTGAGCGCCGCAGGGTGCGCCGCGAGCGTCAGGTCGCCCAGCGCCGCGTCAGCTAGGGACACGTCCTAGAGGTAAAGACCTGAGGACTCGTCGCGTTCCTTGGCGCCTCGGGCGCTCAGGGCACGTCGCTGCATCTCCGCCAGTTGGGCCTGGGCGTTCACCTGCTGGCTCCACAACGTGGCCTGGATCCCGTGGAAC
>DASSVE010000171.1:0-9134 GCA_035706345.1 Acidimicrobiia bacterium
CAGCTCCACGGCCAGTCCGTCTGCGCTCACCTCGAGGCCTTTGGGAAGACCCTCGACGATGGTCACCAGCCCGGGGCCGTGTGACTCCCCTGCGGTCAGGAAACGGAGCATGGCGACAGGTTACGGTGGAATCGGGATCGCTCCCACTCCCACCATCAAGATGGCGGCCCAGGCGCCCAGGATCATCGGCGGGCCGTAGGGCAGTTCGCTCTTCCGGCTGGCGGCGCCGCCCAGGACCATGAACACGGCGACGACCCCTCCGATGATCGCGGTGCCGAAGACGGCCCAGCCGAGCACACTCCAGCCGAGGAACGCCGTGTACAGGCCCAGGACCACCGCCAGCTTGACGTCACCGGCGCCGAACCCCCGCCCGCGAGCCAGGATGAAGAGGATGGATGCGCCTGCGAAGTAGGCGGCGGCACCACCGAACGCCCTGAGGAGAGACGCCCACTCACCTTCGATGGCGCCGACACTCACCAGGGCGACAGCGAGGATGGCCGTGCCGGGGATGTTGAGGCGGTCGACGATCCGGAACTCCTCCAGGTCGGTGACGATCAGGGCCACAGTGAGGAGGAGAAAGCCCAAATAGGCGATCAGGGACCAGTCCCATCCGAGCGTGACGTAGAAGCCCACGGCCACCAGGGCGGAGGCGACGGCCACCACGGGCTCGCGAGTGACCGGACCGCTGCAATGGGGGCAGCGGGCGCGATGCCATCCTCTCGGTTTCCGGCACACGCGGCAGACACCGGTGAGGGGTCGCAGCGGGGTCTCAGCGGAGAGGGCCTGGATCGCCAGATCGTGGCCGGCCAGACCGATCAGCAGGCCAATTGCTCCGACGAGGACATAGGTCACCGCCGGAGCAAACTAGTGGCCGGGCCTCAGGAGTCGGAGGAGAAGTCTCGCAGAGTGCCCATCCGGCGGCGCCGGAGAAGCCCGTGGCCCTCTTCGACCTCGGGCTCGGGATTGTCGAGCTCGGAGAAGACCTTCTCGAGGAACGCCTCGGTGTCCTCTTCGACATCGGAGGCATCGTCGCTGTCTGCCGACGGGATCTCGGACTCCACCTCAGACGTGCGGTAGTCGTCCTCGTTCTCGGCCTCGCTCTCACGCTCGGGCTCACGCCACCAAGACTCGTCGTGATGGTCGTCCTCTTCGCTGGATTCGGCGACGGGCTCGATCTCGGTGTCGAAGGCTTCGGCGGTCTTCTCGGCCTCGTAGTCGGCGTACTCGTCGACCGGCTCGGTGTCCACGACGGCGCCGACGGGATACGTCTCCTCGACGACCTCGGGTTCGGCCTGCGGCTTGGCCCCCAGGATCACCAGCTCGTTGTTGACCAGACGGGCGGTCACCCGGGCGGTCCAGAACTCGGTGGTGCCGAGATGGTCGGCGATCTCGGCGACCGAAGACCCGGCCCCCAGCTCGCTCAGGACCTTCCAGTCGTCACTCTTGATCGTGACTTCCTCACGCTCGCCGAGGTCACGGCAAAAACGGATGTTCCCGGTCAGATCGGGGACGATCTCGGAAACCTTGGCCCACTCCCGTCGCCGCTCGTCGGTGTCGTGCAGCAGTGCCTCGAGCTCGAACGACTTCGGGGATGCGTATGGGGTGGTGGCGCCTTCCCGAACATGGAAGTCGCTGCCTCTCGTGGTGATCTGGTACAGGCTCTCGACCGTCATCTCTCGAAGGAGCTCGATCAGGTCGGTGTTGCTCTCCGCGATGGCGGCCAGGGTGGTCTCGCCGGTGGTGATCCGGTTGAGCGCCTTTTCGTCGGCATACCCCGAATTGACCAGCTGGCGATGGAGATCGTCGTTGTCGTACGTGGTGGCGAGATCGACCCCGCCCCTGCCCACGAACACCCGCCCGTGGATCCCGTTGCCGGTCACGTCGACGGATCCCTGCTGACGGGCACGGGTCAGCAGGCGCAAAACTTCATCTAGCGGTACAAAGCCCAAATTCCCAGAAAGAGACACCTCAGCTCCTTTTCAAGGCTCGCCGGATTGGATCGGCCCCCGTTCGGAAAGGCTTTAGGTCTTTCTGCGGGCGCCCATCAGGTCCGACAAACCCACGGAAACGCCGGTCCACAAGTGGAAAGACTCGATGGCCTGTCGCATCAGGAACTCGTGCCCATCGACCACCTCGATACCCCGGCTCGAGGCTTCTCTGATCGCCGGTGTCGGCCGGTCGCCGTAGGGAAGATCGATGAGCCCTGATGCAGTCTCCAGAACGGCTTCCGGCACGGTCTCCCCTTTCATCCCCAGCGAAGTTGCGTTTATGACCACGGCACCCACGACGGCAGTGCCCCAGGCCACGGTGACCGCCCCGTGCCGCCCGGCGATTACGTCGGCCTGCTCGGGCCGGCGTGCCGACACGTAGACGGTGACGTCGTCGGAGAGGGCGGCCAGGGCGGCTGCGGCGCTGCCACCCGCCCCTAGGACGTGGAACACACCGCTCTGGGCGAATGTGTCGGCGGCGATCTGGCGGAAGGCGACACAGTCGGTGCTGTGCCCGACGACGGTCTGGCCTTTTCGGACCAGGGTGTTCACCGATCCCGCCCGCGCGGCCATGGGAGCGAGCTCGTCGGCGAGACGGGCCGCCTCCTCCTTGAGGGGCATGGTGACGTTGAGACCGTCCCACTCCCCTGAGCGGAGACCCTCGACGGTCTCAGCCAGGACGGTGTGGTCGGCGCGGATCCGCAGGTACTCCCCCGACAGCCCGGCCAACTGGAGCATGGCATGGTGCAGGTCGGGTGAGCGCGAATGCTCAATGGGATCCCCGAGCACGGCGAACCGGTAACCCGTCATGTCTCGGAGTGTGCCATCAGGACGATGGCATCAAGGCAATACGCCGTCCTCGCGTGCCTTGGCCACGTTCTGGTTGTGCTCATCCAGGGTCTCGGCGAAGGCGTGATGACCCTCGGTGTCCGAGAGGACGTAGAAGAAGTAGGGGGTGTTGGCGGGTGCCGCCGCCGCTTCCAGCGAGGCCCGGCCAGGAACGGCGATCGGGGTCGGCGGCAACCCCGGGTACATGTAGGTGTTGTACGGCGAATCGAACTCGCGGTCGAAGTCGGCAGGGTCGCGCGTCCCCAAGGCGTACAGGACAGTGGCGTCGATGTCCAGAGCCATCTGCTCGGCCAGACGGTTGTGGATGACACTGGACACGATTGGCCGCTCCTCGTCCACCCGGACCTCGCTCTCTATCAGCGAGGCGAGGATGATCCCCTGATAGGGCGTGTAACCCAGGTCCTCCCACGCCGACCAGTCGATCGAGTCGACCCGCTGCTCCATCGTCGATGCCAGACGCTGCAGGATGTCCGCCGGCTCGGCGGTCTGCTCGAATTCGTACGTATCCGGGAAGAGGAGACCTTCCCAATCCTGGAGGGTCGGCTCTGCAGGCATCTCCTTCAACGAGGTGGTCACGCTCCCGTCGAGCAGCGCTGTCTCGAACTCGGAATACGGGTGACCCGTGGCCTCCGACAAGCGGGTCAGGATCTCGTTGATCCGGAGACCTTCGATCACCGTGACCCGGAAGACGACCGCCCCCGGTCCGGTCACCAGTTCGGCGACCACGTCGGCCGGGTCCATCAGGGTGGTCAGCTCATAGGTGCCCGCCTGCAGACGCTGAGCGGCATCCACGTTTCGCACCGCGACCTCGAACTCGAGGGCGGACCGCACCACGCCTTGGGAGGCGAGGATGGCCCCGATGTCCTGACCGGTCGATCCAGGCGGGATCTCGATGGTCACGGGTTGGCCCGGCTCTACGTTGGGCCCGCCTCCGCTTGCCTCCTGAGGGCCCAAGGCGTCTCCCACGGTCCGGCCCAGATAGGAGGCGCCTCCGACCACCAGCAGACCGGCCAGCAAGATGGCGGCTCCGATGCCCGCGATCTTGAGCACACGCGTCCAAGTGGGTTGTTCGGGCACAGGTTCGAAAGTCATGGGGATCCGTTTGGTTCGACGCCCCCGCCCTCGGCGGAGTTCCCGTCTGTCTTCCTGGTATCGAGGTACGTCTGCAAGATGATGGCCGCAGCAACCTTGTCTACGGTTTCTTTCCGGTCACGTCTTTTCATACCGGATTCCAGCAGAGCTTCTTCGGCTATACGAGATGTGAACCGCTCGTCGACGAATACCACGGGTACCTGGAGTAGAGAGCCGATGCGCGCGCCGAGTTCTCTGGCGCCCTCGGCAGAGTCACCCTCGTACCCGCGCAAAGAAGTGGGCAAACCGACCACGACGCCCTCGATCTCGTAGTCGGAAGCGATGCGGGCCAGGGCCTCCTCCAGGTCGGCGACCGCAACCACCTCCAGCGGGCGAGCGGTTATACCGGCCCCGTCCGAAATGGCCAGACCGATCCGTTTGCGCCCGTAGTCGACGCCCAGATAGCGGGTCACAGGGCGGTCAGGGCCCGGCTCGCCTCCTCGCGGGCGATGTCGAGAGCCTTGGCCAGCTCACTCCCCTTGGGACCACCGGCCTGGGCCAGCTCGGGATCACGAGATCCACCGCCACCCAGCTGCAGGGCCGCTTTCGAGATGAGCTCCCCGGCGGAGAGGCCCTTTTCGACCAAGTCCTTCGAGGCGACCGCCACCAGGGTTCCCTTGCCCCCCTCGGAAGACCCCACGATCACGAGTGACGATCCTCCGAGACGACTCCTGACGCCGAGTGCGATCTGGCGGAGCTCGTTTCCCGACACCGGCCCGGCGTCGGCCACCACCAGCGACGTCTCCCCCACCTTCTCCGGCTTGGCCGCCAGCTCCTCGACCAGCTCGCTCCTACGTTGCGAGGCGATGGCGTCGAGTTGCTCCTCCAACCCGCTCACCTTCTCCAGGAGCTGCTCGAGACGCTCGGGGACCTGGTCAGGGGCCGCTCGCAGGAGCTGACCGGCACGGCTCAGCGACCGCCGCACCGAGACCAGGTAGTCGTACGCAGCCATGCCCGTGAGGGCCTCGACGCGTCTCAGGTTGGATCCGATCGAGGACTCGGAGATGATCGTGAGCGGGCCTACCTGGGCGGAGGTGTGGGTGTGGGTCCCTCCGCAGAACTCCTTCGAGTAGTCCCCAACCTGGACCACACGGACGATGTCCCCGTACTTGTCGCCGAAGAAGGCGACAGCGCCCATCTCCTCGGCCTCTTCCTTGCTGGTGACTGTCGTGGTCACCCGCGCGTTCTCGACGAGCTTCTCGTTCACCTCGGCCTCGATCTCGGCGAGCTCCTGTGGCGCGACCTGCGCGAAATGGGAGAAGTCGAACCGGAGACGTCCGTCCTCCACCAGCGAGCCGGCCTGGCTGGCATGGTCGCCGAGCACGTCGCGGAGCGCCCAGTGGAGGACATGGGTCCCGGTGTGGCTCCTGCGGATGCCTTCCCGACGCGGGCTGTCGATGGCCGAGGTCACCGGCTGCCCGGTGGAGATCTTGCCCCGGCTGACCTTCGCGATGTGCCCGTGCAGACCCTGGATCACATGCCGGGTATCGGTGACGACCGCCTCGCCGGTCTCGGTGACGATGACACCCGTGTCGCCGACCTGGCCGCCAGACTCGGCGTAGAACGGGGTCTTGTCGAGGAAGATCTCGACCGTCTGGCCCTTCTCCGCGGTCTCGACCGTCTCCCCCTCCCTGAGCATGGACAGGATCACTCCGTCCGAGGTCTCGAAGTCGTAGCCGACGAAATCGGTGAGACCGTGCTCCTCGATCACCCATCGGTAGAGGTCAGCGGTCTCGGCGCTCTCCACTCCCTTCCAGGCTGCCCGGGCCCGCTCCCGCTGCCTCCTCATCTCCTCTTCGAAGCCTTCGATGTCGACCTCGACACCCCTCTCCGCAGCGATCTCCTTGGTCAGGTCGATCGGGAACCCATAGGTGTCGTGGAGCTTGAACGCCGACCCGCCGCTGAGCCGGCCGCTCTCCTCGAGCTCGGTGTCGAGCAGCTGGTGCCCCGACTCCAGGGTGCGGCGGAAACGCTCTTCCTCACGGCTCACCACCTCCAGGATGTAGTCCCGCTTCTGCACGAGCTCCGGATAGGCGTCCCCCATGACATCGATGGTGGTCTCGGCCAGCTTGGGCACGATCAGTCCGTCGCCGCCGTACTGCCATCCGTGCCGCACCGCCCGACGGAGGACCCGGCGCAGCACGTAACCCCTGCCGTCATTGGACGGGACGACGCCGTCACCGATGAGGAATGTGACCGTGCGCCCGTGGTCGGCCAGGATGCGAAGGGAGACGTCCGTTCGCTCCGAGGCGCCGTACTCGAGACGTGTGTACCGCTCGGCGGTGCGCAGCACCTCACGGGTGGTGTCGATGTCGAACACTGAGGGAACGTTCTGGAGCACGGCCGCGATCCGGTCCAGACCCATCCCGGTGTCGATGTTCTTCGCAGGCAGGTCTCCGATGACGTGATACGGCTCGTCCTGGATGTTCTGCATGAAGACCAGGTTCCAGATCTCGACGTAACGGTCCTCGCCGCCACCGATCGGGCCGCCCGCCTCGCCGAACTCCTCGCCCTTGTCGAAGAAGATCTCCGAGCACGGTCCGCACGGACCGGGGATGCCCATCTGCCAGAAGTTGTCCTTGTCCCCACGCTGCACCCGGTCGGCGGGCACCCCAACGTCGTCGATCCAGATGTCTGCCGCCTCGTCGTCGGTCTGGTAGACCGTGAACCAGAGCCGATCCGGGTCGAGAGCGAGCGACTCGGTCACGAACTCGTAGGCCCACGGGATCGCCTTCTCCTTGAAGTAGTCCCCAAAGCTGAAGTTGCCCAGCATCTCGAAGAAGGAGAGATGGCGCTGGGTGGTCCCGATGATGTCGATGTCGACCGTTCGGACGCACTTCTGCACCGACACCGCCCGTGGCCACGGCGGGGGCTCCTCGCCCAGGAAGTAGGGCTTGAACGGGACCATGCCGGCGTTGGTCAGCAACAGGGTCGGGTCGACAGGGATCAGGGAGGCCGAGGGGCGATGCTCGTGCCCGCGGGCGACGAAGAACTCGACGAACGCATCCCTGATCTCTTGGCTGGTCCACTCGGGCATGGCTAGAGAGCGAGGTTAACGAGCGTCCGGGCTCAGCCCGCCGGTCACCTGCTGGTTCGTCACCAGCGTGTTCGTCAGCCGGGCCTTCCCGGTCTTCTCAGCCGTCGTTCTCCGCTTCCTCCTTGCGGGCCCGGGCCGCGGGCGACAACTGGATGCCCAGCTCCTCCAACTGGCTCTCCTCGACCCAGGTGGGGGCACCCGTCATGGGATCGACTCCAGTCTGGGTCTTGGGGAACGGTATGACCTCACGGATCGACGGCTCCCCCTGGAGGACCATCACGAGCCGGTCGATGCCAAAGGCGAAACCGCCGTGCGGAGGCGTCCCGTACTCCAGCGCTTCGAGAAACCAACCGAAGCGGCGCTCTGCGGTCTCGGAGTCGATGCCCAGGATCTCGAACACCTGTCTCTGCAGGGCCGGGTCGTGGATCCTGATGGAGCCCGAGCCCAGCTCGACGCCGTTGAGCACGGCGTCGTAGGCCTTCGACAATGCCCCATGCGGGTTGTCCCGCATCTCCTCGATGGAGTTGGGAGCTGTGAAAGGGTGATGGGAGAAGGTGATCGATCCGTCCTCCTCTTCCTCGAACATGGGGAAGTCGACCACCCAGAGGAAGGCCAGCTCGTCGTGGCCCGAAGGCCGACCCAGGTCGTTGCGCAGACCGCCCAGCACCTCGACAGCCGTGCGCCAGCGGTCGGCGGCGAGCAGCAGGACGTCCCCAGCCGATGCCCCCAGGCTCTTCTTGATCGCCTCTTGCTCCCCCGCCGACAGGAACTTCGACACCGGAGACCGCAATGATCCGTCGGTCTCGACGACCATCCACACCAGTCCTTTTGCCCCCAGGTCCCTGGCCCGCTCTGTCAGAGCGTCGGCCCGGGCCCGGGACCACTCGATTGGCCCGGCGTTGATCCCGCGTACCACTCCTCCGGTTTCGAGGGCTGAGCGGAAGACACCGAACTCGGTCCCGGCGACAGCCTCGCCGAGATCGACGATCTCCATCCCGAAACGGAGATCGGGCTTGTCGATCCCGTACCGGTCCATCACCTCGTGCCAGGTGTATCTGGGGAACGGGAGGGGGATCTCCTCCCCCCTGATCTCGAGAACCGTGGCGGCGAGGACCTTCTCGATGGTGTCGAGGACCTCGTCCCGGCCCCAGAAGGCGCCCTCCAGGTCGAGCTGGGTGAACTCGAGCTGCCGGTCGGCCCGGGTGTCCTCGTCGCGGTAGCAGCGGGCGATCTGGAAGTAGCGCTCCACACCCGAGATCATCAGGAGCTGCTTGAAGAGCTGCGGCGACTGAGGCAGGGCGTAGAACTGACCCTGACGGTGCCGTGACGGGACCAGCATGTCCCGCGCGCCCTCGGGGGTCGAGTTGATCAGAGTCGGGGTCTCCACCTCGAGAAACCCCAGGTCATCGAGGGTGCGGCGTATGGCGGCCGTGGCCCGGGAGCGTGCTCTCAAGTTGGCGGCCATGCGGGGACGGCGCAGGTCGAGATACCGGTACTGCAGGCGGACCCTCTCGTCGACCTCGGCCCGGTCGTCGATCATGAAAGGCAGGGTCTTGGCAGGGGCCAGGACGTTCACCTCCTCGGCGCCGATCTCGACCTGACCGGTGGCCAGGTCGGGGTTCTCGGTGCCTTCCGGGCGAGCCCGCACCGTGCCGCTCACCTGGACGCAGTACTCCATCTTCAGCTCGGCCACGGAGGTGATCTCATCCGGGTCGGCCACCACCTGGACCAGACCGCTGGCGTCGCGCACGTCGAGGAAGGCGATGCCCCCGTGGTCGCGGCGACGTTGCACCCACCCGACCACCGTCACGCGTTCGCCCACGTGATCGAGACGCAGCGATCCGGCGTGGTGGGTCCTCATGACCGAGCCAGCCAATCCGGGACCTCCTCGATCGGCATCTCGAGACGCTCGTCACCCGCCAAGACGTCGACAGTCCCTTCGCCCTTCCAGACGAGGATGACCGGGGCGTCCAGTCTGCGGGCGGCCCGAAACTGGGCCTTCACGGACCTGCCGTCGGGGTCGAAGTCCACACTGACCCCGGCCTGTCGCAGCCTCGAAGCCACACGGAGCGCCTCCTCGGGGCCGGTCTCCGAGACGAGGTATGCGTCGAGATACGGCCCGGCCGGCT
>DASSVE010000172.1:0-4413 GCA_035706345.1 Acidimicrobiia bacterium
GCGAGCTCCCGACGGGTGAGTATTCCGTCGACGACCCCGTATTCCTTGGCCTCTTCGGCCAGCATCCAGTAGTCGCGCTCGGTGTCCGTGGCGACCTTCTCGACCGGCTGCCCCGTGTGCTGGGCGAGGATCTCGTTGAGCTGCTCACGCATCTGGACGATGAGGCGAGCCTGGATCTCGATGTCGCTGGCCTGGCCCTGGGCTCCGCCGTGGGGCTGGTGCAGCATGACCCTGGCGTGCGGCAGGGCGAATCTCTTGCCGGCGGCCCCGCCGGCGAGGATGACCGCAGCGGCAGACGCCGCCATGCCCATGCAGACCGTGTTCACATCCGGCTTGATGTACTGCATGGTGTCGTAGATCGCGAAAAGTGACGTTATCGATCCACCCGGCGAGTTGATGTACAGGAAGATGTCCTTGTCCGGATCGTCGGATTCCAGATGGAGGAGCTGGGCCATGATCAGGTTGGCGACGGTGTCGTCGATCGGTGTGCCCAGGAAGATGATCCGGTCCTTGAGGAGCCGGCTGTAGATGTCGAAGTATCGCTCTCCTCGGCTCGTCTGCTCGAAGACGGTTGGTATGACGTAGTTGTAAGCGTTCATTCTTCTTCCTCCTGGGGCCCGACGACCTCCTCGTCGTCGATGATCTCGGCCTCGACTTCGTTGACCTGCAAACTCAAATCGACCGGATTTCCGTCCTCATCAACCGGCCTTGCGTGCGAGAGGATTGCGTCCAGCGCTCTGTTTCGGAGAATATCACTGGCCAGAGCCAATTCCTGGCCGCTGTTCTGGAAGGCCCGGATGTAGGCCACCGGGTCTTCGGCCCGGGAAGCCAGCGAGCGCAGCGCGTTGGACAGGTCTTCCTCGTCAACGGTGATGTCCTCGGCCTCGATGACGGCGTCCAGCACCAGGCGATTCCGGATCGACAAGTCGGCCTGGGCGCGGAGGTCCTCGAGGAACGCCTCCTGGCTGGTACCGGTGGCCCGGAAGTAGTCCTCGAAGGTCAGCTCCGCCTCCTCGAGACGATGCAGGAAGTCGTGGAGGTGGCGGTCCATCTCTGAGCGGAGCAAGCCTTCGGGGATCTCGATGTCCACCTGCTCACGAAGTGTGCTCAGTGCCTTCTCTGAGAACTCACGTGCGACCGCGCGCAGCTTGACGTCGGCCAGACGCTCACGGAGGGCGACCCTCAGATCCTCGACCGTGTCGAACTCCGTGTTCTCGTCGACCCACTCGTCGGTCAGCTCGGGCAGGATCCGCTCCTTGACCTCGTGAACGGTCACCTTGAACGTGACCTGCTCCCCTGCCCTGTCACCGAAACCGGAGGGCAGCGCGCCTTCGAAGGTGATCTCGTCGCCGGCGGAGACACCGACCAGGTGCTCGTCGACACCTTCGATCAGCATCCCCGACCCGACCTCGTAGAGCAGCTCCTCGGCCTTGGCGTCCTCCACCGCGGTGCCCTCTTGCTCTGCTTCTACGTCGATGGAGACGAAATCGCCGACCCGGGCCGGCCGGTCCACCTCCTCGACGGTGGCGAACTGCTCGAGCATGCGCTTGATCTGCTCCTCGAGCTCCTCGTCGGTGACCGCCGGGTTTGCCACCTGGATCTCGCGGTCCTTGTACTCGGGCAGCTCGATGCTGGGCCAGAGGGTCACCTTGACCTCGACCTCGACGCCGCCTTCGACATCATCCATCGACTCGAGCTCGGGGTTGATGGCGGGCTGGAGGTCCTCTTCCTTCAGGACCTCGTTGAGCACCGGGTTCAAGAGCTCCTCGATGGCCTCCTGGCGAACGCGCTCCGCTCCCACGGTGGCCTCGACGATGGGCAGAGGTGCCTTGCCCGGGCGGAAACCGTGGATCTTCACCTCCTGGGCGATCTTGCGGGCAGCCTCCTTCTTCGCCTCGTTGATCTGCTCGTCGGTCAGTTGAAACCTGACGACACGCTCGAAGGCGCCGGTCTCGGTCACGGTTGTGGTCATCTCATTCCTTGTCGCTGACGTTGAAACGGGGCGCCGGGTGGCGCCCCGTGACATTGGGGTGACCGACGGGACTTGAACCCGCGACTTCCTGGACCACAACCAGGTGCTCTACCAACTGAGCTACGGCCACCAAGTTGAACGGATCTCGCGCCCCCGGGAGGACTCGAACCCCCAACCTGCGGATTAGAAGTCCGCTGCTCTATCCGGTTGAGCTACAGGGGCGAGGGACATTGCCACCCCGGAGGGCGACCCGTTCGAGCGGGTGAAGGGAATCGAACCCTCACCGCCAGCTTGGAAGGCTGGAGCTCTACCATTGAGCTACACCCGCGAACACTCCATTGTAAGTGGCTGGTCGGGCTGGTCGGAATCTGTCCCAGTCAGTCAGCACCTTCCCTCATATGGGAGACACAAAGAGATGCCCGAGGTGCGGACTGGATCTTCCAATCACCAGTTTCAACTTTCGCAGTAAGTCGAAGGGCACCCGTCAAAGCTATTGCCGGAGTTGTTCAAACGCCGCATGGCGAGACTGGTACTCGAAGCCGGGAAACAAAGATCACCACCTTCAGGTTCTCAGAGCGCGTCGAAAACGTCGGATCGCACGCAACAAGGCCCTTGTCGAAAAGCTGAAGTCCGTGCCATGCGCCGATTGCGGACTTCGGTATCCGATCGCGGCCATGGACTTCGACCATCTCGAGGACACAGAAGAGCTGATTTCGAAGCTCGTTTACACAGTCGGCGTGAAGCGTCTCCTCATGGAGATTGCGGAATGCGAAGTCGTCTGGGCGGACTGTCACTGCATCCGCACTGCCCGACGCTCGGCACGCAGGGCGGTTGCGGAGGCTCGAGGGTTACCATCCTCGTACCACGGGCTGTGGCGCAGTTTGGTTAGCGCGCGACGTTTGGGACGTCGAGGTCGTCGGTTCGAATCCGACCAGCCCGACTCTTCAGTATCACGTCGGCGGCACGCAAGTCACTTGGGGCTTGAACTACCCAATCGGTACAATTGACCCGGGTCGCTAGCTCAATTGGCAGAGCAGGAGCCTCTTAAGCTCAAGGTTCCGGGTTCGAGTCCCGGGCGGCCTACCACCTCCTCACAAGTATCGGCTTGTGGGACCTCCCTCACCAACGCGGGTGTGGCGAAATTGGCAGACGCGCAGGGTTTAGGTCCCTGTGGGGTAACTCCTGTGGAGGTTCGAATCCTCTCACCCGCACCCTGCGAGACTGGCAACGATGGAGTCCATCGAGATCACCGTCAGGACCGGGTCACGCCCCCAGGTCGTCGACCTCACCTCAGAGGCGGCCCGGTTCGTTCACGGCAAGGACGACGGGCTGCTCTCCGTGTTCGTGCCCCACGCCACCGCCGGGATCGCAATCATCGAGACCGGTGCCGGGAGTGATCACGATCTCCTGACCGCCATCGACGAGCTCCTCCCCGCCCGCGAAGGCAAATGGGCGCATCGACACGGCAGCCCCGGTCACGGCCGCGACCACGTCCTCCCCGCCTTCGTCAGCCCCAGCATCACCATCCCCGTCATCGACGGAAAGCTCGCCCTGGGCACCTGGCAATCGCTGACGCTGGTGGACACCAACGTCGACAATCACACCAGAAGGGTGCGCTTCTCCTTCGTCCCGGGCTGAGGCCGCCTCAGGCGTTCGCAGCCGCGGCAGCCTCGAGCTTTTTCAGGACCTGGTCCACGGTGAAGCTCGCCGGCTCCTGCCGGGCCGGGAACTCCACGAGGCTCTGCACCATGTTGGCCACATAAGCCTGGGCCGGGATGACCAGAAAGGCCCTCTTGAACATCCAGTCGAAGTAGGTGTTCGACGTGATGTCAGCCCGTTCGTAGGGGTCGGTACGCAGGTTGAAAACCCGGGGCACCCGCAAGGTGACGAATGGGTCCATCCACACCTGCAACGTCCCCGGGACCCGCTGCTCCATGAAGACGAACTTCCAATTGTCGAAACGCATCGCCGTCAGATCCCCGTCGTCGGATACATAGAAGAAGTGCTGGCGGGCGCTCTTGTCCGTCTTGCCGGTGATGTAGTCGAGCTGGTTGTGCCCGTCCAGATGGACCTTGTAGGTGGTCCCGCTCAGATCAGCACCCTCCTTCAGCTGCTCGGCGATGTCGGGGACACCGACCGCGGCGAGCAAGGTCACGAACCAGTCGTTGTGGCTGACTATGCCGTTCAGGACGACACCGGCCGGGATGTGGCCCGGCCAGCGGACCACACATGGGACCCGGTAGGCCCCCTCCCAGTTGGAGTTCTTCTCACACCGGAACGGGGTCATGCCGCCATCCGGCCATGTGTTCATGTGCGGCCCGTTGTCCGTCGAGTACATGACGATGGTGTTGTCGGCGATCCCGAGCTCGTCGAGCGTGTCCAGCAGGTCACCGACCAGGTCGTCGTGATCGAGCATCGTGTCGTGGTAGGGCGACTGCCAT
>DASSVE010000173.1:0-10277 GCA_035706345.1 Acidimicrobiia bacterium
GGACGAGGAAGACGGCGAGGAGGCGACCGAGGACGGGTCGCAGACTTCCGATCCGGCAGACTCGGAGAGCCTGACTCCCCATGAATCGACACCCGCCTCCCCTGCTCACGCCGGAGAGACGGGTCCGCCGGATCACGCCGGGGAGACGGGCCCACCCGATCACGCCGGTCCCAAGACCAAGCCCTGAACGCAGTCTGGCGCCGGCTCAAATGGGTCTACCGACCCCCTCTCCACCCCTACTGCCGCGGCTACATGCGGAATTACGATGTCGCTGGGGTGAGCTGGGTATCAGCGAAGGAGCTGTGATGTCGAAGAGACACACCGGCTTGGTGGTGGGAAAGGACTTCCGTCCTCCGGAAGGCGCGCAACCCCTCGACTGGTGTTACCTGACCATCGACCTCTCCGACGCCGAGCGGATATCGGTCAGGGTCCGTCGGGACCAGGTGACCAAGGCGGACGTCGGCGATGTCGTGGTGTTCAGGAAGCCGCGCCACAACGAGAGCCCAGTGCCACGACTCACCAGAGTGGCATCCGACCCCGGTCTCCTGCCTCCAGTCCACAGAACTTTCGGCGAGGACTGAGCAGGGCGCGCTCCGAGGGGCCGGCGCACTTCGCGGCGTCGCTGTTTAAGTTCCCGGCATGATCCCCGAGCAACTCGCCGAGCTGAACATCCCCTCCGACCCTCGTCTCTCGCCTGATGGCACCAAGGCCGCCTTCGTGGTCTCCACTCCCGATCTGGAGGCCGACCGATACCAGCGCTCGATCTGGATCGAGAACGAGCGGTTCACCCGCGGGCCGGGAGACACCGCGCCGCGATGGTCACCTGACGGCTCGCATATCGCCTTCCTGAGGAGTGTCGACGGCAAGCCCGCCCAGTTGGCGGTGATCCCGGTCGGAGGTGGCGAGGCCGAGGTGCTGACCAGCTTCGACAAAGGGGTGGAAGCGCTCGAGTGGTCCCCTGATGGCGACCAGATCGTCGTGGTGGCGGTCACCTACGCCGAAGAGTGGGCGGACCTGGACGACGACGAAAGGGCCCGGCGCCCGAGGCGGCTCACCGATGTCCCTTACCGGTTCGACAACAAGGGCTGGATCCACGACCGGAAGCGTCATCTCTGGTTGGTCGACCCCTCTGGAGAGAGCGAACCGAGGTGTCTCACCCCGGGTGAGTTCGACGAGGAGATGCCCGCCTGGTCCCCGGACGGAGACAGGATCGCATTCCTGTCGGATCGCGATCCCCGTCAGGGTCTGTCGGCAGGCAACGACGCGTGGGAGTTGGACCTCGCGAGCGGTGAGGTGACCCAGGTGACCCAGAGGGGCAACTGGACGTGTGTCTCCTACCGACGGGACGGGACGTTGCACCTGCTCGGGAACAAGGACTCGAAGTACCCGGTCGACTCGTATCTGCACAGACGCGAGGACGACGGGACGCTCACTGACCTGACCGGGCATCTCGACCGGGGCTCGGCATCACTGGCCGCCGGCCCCGCCGCCATCCGTTGGGACGAGGACAGGGCCATCATCGGGTTCGAGGACTCAGGCCGCTACGGCGTGATCGCGGTCGCACCCGATGGCAGCGTCGAGCCCCTCGTCCGTGGGGACAAGGTGGTGACCGGTTTCGACGTAGCCGACCGGCGCGTCGTGTACACCGCCTCCACGTGGGACTCCCCTGGAGAGGTCATCTCCGACGGCACACCACTGACCAACCTGAACGACGCCGACCTGGACCTGGTCGTGCCCGATCACTTCCGCGTCGAGTCCGACGGCCACGAGATCGACGTTTGGGTCTACCTGGCCGACGGCGACGAGCAGGTACCCCTGCTCCTCAACATCCACGGCGGCCCGGCCTCGCAGTACGGATTCGGCTTCTTCGACGAGTTCCAGGTCTACGCCGGCGCCGGATACGGAGTGGTCGCCTGCAACCCCCGCGGTTCGTCCGGAAGGGGCTCAGACTTCAGCCATGCCGTGGTCGGCGACGGATGGGGCGAGGTCGACCAGGCCGACATCAACGCCGTCGTCACCGCAGCCATGGAGCGTCACCCCCGCCTCGACGCCAACCGGATGGGCGTCATGGGCGGCTCGTACGGCGGGTTCATGACCGCCTGGCTGATCGGCCGGGAGACCAGGTGGAAGTCGGCGGTGGTCGAGCGAGCCCTGCTCTCCTGGAACAGCTTCAGCGGGACGTCTGATATCGGCGACGTGTTCCCGGAGAACTACACCGGGGTCGACTATCCGGACGCGTGGGACACCTGGTGGCGTATGAGCCCGCTCTCCCTGGCGCACAACGTGACCACGCCCACCCTCATCCTCCATTCGGAGAACGACTTCCGGTGCCCGATCGAGCAGGCGGAGCAGTACTTCATGGCCCTGTTGCGAAACGGGACCACGACGGAGTTCCTGCGCTTCCCCGACGAGGGGCACGAGTTGAGCCGGTCAGGGAAGCCGAGACATCGCAAGGAGCGCTTCGAGGCGGTCCTCGACTGGCACGGCCGGCATCTGCTCTGACCCCCCGGTTCAGAGGTCGAGCCAGGACTGCTGCTCCAACCCGTCCAGCGTGCTCTTCATGATCCCGCTGGCCGAGATGGTGTACAGCGAGTCGCCCACGACGAAAGACCTGAGGATCTGGGCCTGATAGTCCCAGCCCTTCAACTCCGCTCCGCCAGGATGGACCACTTCGCCAACCTCGCGCAGGGTCCCGTCCTCGCCCACCTCGAGGCCGACCGCTCCTGAGAACACGTCCTCGGTCTTCCCGTCCCAATTCCACTGCACCACCGGGATGACGGCCAGGGCGTCGTGGTAGAGGAAGGCGTGGTGGTCGTACTCGACCTGCGAGCTCGAGCCCTCGCTGATGGTGAAGGCGTCGATCCGGGAAGGGCTGGCAGGATCGCTGACGTCGAAGGTGGAGACCTGGGTCCCCTTGACACGGCCGTCGTCGGTGGCGTCCTGGCCCACACCCAGCAGGAGACCTTCAGAGACCGGATGCAGGTAGGCCGAGTATCCCGGGATCTTCAGCTCGCCGACCATCTTCGGGTTGCGCGGATCGCTCAGGTCGAGTGTGTAGAGCGGGTCGGTCTGCCGGAAAGTCACCACATATCCGGTGTCCCCCATGAAGCGGACCGAGTAGATCTGCTCGGTCTCCCCCAGACCCGTCACCTTCCCGATCGGCACCAGGGAGTCGCCGATTGTGCGCAGGATCGTGACCCTCGATTCGGAGTCAGGCGCACTCCCCCACCCGGCCGGTGCGGTCGTGGTCGCCACTCTGAGCATCTCCTCGTGCTCGTCCATCGCGAACTGGTTGATCAGGTACCCGTCCACCTCGCCGGATGCGACGTACTGGGTGATGGTCTCCTCGCTGGTGTCGAACTTGTGGATCTGGGTGGTGGGCCCATCGGTGCGCTCAGCGGGGTCGCCGCGTTCGAGCCACATCCATGTGTCCCAGTTCTGGGTGGCCACGTAGAGACTGTCACCGGAGGAGTACACGGTGCCGCCCCGGGCCAGGACACCGGTGGAGTCGACCACCTCGAGACCCGCGCCGAGGTCGATGGTGACCACGGACAACATGTCGAACCCCGAGAACTCCTCGGGATGAGCCGCCCGCTCGCACTCGAACAGGGTTCCCTCGGAAGTGACCCTCCCATCGGTGTCGGTGATCACGTAGTAGGGGATCCAGTTCTCCTCTGTGGACTCACGGACGATCTCCCGATTGCGCTCCACCGCCTCACGCTCAGCGCGAAGACCGCTGCCCTCCGGGTAGCTCCACTCGAATCCGATCGGACCCGAGGTCAGGACCAGCCTGACACTTTCCTCGACCATCCGGCCGGAGACGAAGCTGCCGTCGATCGTCATGGTCCGTTCGATCTCGGGCTCGCCGCTGATGTCGACCTCGAGGATCTGCACGGTGGGAGCGCCCGTGGGGGCGATCACGTCCCCTCGCTCGACGGGCAAGGGAATGGCGTTCCAGCCAGAGCCGAACAGCAGGACCTTGTCGCCGACGAGGAACAGGTTCTGGACGGGCACATCGAGGTGGAGCCGACCGGTGATCTCTGGCTCGTCGGAGCTGACATCGACAACCACCAGCTCGCCCTCTGAGATCAGGACGATTCGCCGCCCATCGGACTTGGCCAGGTCAGGCTCATCGACTCCTTCCACCTGGACGTTGGTCTCCGAGAAGTCGGGCGCTGCCGACTCGCCCGAGGCGACGGTTGTGTCGCCGGCAGCTTCGGCCGCCCGCATGGAGCCATCCCACGCGATCTGTGATCCGGGCAACCCATACGGCCCGACCAGGTCGACGGCATGGGAGACCACGTAGTCGAGGAAGTCCTGACAGGCATCGAAGGTCACCAGGGCATGCGTCTGTCCACCCGGCCTATCGGGGAGTCTCGAGCTGGCCACTCCATTCCCGGTGCCTGCCGGGCTGCTTGCTGCCGCACTGGGTGCGCAGGCGGTCACCAGCAACAGGGCCCCTGTCAGAAGTCGGCTCGTCCGTCGCATCCTCGGTCTCCCTCCAAAGTTCGTGCCAGTTGGATGCAGCCGGATCGTGATTCGGTTCCCGAGCCCTAGCGGAGGAAGGAGCGAACCGTCTCGATGGTGTCGGCGTCGGCGGGGTCTTTGTCTTCCCGGTAGCCCTTCACCCGTGCGAAGCGCAGCGCCACGCCACCCGGGTAACGAGGGCTGCGCTGGACGCCGTCGAATGCGATTTCGTAGACGATTCTGGGGTGCAGGTAGACGATGTGGCCCTTCCGATGGTCCTCTATCTCGAGGAACTTCCGGGTCTGCCACTCGAGCATCTGATCGGTGAGCCCTTTGAACGTCTTGCCGAGCATCACGAACGCGCCGTCCGGGCCTCGGGCGCCCAGATGCAGATTCGACAACCAGCCCTCGCGACGACCCGAGCCCCACTCGGCGGCGAGCACGACCAGGTCGAGCGAGTGGGCCGGTTTCACCTTGAGCCAGCCGGAGCCACGCCGACCCGCCTCGTAAGGCTGGGACAGGTCCTTGACGACCACCCCCTCGAAACCGGAAGTGATGGTGTCCTCGAAGAACCTCTCGGCGTCCTCCCCACTCGTGGTGATCATCGACCCAACCAGGGCGGACGACGGCACCAGGTCTTGGAGGGCCTGTCGACGCAGGCGGAGTGGTTCGTCGATCAGTGCCACCCCGTCGAATTCCAGGATGTCGAAGAAGAATGCGCGCAGCGGCACCACCGGGCCGGTCCCGGGACGGCTCATCGACTCCTGGAACGACAGCGGCCTCCCGTCTGTGCTCAGCATGAGGCCCTCGCCGTCGAGGATGAACGACCTGGCCGTCAATGACAGCGCCCCCTCGACGATGGCCGGCATCTCTGAAGTGATGTCTCGCAGGTTGCGGCTGAACACCCGAACCTCGTCGCCGCCGCGGTGCACCTGAACCCGCAGACCGTCGAGCTTCTGTTCCACGACTGCCTCGCCGAGCATCTCGATTGCGGATGCCACCGTCTCCGCGGTCTTGGCCAGCATTGGCTGCACCGGGGTGAACACCGCCAGCGCTGTCTGGCCGAGAGCTTCAGGTCCTTCAGCCAGCCCGCGTGAGGCCACGGCGACCAGATCGCCCTCCAGCATCGCCGCACGACGGACCCGCTCGGCCGGGACCTCCAACGCGACGGCGACGGCATCGGCCATGACCCCCTCCAGCGCTCCCTGTCTCAGGTTCTTCAGGATCAGCCCGCGCAGGAACTCCTGCTCCGGCTCGGTGGCCCTGTTCATCAGATCGGTGAGCATTTCGATCCTGGCGGTCTGCGACCCGGGGCCGGAGGCGCGGGAGATCTCACCGAGTACCCGGTCGACCTCCACCACTTCGAGCTCCGGATCGAGAGTCGGCGGGGACTCGACTCCGTAGACCGTGGCATAGCCGACCCCGAGACGCCGCTGGGTCGGTCTGCCAGAGAGGTAGGAGACCGCAATCGGGGCCTCGACTGGGGTCAGACGACGAAGGGTGTCGGCCAGCAGCTCGATCTTCCTCGAACGGGCGCGGGTGGCCGAGACGGCGCGGGACACCTCCACGATCACATTGAGCAGCATCGGTCATCACGGTACCGAGACGGTTCAGAACAGCCGCTCGTAGTCGGCGCTCATCCGATCGAGATCGAGCTGTGACGTGAAATCACTCAATGCCAGGGTGGTGCCGAGCGCGGCCATGTCGTCGAAGGGTCGAGGCACGAACTCCGGCTCTTCGACCAGACCTTCGTCGTGGAGCTGGTGCAGTGCCGCCATGTCGAGGAGGTCGACTTTGCCACAGAAGAGAAGGGGGATCCGGGCGGTCTTGCCGAACCTGATCGCCATCCGGAGATACATGAGCGTGACGATGAGACCCTTGCCGTAACCGAGATCCTTGGTGAAGGGGCCGGCATCCGGAAGACTCCCCCGGAACACCCGGCTCGTCGTCACCCAGGCATCGTCCTCGGTGAGACCGTCGACCCGCAGCGACTCGAAGACATCGAGGAAGGTCGCTCCCCCGGCGGCCATCTCGATCGCATCTATGCGACGCATCAGCTTCGCCAGCCGCATCGGATGGCTGCGCAGGTTGAGCATCTCGGTGAGGACCGCAAGCCCTTCCTGTGTGACAGTCGTGCGCGGCGCCGCCTTCCCGAGAAAGGTGCACACGGGTTGGGCCAGCCCGTTCATCGTCGTCGACACGTGGACCCATCCTTCGTGAGCTTCGAGAAGGTCGAGGTCCCGCCGAGAGAAGAACCGATCCTCGCGCATCTTGATGTAGTCGGACCCGGCGGCGGCGTCTGAAGCGATGCTGTCATCGGTCCGTATCTCGATCTTGCCCTCTCCCACCGAGGCGTCCAGTTGGCGTCGCAACATCGCTGCCGCCTCGGCACCGGGGATGGTGCGATCGTCACCCATGGCGGCGATGCCGACCGCATTGGCCTCCAGTTTCTGCCGCATTGCGATCGCCAGATCCGCCACCGTGGGCCCACCGGGGTGGAACACATCGGCAGGTGTCCCGTAGAGGCGCCGGGACAGCTCGGAGAAGCGGGTGGTCCCTCTCGCCTCGATCATGTCCACCGTGAGTCGGAACTGCTCACACATGAAACGCATCAGCTTGCCGGCGGCGGACAACGACCCGAGCTCCGTGGCGACGTCGGTCTCGATGGCGAGGAGTTGGTCACGGGTCTGGTCTGGGTCGAGCCTCATCTCACGCGAGAGGTAGTAGTCGAGGTCGACTTTGGGCTGTTCCTTGAACCCTGCGGCGAAGAACTCCTCTTTGATCCGGTCGTCCCAGTTGATCGCCCCGAGAACCTTTATGGGGCGTTGCGCCTCCACAATCCGATCGGACAACTCCCTGATGGTCCCTCTGTAGTCATCCCCGCTCGGTTGATCCATGCGGCGGCAATGTACGCCGACATCAACCCGGTGCAGTCAGGATGGAGCTAGGAACCCAGACGACCGTCGGCGAGGTCGGTCCAGAGCTCAACGGCGGAATCCGCCAGATATACCACCGACGCCGAGCCCGCCGTCCCCGGTGAGCCCGGAGCGACCACGTTGGGCATCGAGTCCAGGTCGGTGGCGATGGCCAACGCCGAGAAGGTCAGTATCTGCTCAGGGGAGAGATTGGTGAACAGATATGGCTCTGACGCCTCCATCAGACCAGGCACCGCGGAGATTCCCATCCCCTTCACCATCTTCGCCGCGGCGACCAGCATCATCCCCTGGTGCTCGCTGCGGGTGAAGTCGCCGTTGGGGACCGTCTTGCGGGCCCGGGCGAAGCTGAGCGCCTGGGCGCCGTCGAGGATCTGCTGGCCAGCCTGGAGACTCGCCTTGGCCCAGCGGTCGTTGATGCTGAAAGGGACCTCCACGTCGATCCCGCCGAGCACCGACCCGGCCAGGGACTGGAAGCCGGCGAATCCGGTCAGGACGTATCCCTCCAGCGGGAGCGCGGTCAGATCGGTGAGGGTGGCCATCAGGGTGTCCGGCCCTCCCATCGACAGGGAGTTGGTCACTTTGCTGCGACCGTGGCCGGGGATGGGCACATAGCTGTCGCGGGGCAGGCCGACCACACCCCCGGCGCCTGAACCGTCGAGCCCGATGAAGTGGATGCTGTCGGCGCGAGTCTGATCGGCCTGCTCCCCGGGTCGAGCGTCGGAGCCGATGGCGGCCACGATCCGCGGCGTGGGCCCGTAGTAGGCCGGCAGTGACAGGGACGGCCAGTTGCCGCCGACGATGCGCCAGCCGCTCCCGTCGTCGACGGCGAGGAAAGTGTCTTCGGCCATCTCGATCACGGCCACTCCCTGGCCCAGGAAGTTCCCAAGGCTCGCTGTCCCCGAGCGAGGGGTGTCCGCCTCAGAGGGCGTGATACCGGCGACGACCGGCTCCGGTGCCGCCGGAGTCGCAGTGGAAACCCCTGACGCGTAGTCGTAGAAGGCTTCGACGACCGCAGCCAGGTCCTCGGGTGCGTTCTCGACCACCAACGGAGTGGTTGTCGTCGTCGTCGTGGGGATCGTCGTGGAAGTAGTGGAGGTGGTGGGTGCGAGGGTGGTCTCTGGAGCCGCCTCACCGCTGCAAGCTGCGGCGAGCACGACGAGGACCAGGGCAATGAGTGAGAGACGTCGAGACATGTGGACGGTGTGATCGGACTTGTTGGACCCGCTTGCGGTCACCGTATCCAGATCGGAGATTTAGATGCAACCCTCAGGATCGAAATCGGTCGAACGGCTCCAGGACGATCCCTGCTTCGCTCAACGCCGCGTCGACCTTCGCTCCGATGGGCCCCATGGAGTGAACGGGGAGCTCGCCCCAAGGGTCGTCTCCGAAACGGTCGAGGGCGTCAGCCAGGCTGACCCCGTTGGGAGCGATGTGGTCGATCTCATCCCAGGAGATGGGTACCGCCACCGGCACCCCGGCGCGGGCCCGTAGGGACCAGGGGACCACCGCCGTCGCGAACGGGGCGTTGCGCAGCCAATCCACGAAGACACGGTCTCCCCGGTCGGCCTTGCGGAACGCCAGTGTCATCTTCTCGGGGTGGGCAGCCGCCGCCAGCGCCGCCGCCCCCCTCGCCACACCCGCCACGACATCACCGTCGGATTTCATGTCCAGCCTGGCCCTGAGGTGATAACCGTTGGAGCCGGAGGTCATGACGGCGGTGCTTATGCCGAAGCCGTCGAGGACCTCGGCCAACAGGTGGGCTGCCTCCCTGACCAGGTCGAAAGCGCCTGAGGGTGGGTCGAGGTCCCAGATCACCCAATCCGGATGCCAGGGATCGTCGACCAGCGACGGCGGCACGTGGAAGGTGATGACGCCCAGGTTTGCAAAGGCGGGGATGGCGTGCGCCTCTCGCACCACCGGGTAGACAGTCGTCCCCCCGTCCTCCTTCGGGACCTCTCGGCGATCGATGAGGTCGTCGCCGAAGTGCTCGGGGGCATTCTTCTGCATGAACCCCTTCTCCCCGATCCCCTTCGGGAACCGCTCGACCGTGAGGGCCCTGCCGGCTACGAACGGCAGCATGAACTCCGCTGCTACCTCGTAGTAAGCCACCACCTGGCCCTTGGTGATCCCGTCTTCGGGAAACACGATGCGGTCGGCGTTGCTGACTTTCACCACGATCAGCCTATGTACCCGAGTCCGGCGCCGGGGAACACGCTCGACGACTCAGGTGACGAGCTCGATGTCGGCGACGATGGCCGCGTGGTCACTTCCTTTGATCTGCCGAACCTCGATCCCGGTCGCCCGGACCCCGGACCCGAAGACATGGTCGATCCGCAGCATGCGTGGCCAGCCGGGACGCCACGACCAGGTGCGCTCCATGTCCACGCCGCGATCCTGAGCCCATTCCTCGACGAGGTCAGTGAGACGCTGGGCGGTCCGCTTGTATGCCGGCCAGGCCGGGGAGGCGTTGAAATCGCCGGCGACCACGGCCGGCAGGTGGGCATATGTGTCCAGCCAGGAGAACAGCCCGTCGATCTGTCGTCGCCTGGTCCGAGCGGTGACCCACCACGGGTAATCGATCGGGTTGAGGAGATGGATACCGGCCACCGCCACTTCGGTGCCTTCGATGTCGAGCACGGCCGCAGTCCCGGGACGACCGGGCACCGGGAAGGGGGTGAGGGTGGCGTCGAACCGGGAGGCGAATCCGCGCCCGGTGAAGTGGGGCGCCGGTCGCAGGTGGTGGACCGGGAAGACGTCTGCCACCACCCGGGCCGTGTCGGGGCCCAGTTCCTGAGCCAACAGGACATCGGGGCGCGTCGACTCGAGCACGTGTGCAAAGTCGGCCACGTCGCAGTGCTCGTGGAGGAGATTGGC
>DASSVE010000174.1:0-12617 GCA_035706345.1 Acidimicrobiia bacterium
CGAGTTGCAGACCATGAAAGAGGGATCGGTCCTGGTCAACACCTCCCGTGGCGCCCTGATCGACACATCGGCGCTGGTCGAGGCGTTGCAGGGCAACCGTCCCGGATTCGCCGCTCTCGACGTGTTCGAGAACGAGCCACCCGAGGTCACCGTGTTCGACGATGTGGCCGACCGTGTCACCCTGACCCCGCACATGTCCTGGTACACCGAGGAGAGCGAGCTGGCGTTGCGTCGCCAGGCCGCGGCCGAGGCGGCCCGGATCCTCGCAGGCGAGTCACCGCTCCATCCCGTGGTCACCCCGGCTACTGCCGAGGTGGGGTGAGATGCCCCGCTCGATCTACGACCTGACCTCACCCGACGTCGCCGAACTGCTGGCGCGGACCGGTGTGGTGGTGATGCCCTTCGGCAGTGTCGAACAGCACGGGCCCCATCTCCCCGCCGGCACGGACACGATGGCCGCCGAACTGGTGGCCGAAGAGCTGGCCGAGCGTCTCGACGCCCTGGTGGTCCCGGCCGGGCCTTACGGAGTGACCCCGATCCACGCCGGGCACCCGGGCACCATCTCCCTCGACCGGGAGGTCTTCGAGTCCTACGTCGCCAACCTGTGCGAGGAGATGGTGGGCATGGGGGCGAAGACCTTCGTCTTCGTGAACTGGCACGAGGGCAACATCGCCTCCCTGGACGCAGTCGCCACCGATCTCCAGGACGGTGAGGACGTCCAGGTGATCACCGCCCATGCCTGCTACACCGCCCAGCGCATCTACGCCGACCATGGTGGGGAGTTGACCCATGGCGGGGGCATCGAGACCCTGGCGGTCCTGGCGTACGACGCCTCGCTGGTGCATACCGAGCGGGTCACCGAGCCCTCCCGGCCCGAGGGTGCCGAGGATCTGGACGCCATGCGCCGCTCCCGGGAGGTCTACGGCTACATCACCGACGTCACCGAGATCGCCGACGACGGCTGGTACGGCAACCCGGCCTGGGCCGACGAGGACCGTGCCTCGAATTTCGCCGAGACGGTGGCCTCCGAGATCGCCGACCGGGTGACTGCGATCATGGAGATGAGGGGCAGACGGTCATGACAGTGGTCGGGCCGGGAGACCTCCAATTCCGCGACTTCCCCGGGCGCAGCACCGCCGACCCGTTTCGTGTGGCCGGCAAAGGCGAGTCGACGGTGCGTCAGGTCTCCATGGAGCACGTGGCTGCCCGGGGGCCCCACCGGCACCCGAAGAGCGAGGAGGTCGTCTACGTCGTCGCCGGGCACGGGCGGGTCTGGCTGGACGGGACGTATCACCAGGTCGGGCCAGGGTCGTGGTACCGGATCCCGGCCGGGATGCCGCACGCCACGCTTCCCGATCCGGGCGAGCAGATGTCACTGGTCTGTTTCTTCCCCCACAACGAGTTTGGAGACAACATCGAGGAACTGGACATGGTCCTCGAGCCTGACAAGGAGGAGAGCCATGAGTGAGCCGGTGAGACTGGCATCGATCGGCCTCGGGCGCTGGGCCAAGGTCCTGGCCCGGGGCGCACAACGAGGCTCGGTCATCGAGCTGACAAGCTGTTTCTCACGATCCGAGGAGAAGCGAGCCGCCTTCCAGGAGGAGTTCGGCGTCCCCAAGTCGGCAGCCACACTGGACGAGCTCCTCTCCGACGACGAGATCGAGGGCGTGCTGGTCACCACGCCGAACGACACCCACAAGTCGGTGATCCTCGAGTGTCTCGACGCCGGCAAGGCGGTCTACACAGACAAGCCGATCGCCCACACCATGGAGGACGCCGGGGAGATCGCCCGGGCTGCCGCCGCATCCGGTCTCCCCTTCGCCGTGGGTCACAGCGCCCGGCGACTGGGCGGGCACCGGGCGATGAAACAGTGGGTCGAGACCGGGAAGATCGGTCAGGTCTCCCTGGCCGAGGCCAACTTCTCGAACGAGCGCGGCCTCGAGCTGACCACCGACACCTGGCGCTGGTTCGCCGACAAGAGCCCGGGCGGGGCCATGATCCAGCTCGGGGTGCACCACGCCGACAACCTGCAGTACCTGCTGGGCCCCGTGGCGGCGGTCTCCAGCCACGCCCGCAAGCTCTACACCAAGGCCGAAGTCCCCGACGCCATCATGTCGATCCTCGAATTCGAGTCGGGACCACTCGGCTATCTGGGCACCGGCTGGGCCTCGCCGGGTGTCTATCAACTCCGGCTGCAGGGGACCGAGGCCAACCTCTTCTACGACCTCGACTTCAACAACTGGGACGAGTCACATCTGGTCGACTCCAAGAGCACTCTGGTGTCTCAGGCGTACCGGGAGTCGACCCGCCCTCCCGTCGACATGCCCAAGACCGACATGTTCCGAGAGCAGCTCGAGGAGTTCGCCCTGGCGATCAGGGGAGAGGCCGAGATCGAAGTCGGCGCCCTGGAAGCGATCCGGGCGCTGGCCGTGGTCCACGCCGCCCTGGAGTCGTCACGACGCAACGGCGAAGCAATCGCAGTCCAGCCCATGGTCGAGAAGGCAGGAGCCGTGCAATGAGAGTCGATCCCGCACTGACCAGAACCATCCTCCATCCCAACCCGCAGGTGCAGGAGGTGCTCGACATCTGGGCAGCCCGGTTCCTCCACAGCGGCATACCCCTCGGCGATCTCACCGGGACCGTGGACCGGGTGGGCACCTGGTCCGACTGGGGACCGGCCTGGCAGGAGACGGCCAAGATCCACGAGGAGATGGGTGAGCGCGCCCTCGAGGAGGGACGGACGATCTCGGCCGTCGCGTCGTTCATCAACGCCTCCAAGGCCTATCACCTCTCCTACTTCCTCTCAGTCGACGACGAGGAGGCTCATCTCCACGGCATGGGGAAGATGGTCGAGTGCCACGACCGGGTGCTCCCGTACATGGAGCCGAGGGTGGAGAAGATCTCCATCCCCTTCCCCGAGGCCGATCTGCTCGGTCTGCTCAGCGTCCCGAGCGGGGAGGGCAAGGCGCCTCTGGTCATCGTCCTACCCGGTCTGGATTCCACCAAGGAGCAGCGGCACGGTGGGCGTGGCCCGCTTCTGCGCCGCGGCATGGCGGTGCTCAGCCTGGACGGTCCCGGTCAGGGTGAGATGAGCACCAAGTTGCCCATCCGCCACGATTTCGAGGTGGCGGTGTCGGCGGCGATCGACGCCCTGGAGGCGCACCCCCGGATCGACACCAGCAAAGTGGGACTGATCGGCGCCAGTCTCGGCGGCTACTACGCCTGCCGGGCGGCGGCCTTCGAGCCCCGGGTGACCGCGGCGGTGGCCAACTGCGGCCCGTACAACTGGATCGATTGCTGGGACGAACTGCCCCGGGTGACCAGGGACGCCTTCCGCAAGTACTCGTGGTCCGCCGACGAGGACGAAGCCCGGGAGAAGGCCAAGGCGCTCGACCTCACCGGGGTCGCCGAGAAGATCGGGCAGCCGTTGGTGGTGGTCCACGGCATGCTCGACCCCCTCATCGGCGTCGACCACGCCCAACGAATCGCCGACGAGGCCCAGGACGCCCTCTTGATCACGGTCGACGACGCCACCCACGGCGTGAGCAACCTCGGGTACAAGCACGAGCCGATGGTCAACGACTGGATGGCGGAGCAGCTGGGCGGCACGGTGCAATGACACCCGGCGACGAACACACATTCACCGTCGAGGCCGACGGGATGTGCATCGACTATCAGGTTCCCGTCGAGATGAGCGACGGCGCCGTCCTGCGCGCCGACGTGTTCCGACCGTGCGAGGACGGCGAGTACCCCGTCATCCTCTCCCATGGCGTGTACGCCAAGGGGCTTCCCTTCAACGGCCCGATCTACCAGATGCAGTGGGACAAGCTCCTGGCCAAGGACCCCACCGTCCTGGAGGGCTCGACCGGGAAGTACCAGGCCTGGGAGGTCACCGACCCCGAGCGCTGGGTCCCCGACGGGTATGTCGTGGTGCGGATCGACTCCCGGGGCGCCGGCTGGTCCCCCGGCGTCCTCTGGCCGAGGAACCCGCTCGAGTACGACGACATCGCCGAGTCCGTGGAGTGGTGCGCGGCGCAAACGTGGAGCGACGGGCGGGTCGGCATCATGGGCATCTCCTATTACGCCGTCATGGCCTGGGCCGCCGCCGAGCGCCAGCCCCCACATCTGTCGGCCATCATCGCCTGGGAAGGGTTCAACGACCCCTACCGGGATGCCTACTACCACGGCGGCATCCTCAGCGAGTTCACCAAGGAATGGCAGAAGCGTCAGATCGACCCGATCCAGTACGGACGCGGGTCACGGGCCCCTGTCAACCCGAACACCGGACAGTCGGTGGCCGGACCTGTCGATCTCACCGAGGAGGAGCTGGCCGCCAACCGCGTCGACGCTTTCCCCGACATCGCCGGCCACCCTCTCTGCGACCAATGGCACAAGGAGCGGGCCATCGACCTGAGCAAGGTCACGGTCCCCCTGCTATCCGCGGCAAACTGGGGTGGGCAGGGGATCCACCCAAGGGGCAACTTCAACGGTTTCGTCCAGGCGGCATCCGAGCAGAAGTGGCTCGAGGCCCACGGCGACACCCACTGGACCCACTTCTACTCCGCTTACGGGCGTGATCTCCAGAAACGCTTCTTCGACAACTTCCTGAAGGGTGTCGACAACGGGTTCGACCGGACGCCACGGGTGCAGCTCAACATCAGGTACCCGGGGGAGAAGTTCGTGTGGCGCGGCGAGGACGAGTGGCCGCTGGCCCGGACCGTGTGGACACCCATGCACCTGCGATCCGACCTCGGTATCGGCGAGGAGGACTCCGTCGACGGCGCCCTGGAATACGAGGCCATGGGCGAGGGGCTCCACTTCAGCACGGCGCCGTTCACGGAGGAGACCGAGATCACCGGTCCGCTGGCGGCCAAGCTCTTCGTCTCGTCCACGACGACCGACGCCGACCTGTTCCTGATCGTCCAGCTGTTCGACCCGGCCGGCAACGAGGTCACCTTCGAGGGCTCCACAGACCCCAACACGCCGATCGCGAACGGGTGGCTGCGGGCGTCGCATCGCGCCCTCGACCCGGAGCGAAGCAAACCCTGGCAGCCGTTCCACCCCCACGACGAAGTGGAGCCTCTGGAGCCGGGTCAGGTCTACGAGCTGGACATCGAGATCGTCCCCACCTGCATCGTGGTTCCCGCCGGGTACCGGCTCGGGCTCTGGGTACGGGGACGGGACTACGAGTACCGGGGACCGCTCGACGAGTACGGGCAGACCTTCTACTACGCCACCCGGGGCACCGGGGGGATGACCCACGACGACCCGGTCCACCGACCGGCGGACGTCTTCGGCGGCCGGGTCACCGTGCACACCGGTGCGCAGCACCCGTCACATCTTCTCTTGCCTGTCATACCTGCCAAACCGAGTGGAGGAGACTGAAAGTTGACGACGACCACTGACTTCGTGGTGGCGGGAGGCGGCCACAACAGCCTCATCACCGCGGCTTATCTGGCCAAGGCGGGCTACGAGGTGATCGTGCTCGACGCCCGCTCCGAGGCGGGTGGCGGCGCCGCCACCGAGGAGATCCTCCTCCCCGGGTTCGGGTTCGACACCTGCTCGACCGGGCACACCCTCATCCAGGTGAACCCGCTGCTGTCCAAGGACGAGCTCGGGCTCATCTCCGAGTTCGGTCTCGAGTACGTCGACCCCGATCCGGTGGCCCACGTCGTCTTCCCCGACGGGGAGCACTTCACGATGTGGCTCGACCTGGAGCGGACACTGGAGGAGATCCGCCGCTTCTCCTCCGAGGACGCCGTCGCCTATCAGCGGATGCTCGACGAGTTCGAAGAGGTGAAAGGGGTCTACGGCGCCCACCGGTTCACCCCCATCGGTTATGGCCCGTCGTTGGAGGAGCGGCTGGCCGAGCATCCCCGCGGTCAGACGTGGATGCGGCGCAACGTGATGTCGGCTTGGGAGGTGATCCGCCGGGAGTTCACCAGCAGGCACATGCGGGCCTTCATGTCGTGGATGTCGTTCCAGACCGCCCAGCCACTCGACTCGCCCGGGTCGGGGTATCTCGCCTACTCGCTGGTGGGTGGCCGGCAGAGACGAAGCTGGTCGATCCCGCTCGAAGGCTCCGCCAGTCTGCCCCGGGCCATCGTGGCCGCCCTCGAGAAGATGGGCGGCACCATCGTCACCGACACCATGGTCACCTCGCTGATCGTGGAGGACGGGAGGTGCGTCGGTGTCGAGACCGCCGACGGCGAGCGGTACCGGGCCAAGCAGGGCGTGGTCTCCTCGATCCACGTCAAGAACCTGGTCGACATGGCTCCGGCCGAGATGTGGGGCGAGGACTTTCTCTACGGGATCGACACCTATGACGAGGGTCTCTCCTCGTTCGCCTCCTACTACGCCACGACCGAGGCGCCCAAGTTCATCGGGGACGTGACCGCGGTCTCTGCCGGGCCGGCGCCCTGGGCGGAGGACGTCATCGAGTTCGGCAGGGGCCTGCGCCAGCGGAGACTGCACCGAGACGGGACGTTCCTGCTCTTCGCCACGCCCACCATCGTCGACCCGTCACGGGCGCCCGAGGGCCAGCACACGGTGAAGCTGCTCAGCCTCGCTCCCTACGACCCGCCCGAGGATCTCGGGGACTGGGAGACCGGCAAGGTCGTCCTGGCCGAGGAGCACTGGCGCATCCTGCAACGGTGCGCCCCCAACATGACCGACGACACGATCCTGGCCAAGAAGGCGAAGAGCCCGGTGGACATCGAGGCCACCAACCCGCACATGTGGCGTGGGACGATCCACGGTGGTGACCGGGGTCTCGCCTACGGCGGGTCACAGCGGCCGGCGCCGGGCTGGGCGCAGCACCGGATGCCGATTCCGGGGCTCTACCAGACCGGTGCCACCACCCACCCTGGAGGATCGATCACCGGTGGCCCGGGGAGGAACGCGGCCATGGTGATCCTGGACGATCTCGGAACAAGTATCGAGGAGGTAATCAGTTGACGCTCGAGCTCGCATTCGCCCCGAACGAAGACCCCTTCGTCATCGTCCATGGCGGGTTCTACCGCCGGTGGTACTCGATGATCGACGACCTCTCCGAGCTCGAGGACGCGGTCTCCAGGCTGGAGGGGACCACCGAGGACGAGTGGGTCCCGGTGTGGTCGGAGCTGGGTCGCAAGCACGAGGACGAGGGCGACCGTCTCGAGGAGGCGGGCGACTACGAGGGCTCCCGGCGTGAGTATCTGCAGGCCAAGACCTTCTATGCCATCGCCCGGTTCCCCGGCGAGATAACCGAGGTGAAGAAGCAGGTCAGCGCCGACTGTGCCCGCGCCTACCGGAAGGCCAACGCCCACCTGGATCCGCCGGTGGAAGTGGTCGAGTTCGAGCACCAGGGCAAGACGATCCGGTCACATTTCCGGGCCCCACACTCGGACAAGCCGGTGCCGGCGGTCCTGATCATGTGTGGCGCCGACGTGTTCAAGGAAGACCGGGGCTGGGCCCAAGACCTGTGCATCGAGAACGGGATGGCGGCGCTGGTCATGGACGCTCCCGGGACCGGGGAGAACCCCATTCCCTGGGCGCCGGAGTCGGTGAGTGCCTGGGTGGCGGCGCTCGACTACCTGGCCGAGCGCCCCGAGGTGGACGGCGACCGTCTCGGCGCCTTCGGGATCAGCCGTGGCGGCTACTCGGTCATGCAGCTGGCGGGGACCGCGCCGGACAAGGTGAAGGCCGTCGTGGCCAATGCCGGGCACCCGTTCGGTTACGTGATGGGCGACGAGGAGCTCGAGGAGTTCGTCCGGGTGCGCAACGAGCGGTCGAAATGGAGGTTCGGCGCCCCCGACGACCCGCCGTCGTTCCCGCCCACCTCGGTGGAGAAGGAGCGTGAGGACTTCAAGCGGTGGGCCCTGTCGGAGCAGGGGATCCTGGACAACATCACCATGCCGGTGTTCATGATCAACGGCAAGCTCGACCATCTCGCTCCGATCGGGAACATCTACTTCATGCTGGAGCACGGCCCGGCCACGGGAAAGGAGGCACGGGTCTACGCCGACGCCGGGCACTGCGCCTTCAAGTACCACGACCACTGGGCCCCAGCCACCTTCGAGTGGCTGGCCGAGAAGCTGGGGGCCTGATCTAACCGGTCAGATCACGATCAGCTCGTGGGGGAACTTGGTCACCTGCTCCTTGCCGCCCTCGGTGAGGACGTAGGTCCGACCGAAGAAGATCCCGAGCAGACCGTCGGGGGTGATGATGGTCGGCTCCAGCATGGCCACGGTCCCCGGCTCCATGTTGATGTCGGCGTCGTCACCCTCGAACCGGTCCCACATCACGTGCGGGTGGTGGCTGACGAAGTCGATGCAGTGCAGATATAGAGGTCTCGAGTCGTACCCCTTGTCCCGGAAGAACTGGCTGCTCTTGACGACGTCGTCCCAGGTGCCACCACCGACCATCTTCTCGGCCATGATGTCGAACCCCTCGACGACATCGTCGAAGAACTCGCGGATCCACTGCGGCGGCTCGCCGATGCAGATCGGCGTGCCCAGCTGCACCGAGTAGCCGTTGTAGCCGCAGGCCAGCTCGTTGATGATGATGTCGCCCTTCTGCAGCTGACGGCTCGACGGCCAAGGGTTCCCGAACACCATGCCCGGGTTGTCCATCGGGGTCGACCCGATGATGTTGAAGTCGACCTGCCCCCCACCATCCAACACGGCGTGGGTGGCGGCAGCGGCGAGCTGATACTCGGTGACCCCGGGCCGGGCGATGGAGATCATGGCGTGGAAGGCCTGGTCCATGAGCTGGCCCGCCTTGCGGACACACTCGATCTCCTCGGGGCTCTTGATGTGGACCAGCTCGTGGAAGAAATCGCCGACCCTTTCCAGGGTCGCCTCGGGAAGACCATCGCGGATCCGGTCCCACTCGTCGACCGGCAGATGGTGGCCGAATACCGGGTCCACGTAAGAGATGCCGATGGTGGCGTCGGCCAGACCCCACTCCTTGATCAGGTCGACGATCACGTCACCGGACTTTCCCCATCGGGAGTGCCGCACGTCCTTGAGCGGTGTCGCCCGGCGCACGGCCTCGCGGTGGGCGCCGCCAGGCCCGCAGATCAGGACCGGCTCGCCTTCGGGTGGCACCACCACATAGGCCGACATGCCGTGCCACTCCCAGTGGTTGCTGAGCCAGCGCATCCCGCCACCCCAGCTCCAGTGGTTGGGGCCGCCACAGGCGATGAGCACGTCGAGACCGAGACGCTTCATCTTCTCCCGTGTGGCGTCGAAGCGACGCTGGTACTCGGCGTCGGAGAACCGCTCGTACACGGCGTCGGCGTACCACGGTGAGTTGGCCACCGAGCCGAACACCTCGGTGTGCAGCTTGCCCACGGCGTCTTTGAAGTCGACGTCTCCCGGGGACATCACGCCACCGACTCCAGCAGACCGAGCGCGTCCAGGTCGGCACGCAGCGCGTCGACCCTCTCCTCACTCAGCGGTATCAGCGGCGGTCGAACCGGTCCTTGGGGAAGACCCATGAGACCCAGCCAGGTCTTGAGCTCGGCGATCGGGATGGCACCCTCGCCACGGGCCAGCCACTGATCCCTCATCCAACGTTGGAAGGCGGCCCGCTCCCGTTCCAGGCTGACCTGGAGTGCCCAGGCGTCGTCCGTCTTGCCCATGTCGGCCATCCGGGTGTAGTCCAGGATCGGCCGGTAGTCGGGTGTCTGGTACATGGCCAGCGCCGGAGTCGACATGAGGGACTGGAAACCGTGATCGAGATGGAGACCCAGCCAGTCACTCTCGTCGGCATCGCAGACCACGATCCGGTCCCCGGCCAACTCCTTGACCTTCAGGAGGTGCTCCATGGGCTTGGGGTTCTTGATCCCGCACACCGTCTCCAGATCGGCCAGCTCGGAGATCAGCTCGGGGCTGAGGGGATACCCGGAGTACGAGGTGTTGAACAAGAAGAACGGAACCGAGGACTCGGAGGTGAGCCGGCGGTACCAGTCCCTGACGATGTCGTCGGAGGGTTTGATCGGGAAGTAAGGGTTCACGGCGATGACGAAGTCGGCCCCGATCTGCTCGGCGTGCTGGCTGAGCCTGGCTGCCTCCGAATAGGTGTGATGGCCGATGTGGGCCATGACCGGGACCCGTCCCGCCGCCGTCCCCACGACCAGTTCGTGCACCCGGGCCCGCTCCTCGACGGTCATCGACCAGAACTCACCCATCACCCCGCCGCAGAAGATCCCGTCGACCGCCAGACCCTCGATGTAGTAGTCGACCGTCTTGCGCAGGTTCCCCTCGTCGATCTCCCCGGTGGCGGTGAACGGAGTGGGGATGGCGATCCACAACCCTTTCACCTTCTCGAATGCGGTCTGCTTGGCCGGGCTGAGGGCAGTCATTGCTTCTCCTGTCTCCGACTGGGGCGGCAAAGGTTTGCAGTTCCTCGGTCGACGCTAGCAGCGCATACGTTTGTGCGCGCCGGTTACCCTGACCGAACCTAGCGAGAGAAAGGGCTATGGCGCCGGAGTACACCAGAGCAGAGGCCAAGGGCTGGGCACGTGAGAACTGGCGCGGGGCCTGCAACGTGATCATCCCCTCGTACACGTCCGACCTTCGCTCGCTGAACGAGGCAGCCATCCGCCACGACGTGCGCCGCAACATCGAACTCGGTTTCTGGGGCGCCCTTCTGGTGTCGGAGGCGGGGACCACGCTCGACGAGATGCGCACCTTCATGGAGATCGCCGTGGACGAGGCCGCCGGCAGGCACCGCTTCCTCCTCCAGGGCGTCTTCGACACACCCCAGGACATCATCGACGTGGCCAAAGACGCCCGGGCCATCGGGGTCGACGCCATGTTGCTCGGGCATCCCAACAGCTTCTACCCGACTACTCCCGAGGAGGTGGAGGACTACACGGTGGAGATCTGCCGGGGCACCGATCTGGCCGTCGTCCTGTTCATCGTCGAGCACTCCAACCTGCGCCGTCTCGACGTGCGCGGGTTCCCTGCCGAGGTGCTCGACCGGCTCACCCGGGTGGACACGATCGTGGCGGTCAAGTACGAGGTGGGGCGGCAGCAGACCGTCAACACCTACGAGACCTTCAAACGACTCCAGGACGCCGACGTGCTGCTGTCGGACCCGATGGAGTTCACCGCGCCGATGTGGGTCGACCTCTTCGACATGCAGTGGATGGGGACCTCGAACTACGAGTACTACGGGTCGTACGTCCCCCGTCTCCTCGACCTGCTCCAGAGTGGCAAGACCGAGGACGCCATTGAGGAGTACTGGTCGATCCAGCCCGCCCGGGACGCCCGCTCCAACACCATGAGCGGTGGAGGAGCGAATCTGGTGCACCGCTACCTGTGGAAGTTCCAGGCCTGGCTCAACGGGTACAACGGCGGGCCGATCCGACAACCCGCCATGAAGCTGTCCGAGAAGCAGATGCGCATCTCCGCAGACGGGGTGCGCAAGGCGGGCATCGCCCCGGCTGATGAGCCGTTCGCAGACTTCTTCGTGGGGCGCAACCCGGGCTGATGCGGATCCTCGACGCGGCGGCGGTCGACGAGCTGATCGAGTACCCGATGGTCCTCGACGCCGTCCGGGACCTCTTCTCGATCACCGCAGGCCCTGAGCACATCGGGTACGGGCGCATCGACCTGGCTCATCCCAAAGGGTGGCTGCGCTCGCTGCCCGCCTACGTGATCAGCCAGGACCTGCTCGGTTTCAAGGTGTTGCATCGAACCGAGGGTGTCGGGATGCGTTACACCGTCTACGTCCACGGTCTCACCACCGGGGAGCCGCGCGGCATCGTCGACGCACTCGAGGTGACCAATGCCCGCACCGGGGCGGTCACCGCCGTGGCCACCGAGCATCTGGCCCCCGAAGTCGAGGTGGCCGCCCTCATCGGAACCGGCCCGGTGGCCAGAGGGCAATTGCGCGCCCTGGAGCTGGTCAGACCGGCTCGCGAGGTCCGCGTCTTCGCCCGCACCCCGGCCAGGAGGGAGGGCTTCGTCGAGGAGATGGCGGATCATGTCTCGGGGCGGTTGGTCGCCGTCGACAGCCTCGATGAGGCGTTGGAGGGAGCGTCGATGGTGACCCTGGCCACGAAGGCGGCCGAGCCGGTCCTGCGCCGGCACCATCTCCGACCCGGTCTCCACGTCAACTCCGTGGGCCCGGCCAGCCGGGACCGGGTCGAGGTCGACCCCGCTGTGTTCAAGGAATTCGACCGTGTGGTCTGCGACTCGATCGACCTCGTGCTCGACGAGGCGGGCGACGCCTATCAGGCGGTCTCGTTCCACGGGTTCGACCGGGAGCGCGCCTCCGATCTCGCCGACGTGGTCTCGGGATCTGTCCGGGGGAGAGTGTCCGACGACGAGATCACCCTGTTCAAGTCGGTGGGGACCGGTGCCCAGGACCTGGTGGTGGCGGCGCGTCTCCTCGACCTCGCCGAGCAGAGGGGTGTGGGCACCGTGGTCGGTGCGCTCAACTCGGTCAAGCCGGGTTGAGGATCACCCGGTTCTGATCAGCTGGAGGGGGAAGTCGTGGAGGGAGACGGCACCCTCGTCGGTCACCACGCAGAGCTCGCCCACCTGGACCCCCACCGTCTCGTCTGTGGTGATCACGTTGGGCTGAATCACCAAGGTCTCTCCCGCCTCGAACACCCAATCGTC
>DASSVE010000175.1:0-4893 GCA_035706345.1 Acidimicrobiia bacterium
CCAACGCCTCGCCCACCGAGTCGAGGGGGTACACGTGGGTGACCAGCGGGCTGAGGTCGACCCGACCCGAGCGCATGAGGGCGATCATCGCCGGATAGGCGTTCGGGCTGGAGCGGATGCCCATGAGATCGATCTCGTCCAGCGTGAGCCGATCCACGTCGATCTGGGAGAGCTTGCCGCCGGTGAGACCGAGAAGCGCCACCCGGCCCCCGCGGCGGGTCGCCCCGATGGCCTGGGCAGGGACCTCGGGATTCCCGGTGCAGTCGAAGACGTAGTCGACGCCCCGTCCGCCCGTGAGCCGGCGGACCCCGGTCACCGGATCTTCCACCTCGTAGTCGACGACCTCGTCGCATCCCATCTTCGCCGCCAGGTCGAGCCGTGATCCCCGGCCGACCATGATGATCTGGGATGCCCCCGACGACGCCGCCACGGCTGCTGAGAGAAGGCCGAGCAGACCCGGCCCGAAGACGGCGACGGTGGCCCCCGGCTGGAAGCCGACCCTGCGCAGGGCGTGAACGGTCAGCGATCCTTGATTGACCAGTGCCCCCTCGAGGAAGCTGACCGAGTCGGGGAGCTTGTGGAGCATGACCGCCGGTCGAACCGCGTATTCCGACAGCGCCCCGGGCGCGGTGTGCCCGTAGAGGCGGTAGCCGGGCGAGCCCGCCTGCTCGCACAGGTTGTACCGACCTTGTCGACACATCGGGCAGCGGCCACAGCCGACGTGATTCTCGGCGACGATCTTGTCCCCTGGCCGGAGATCGGTGTCGTCGAGACCCTCGCCCAGGGCCACCACCTCACCCGACCACTCGTGACCCATCACGAAAGGCAACGCCGGTGGCCAGCCCCGCTTCTCGAAGGCGCCGCTCACCATCTTGAGGTCGGTGCCGCACAGGCCGCATGCCCGCACCCGGACCAGGACCTCCCCGGGTGCCGGCTCGGGGGTCTCGATCTCCTCGACGACGAGGTCGTTCCAGCCCCTCAGCACCGCCGCCCTCATCGTGCTCACCCCTGCTCGCCCCTCTCCTGGAGACTCTTCCAGACCTCCTCGATGGAGCTGATCACGTAGTCGGCAACTGCGTCGAAGATCTCGGTGGCCCTGTCCTCGGTGACCGAGGCGGGCGAGCCGTACCAACCGCCGGCGGCGACTTCGCGGAAGTCCGTCATGATCGGGAAGACGTCCCGCCGCCGGAACAGGGCATGGCCGTCGGTGCCACGCTCAACCGAGTCCCCCTCGACCAGCCGATCGAGCCGGACCAGTTCGGGATCGTGGGCCAGGATGGCGGCGGTCTCCATGGAGCCGGCGTGGGTGAACTCCATCTCCTCGGGGAACAACGAGTTGGTGATGATGTGGCCTTCGACCACGAGCACCCGCACAGGGAGCTCCTGCTGGACCTTGTCTGCTCCCAGACGAATCGCCGCGGAGTTGCCCTCGTGCCAGTTGACCACGATCACCCGCTCCACACCGGCTCGGGACAGACCGTCGCATACGTCGAGCATCAGGGCCCCGAGTGTCTCGGGTCTGAGGCTCAGAGAGCCGGCCCAGGGGAGGTGATAGGGGGCCACGCCCACCGTGGAGAGCGGGATCACAGGTGCTTCGAGCCGCTCGGCGACCCGGAGGGCGATGGTGAGGGCGGCGAAGGCGTCGGTACCCAAAGGGAGATGACCACCGTGTTGTTCGATGCTCCCTGTGACCACGATCGCCGTACCCCGGGACAGGGCCTGCTCCGCCTCTGGTTGGGTCATGTTGGCGAGCAGCAGATGCTCCCGGCTCACGTCGTCTCCGTCCTGACCGTCTCTGCACAAACGGTTGCTCAGGCAGACTAGCCAGCATCTCCGGGGCTGTCAGACCGAGAGCGGCGGGGCGGTGGAGCCCCTTATCACCAACTCGGGCCGGGCCAGCTGGATCTCGGCCTCCCGGGAAGGGTCCTCGATGGTCTCCAGGAGCAGACGGGCCACCATCGCCCCCAGCTCGTACTGGGAGATGTGCACGGTGGTCAGCGGTGGGGAGAAACGCTCGCTGTAGGGCATGTCGTTGAACCCGACCACGGAGACATCCCTGGGGCAGGACCGGCCCAAGGCAACGATGGCGTCGATCGCCCCCAGGGCGAGACGATCATTGGCGGCCAGGACCGCCGTCGTCTCCGGGTGCTCGCGGAGCAGGTCGGTGGTGACCCGGAACCCCTCTTCCTCGATGTGGCGGTGGGCGAAACCGTGCTCCCCGTGCAGACGGGCGGCACGCAGGGTCTCCTCGAAAGCGGCGAGACGATTGACCGTGGAGGAGACATCCTCGGGACCGCCCACGTGGACCATGTTCTTGTGACCCAGGTCGAGGAGATGTTGCACCGCCAGCCTGGTCCCGGTGCGGTCGTCGGGCAGGACCGCGCTGATCCCCTCCACGTCGGCGGCCCGGTTGAACAGCACCACCGGGATGCCCTCCTCGATCAAACCGGCGAGCAGGCTGTCGTCCTCCCTGGCGACACCGTAGAGAAGCCCCTCCGCCTGGACGCCGAGCATGGCCGAGACCTGGGATGCGGCGTGCTCGGGATCGTCGTCGGTGCTCCCGATGATCAACGAGTAGCCATCGGCGTAGAGGACGTCTCCTGCTCCCCTGGTGATGCCCGCCTGATAGAGGTTGGCGATGTCCGGGACCACCATGCCCACCACGAGGGTGCGTCCGGTGCGCAGGGCTCGGGCGATGGTGTTGCGCCGGTAACCGAGTCGGCGAGCGACCTCACGGATCCGGTCCTCGGTGTCCTGGGTGATGCGGCCGGCCGCAGCCTGGTCGTTGAGCACCCGCGAGACGGTCGAGACGTGGACCCCGGCTTCCCGGGCCACGTCGCGCAAGGTGGGGGGTCTGGCCGTCCTGGCCTCGCCGTCACTGCCCGAGCTGCTCACCGCCCCGGAGGGTACCGGAGCGTCGCTCAACCAAGCCGTCCTGTCCCGGTCTCGGGGAGATACCTCCAGGAGAGCAACGCCGCTATGGCGAGTATGCCTGCGACGAAGAGGAAAGCGGCGACACGGCCCACGCTCTCGAACAGGGCGGTGACCACGAGTGGGCCGAGGATGAGCCCCACGTCGCCGACGAACCGGAAGCGTCCGAGCTGGGACCCGACCCTGGAGGCCTCGGTGAGGTCTCCCACGATGGTGGCCGCCACCGGGACCGCGAAGCTGGCCAGCGACATCACCACGATCGAGATCAGCCAGATGGCGACACTCGGCTGGAGGGCGAGAAGGGCCACACCCAGGCCCTGCACTGCCAGACCGGGGACCAGTGCGCCCTTGCGTGACATCCGGTCGGAGAGACGACCACCGATCAGGGTCCCGACGAACCGGGCCACTCCCCCCAAACCGAGGGCAAGACCGATGGCGGCGGTGCCCAGGCCGAGCTCGTCGGCGCCGATGATGGGGACCAATGTCTGGGGCACGGCACCGAGGGTGAGGAAGACGGCGAAAGAGACGGACTGGAGCACCAGAGCCGCGCCCGGCGCCGGGACACGGCTGCCGACGGCAGCCTCTTCCTCCACCGTCTCCTCCGGGGCCCGGCTGACCCGCTCCCGGGTCGGGATCAGGGCCAGGGTCACCACCACTGCGAGGGCGATGCCGGCGCCGATGACCATGGTCACCCGCCATCCGGCGGCCGAGGAGATGAGACCCGCCGCCGCCGGGCCGGCGGCTTGTCCACCGAGAAGGGCCGCTGAGAAGACGGCCATCGAAGTCCCCCGGTGACTCGACCCGGTGGCGTTCGAGAAGAAGGTCATGCCGGTGGCGTTGGTCGTCGAGGAAGAGATCCCGAGGATGAAGGCGGCGACGTACACCAGGGTCGCGCCCGGGGAGACACCGATGAGGAGGCTGCCGAGTGCCACCCCGGATCCAGACACCCCCATCAACGCCCTGGCCCTCACCCGATCGGCGAAATGACCGCCAGGCAGGTCGGCCGCCAGACGGCCGAGTGCGAACACCGTGGTGACCATGCCCAACTGGAAGGTGGTCATCGCCAGCTCGGCGCCGAACTCGGGGAGCAGCGCCACCCTGAAGAAGGCCACCCCTGTGAGGGTCAGGACCGCGGTCGAGACCAGACCCGGCTCGCGCAGGCCGGAGGTGAGCCGGAGACGGTGGAGGTAATCTCGCATGGGCCGAAAGGGCATGCTACAAACGTTTGTGCAAAGACCCCCATCCCCGGAGACGTGAGGACGTTGCATCCCGAGGAGACCTCTGGATTTCGTGTGATAGGCCACTCCGACCTCAACGGCTTCGGGGACGGCATGCAGGTGATGCCTCACGGGGACGTGCTCTACGTGGCTCATTTCGGGCCCAGCGGCAAGGGCACCTCGATCCTCGACATCTCCGACCCGACCTCGCCCCAGGTGATCAGACAATGGGACGCCCCGCCCGGATCACACACCCACAAGGTGCAGGTGGCCGACGGCCTGCTGATGGTGAACCACGAGCTGTTCCGAAGCGAGGGCCCCGCTCCGGTCGGCATGGCGGTCTACGATCTTGCCGATGCGACCGACCCGAAGCAGATCGGGTTCCTGGACACCGGGGGCCGCGGTGTGCACCGGATCGTGTACGAGGGCGGTGACCTGGCCTACATCTCGGCGACACCGGAGGGATTCACAGGGCGGATCTGGCTGATCGTCGACGTGTCCGACCCGACCAGTCCCGAGGAGGTCGGTCGGTGGTGGTGGCCAGGCATGTGGCAGGAAGGTGGGGAGAGCCCCGAAACGCTGGGTAGCGAGGAGTGGATGGTCCACCACGCCATGGTCCACGGCGACCGGGCCTACATCGGGTTCTGGGACGGCGGGATGGTGATCGCCGACATATCCGACCTGAGCCGTCCCCGCACCATCTCCCGTCTCGATTGGGAGGAAGGCGGCCACACCCACACCTGTC
>DASSVE010000176.1:0-26552 GCA_035706345.1 Acidimicrobiia bacterium
GGGGGAAGTCGTTGCCTCGACCCTGCCGGGTGGGACGGTTGCGGTGGTCGCCCATATGGGGCCCTACGACAAGATGATCCCGGCTTATCGGGCTCTGCAGGAGTGGATCGTCGCCCAAGGAGGCGTCCCCGAGGGTGCTCCGTGGGAGATCTACTACTCCGACCCGCAAGCACAGCCCGATCCGGAGACCTGGCGGACCGAGATCGTTCAGCCGTACAGACCTGGTTGAGCAGTCGGGGTCAGACAGACGTAAGACCGCCTTTTCCGGGCGGGTCTTCGTACGGAATGCACCCAACCCGCCACACCCCCGTCGTGGGCCGGCGTCTCGGAACGTCGATAGATTCCAGCGGGTGACCTCGATATCGCCCCAGGAAGCCGCTGACAGCGCCGGAGTCGACATGGAATTTCTGGATCGGCTGGTGCAACTGGGGATCCTCAATCCGGCCGAGCCCGACCGCTATTCGAAGGGCGACGTTCGCCGTGTGGTCATGGCCCGGTCGCTCGAAGAGGCCGGGATACCGCTGGCGTCTGTAGTCGAAGCGATCAAGGGCGGTTCTTTGTCACTCGACTTCCTCGACGCACCTTCCTACGAGCGGTTCACCGCACTGACCGCCGAAACACTTGCCGAGGCGAGCGAGCGAACGGGGATTCCCTTCGAGTTGTTGTCCGCCATGCGAGAGGCCCTGGGATTCGCCCAACCGTCGCCCGACAGCCTCCTGCGTGAGGACGAACTGGACATATTGCCCTTCCTCGAGATACAGGTGAACAACGGGTTCTCGGACATCGCCATCGAACGGTTGCTCCGCGTCTACGGCGACAGCACCCGCCGCCTCGCCGAGGCCGAAGGCGCGTGGTGGACGTCGGAGGTAATCGAACCGGCGATCGCCGCCGGCGAGAGAGGAGAAGCTGTTGCCAACAGTGAGTTGGCCAACCAGACCGCACCTCTCGCCCAAGAAGCCTTTCTTGCGATATACCGCAGCCGCCAGACACGAGTCTGGACGGCGAACATCATCGATGGCTTCCAGGCACTCATGGCCCAGGCCGGCATCCACAGCCGCCTCGAACGGACACCTGCGATCTGCTTCCTCGACATCGTCGGGTACACCCGCCTCACCCAGGAACTCGGCGACGCGGAGGCGGCTGCACTGGCCGCGGAGGTCGCCAAGCTGGTCGAACGCAGCTCGGTTCGGCACGAAGGAAGGACCATCAAGTGGCTGGGGGACGGGGTGATGTTCTTCTTCCCCGATCCGAGCGCCGGTGTGGCCGCCGCCCTTGAGATGGTCGACAGTCTCGCTGATGCCGGGCTGCCCCCTGCACATGTCGGCCTGGACACCGGCCCGGTGCTCTATCAGCAAGGCGACTACTTCGGGCAGACGGTGAACGCGGCCGCACGAATCGCCGACTACGCGCGACCGAGGGAGGTCCTGGTCACCCAAGCGGTGGCCGACGCATCTTCCCGGGACGGGATCGAGTTCCACGACATCGGAGCTGTGGAGCTCAAGGGTGTGTCAGGCACAGTGCACCTCCTCCAGGCCCGTTCAACACCCATTCAGGGACTTGCGCCGACCCAACCCATCGACGCTGGCATTTGATCTATCTGTTCTGCTTCAGGCGAAAACGTAGAGACCCGCCCTTTCGGGCGGGTCTTCGTGGAGGTGCGGGGAGTCGAACCCCGGTCCGCTGAGCCGTCGGCGCTGGCATCTCCGAGCGCAGTCGTCAGCGAGCTTCGGTCACGGGAACTCTGACGACGAGTTTTCCCGTGCCTATCCGGAATTGTCTTTTCCATCCGGTCCCGAAACCCCGGCTGGAGCATCCCGCATTGCGACGCCCCTTCCTGATCGGGCGGGAAGCCGATCAGGGGGACGGGCTACTTAATTAGGCAGCCAGTGCGAAGTTGTCTTCGGCACTTGTTGGTTTTTCCGGTTTGTTGACGGGGCCCCGGAGACCCCGGCTCGCTTCCAACGCCTCAACACTCAACGTCGAAACCGTTTCACCCCCGTTTGGGTGTCCCCCACAGTCTAGGAGCGACCCGAAGCTCCGCCCAAGACGCTATCTAGTTGCGCCGACGGACGGCGCGGTCCATCTCGCGCTGGTGCTCCCGGTCACGGATGGTGTTGCGTTTGTCGACCGTGGATTTGCCGCGTGCCAGGGCCAACTCCACCTTGGCGTGGCCGTCCTTGAAGTAGACCTGAAGGGGAACGAGGGTGAGACCCTTCTCGGCAAGTCCCCCGGCGATGCGGTCGATCTCATGGCGGTGCAAGAGCAGTTTCCTCATCCGCTCCGGATCGTGGCCACCTTCCCTGGCGAAGGCATACGGCGAGATGTGGGCACCGACCAGGTAGGCCTCGCCGCCACGGATGTCCCCGTAGGCGTCTTTGAGTTGCATCCGCCCTTCGCGAAGCGACTTCACCTCGGATCCGACCAACACGAGACCGGCTTCGAAGGTGTCGAGGATCGTGTAATTGCGCCGGGCGGTCCGGTTGGTGGCAACGACTTTGACCTTCCCGGACTTTTCCGGGGCGGGCATCAGAACCCCGTGGGAACGTCGGGACCGGTCCCGTCGGCGTCGCGCAGGTACTTGCTGAGCCCGAGCATGGAGCCGACCACCCCGGCTGCCGCGCCGAAGATCAGGAACAAGAGTCCCCATCGGAAGAAGAAGACCTGGCTCACATCGAGACGGAACAGGGCGAAGGACTGCCCCGCCCGCGCCAGGTTGCTGGTGCCGAGCCAGACGGCGAACACCGCCAACGCGGCGCCGATCAATCCCTCGATCATCCCCTCGAGGAGGAAGGGCACCCGTATGAACCAGTTGGACGCCCCCACCAGTTTCATGATCGAGACCTCGTCGCGGCGGGCGTAGATGGCGAGACGTATGGTGTTGGCGATCAGGACCACTGCAGCGACACCGAGCACGATCGCCATGCCGAGCCCGAGCACGTTCAGCACGTTGGACAGGCTCTGCAGCTGCTCGATCGACTCCGCAGCCGTGGCCACCTGCCGCACGACCCCGGCACGCTGCTCGAGCCGGAACCGGATCGAAGAGTGCAGCTCGATATCGGTGAGCTCGATGCGGATCGAGGCGGGCAGGATCGTCGGGTCGATGTCGAGAAGCTCCGGCTGGCCGGCGAACAGCTCCTGGTACTCCTCCCAGGCCATGGTCTTGTCCCAGTAACTGGCCCCCTTCACGCCGTCCCATGTCTGGATCTCGGCGAGCAGGTCGCCATGGGCGCCCATCGGGATGCCGCTGTCCCCCTCGTCGTTGAGGAAGGCGATGACGTGGACTCCCTGCTGCCAGGCGATGGTGTTGAGTCTCAGGATCTCGTTGACCACAAGGGCCCCGAGAGCCAGGGTGAGCGAGATGAACACGGCCAGGACAGCCCCGGCCACGATCAGGATGTTCCGCCTCAGCGAGGTCATCGCCTCGCGGAGGAGGAAGAGGACTCTGCTCATCCCTGTGCCGCCTCGTACCCGCCGGTCTCGTCGTCACGGACCACTTTGCCATTCTCGAGGGCCACGACGCGGCGTTTCATCGCGTCCACGATGGCGTGGTCGTGGGTGGCCATCACGATGGTGGTGCCGGTCCTGTTGATCCGGTCCAACAGCTTCATGATGCCGACCGACGTCTTGGGGTCGAGGTTCCCCGTGGGCTCGTCGCACAGCATGATCGGAGGCCTGTTCACGAAGGACCGGGCTACCGAGACACGCTGCTGCTCCCCACCGGAGAGCTGCTTGGGGTACCGCTGCGCCTTGTCCTCGAGCCCGACCAGTTCCAGGACCTGGTCGACCTGGGGCCCGATCACCGACTGGGGGCGGCCCAGCACCTCGAGGGCGAAGGCGACGTTCTCCCGGACGGTCTTGTTCGGCAGCAGCTTGTAGTCCTGGAAGACGGTGCCAACAGAGCGACGCAGATAGGGGATCTTCCACTTGGGAAGGGTGGTTATGTCCTTGCCGGCGACCCAGATCTTGCCCCGGGTGACCGGCTCATCGCGCAGCATGAGCCTGATGAGGGTGGACTTCCCCGATCCGGATGCGCCGACGAGGAACACGAACTCCCCCTTCTGGATGTCGAGGGAGACGTTGTTGGCGGCGATGGTGCCGCCCTCGTAGACCTTGGTGACGTTGTCGAGTCGGATCATCTCGGATTGGAGAGGGGCGGTCGAGGCCCGTCGGCGACAGGCCGGGACCATAGAACGCTAACTGGATTCGGGGGGCTAGTTGGAATCATTCGCCGCCTCGTGCTGCGAGCGACGCCAGCGCAGATAGGCCTCGACGAAACCCTTCAGGTCTCCGTCGAGGACCCCCTGGACGTTGCCGACCTCGTAATCGGTGCGCAGGTCCTTGACCATTTGATAGGGCTGGAGGACGTAGCTTCGCACCTGACGGCCCCAGGCCGCCTCCCCCTGCTCGCCGCGGATCTCGGAGAGATGCTCCTGCCGCTCGAGACGTTGCCGCTCGGCGAGACGGGCCTTGAGGATGGCCATGGCCCGGGCCTTGTTCTGGAGCTGGCTTCGCTCGTTCTGGCACTGGACCACGATCCCGGTGGGCAGATGGGTGATCCTCACCGCCGAGTCGGTCTTGTTGACATGCTGGCCACCGGCGCCCTGGGACCTGTAGGTGTCGATCCTCAGATCGTCCTCGTTGATCTCGATGTCGGCGCTCTCCCCCAGGTCGGGTATGACGTCGACGCCGGCGAAGCTGGTGTGGCGGCGGGCGTTTGAGTCGAAGGGGCTGATCCTTACCAGTCGATGGACCCCACGCTCGGATTCGAGTGTCCCGTAGGCGTGTTCCCCCTTGACCGTCATCGTCACGGACTTGACCCCGGCCTCCTCACCCTCGGTCACGTCCTCGACGGTGACCACGAAGCCGGCGTCGGTGAGGAATCGCTGATACATGCGGGCCAACATCTCCGCCCAGTCCTGGGCATCGACCCCGCCTGCCCCGGCATGGACGCTGAGGATGGCGTCGGCCTCGTCGTACTCGTCGAAGAAGAGTGACTCCATCTCCAGATCGTCGAGTTCCTCCGCCGCTTCGCTCAGAAGGCCGATCGCCTCCTTGCGGGAGTCCTCGTCACCGGCTTCGGCGGCGAGCTCCAAGAGCACCTCGGCGTCTTCGATCCGCCTCTCCAATCCCGAGACCCGTTCGAATAGAGCCTCGTATCGGGCCAGCCGCTGGCTGACCAGACGCGCCTCGTCAGGATCGTTCCAGAGATCGGGGGATGCGGCCCGCTCCCGTAGCTCTTCCAGTTCAGAGGCCTTGCCCTCGAGATCGAGGAACCCGCGCGCCTCAGCCAGCCGTTTGCGCAGCTCGGCTACGAATGAGGATGGGTCGGAGATGTCCACGGTCACCCCTCAAGCGGCGGCGCCGTGGCATCGCTTGTACTTCTTGCCGCTCCCGCACGGGCAGGGGTCGTTGCGACCCACCTTGTCGGTCTCCACAGGCTTGCGGGCCGAGGTGGGACCCGTGGGATTGGCCTCCACGCGCTGCGGCTGAGTCTTGGGCTGGGCCACCTCGACATGGAAGAGATAACGGATGGCGTCCCGCTTCACGGAGTCGATCATCTCCATGAACATGTCGTAGCCCTCACGCTGGTACTCGGTGAGCGGGTCGCGCTGGCCCATGGCGCGCAGACCGATGCCGGCCCGCAGGTAGTCCATCTCGGACAGATGCTCGCGCCATTTGTTGTCGATCACGGAGAGCATGACCGACTTCTCCACCCGGGCCATCACCTCCTCGCCGAGTTCCTTTGCCCGCTCCTCATAACGGCTCAAGGCCTCTTCGACGGCGAAGTCGACCACGTCGTCGAGGCCGTACGAGCCCTCGAACTTGGAGACGTCGATCTTGGTGGGATAGAAGACCTCGAGCTCGCGCTTGAGGGCATCCCAGTCCCAGTCGGACTTGGAGACTCCGTCGAACTGGCTCTCGACGACGTCGGCGATCGTGTCCCCGATCCAGTCTTCGATGAGGTCCTCTGATGCGGTGCCCTCGAGGATCGACTTCCTCCACGCGTAGACGTTCTCGCGCTGGGTGTTCATCACCTCGTCGTACTTCAGGACGTTCTTGCGGATCTCGAAGTTCTGCGACTCGACCTGACGCTGCGCCCGCTCGATGGACTTGCTCACCATCTTGGCTTCTATGGGCTGGTCCTCCGGCATGCGGAGCCGTTCCATGATCCCGGCGACCCACTCCCCCTGGAAACGACGCATCAGGTCGTCCTCCAGGGACAGGTAGAAACGGCTCTCCCCCGGGTCACCCTGTCGGCCGGAGCGTCCTCGAAGCTGGTTGTCGATGCGCCGGGACTCGTGGCGCTCGGTGCCGATCACGTAGAGCCCGCCGGCATCGATCACCTTCTGGCGGTCCGGCTCGATCTGGGCGGCGAACTCCTCGGTGAGCTTGCGCTCGAGCTGCTCGTAAGAGGGGTCGGACGCCTCGATGCCGCGCTGCTTCAGCTCGGTGCGTGCCATCCCCTCGGGGTTGCCGCCGAGCATGATGTCCACACCACGGCCCGCCATGTTGGTGGCCACGGTCACCGCACCGGGACGACCCGCCTGGGCGATGATGTCGGCCTCACGGGCATGGTGCTTGGCGTTGAGCACCTCGTGCTTGATCCCGATCTTTTCCAAGGCCTTGGAGAGCCGCTCCGACTTCTCGATGGAGACGGTGCCCAGCAGCACGGGCTGACCCTTCTCATGGCGGGCCCGGACATCGTCGACCAATGCGTTGAACTTGGCCCCCTCGGTCTTGTACACCAGGTCGCCCTGGTCGATGCGCGCCACCGGCCGGTTGGTCGGGATGGCGGCCACCTCGAGACCGTAGATCGAGGCCAGCTCGGCGGCCTCGGTCTCGGCGGTGCCGGTCATGCCTGCCAGCTTCTCGTAGAGACGGAAGTAGTTCTGGAGGGTGATCGTGGCCAGCGTTTGGTTCTCCTCCTTGATCGCCACGCCCTCCTTGGCCTCGATCGCCTGATGGAGGCCTTCGGAGTAGCGGCGGCCCTCGAGGACACGCCCGGTGAACTCGTCGACGATCTTCACCTCGCCATGGTCGACCAGGTACTCGACGTCCCTGTGATAGAGGGTCTCCGCCTTGAGCGCCGTCTCCAGATGGTGGACGAAGTCGACCGCGGCGTGGTCGTAGAGGTTCTCCACACCGAGGATCTGCTCCACCTTGGCCACACCCTCCTCGGTGACCAGGACCTGACGCTTCTTCTCGTCGACCTCGTAGTCGACATCCGGTGTGAGCCGGCGGGCGATGCGGGCGAAGTCGCGGTACCACTTGGCGCTGTCGCTGAGCCGTCCCGAGATGATCAGCGGGGTGCGAGCCTCGTCGATCAGGATCGAGTCGACCTCGTCGACGATGGCATAGACATGACCGCGCTGGACCCGGGCCTCGGCGGACATGGCCATGTTGTCGCGCAGGTAGTCGAAGCCGAACTCGTTGTTGGTCCCGTAGGTGATATCAGCGGCGTAGGCGGGGTGACGCTGCTCGGTGGGCATGTTGTTCAGGATGAGGCCGACGTTGAGACCGAGGAACCGGTAGATCTGACCCATCCACTCGGCGTCACGGGTGGCCAGGTAGTCGTTGACCGTGACCATGTGCACGCCCTTGCCTGTCAGTGCGTTGAGATAGGCCGGCATCGTGGACACGAGCGTCTTGCCTTCACCGGTCTTCATCTCGGCGACCATCCCCCGGTGCAGGGCGGCGGCGCCGATCACCTGGACGTCGTAATGGCGCTGTCCCAGGACCCTCTTGGCGGCTTCCCGGACCACAGCGAACGCCTCGACCTGCAAAGAGTCGAGGTCCTCGCCATTGGCGACCCGGTTCTTGAATTCAGTTGTCTTGGATTTCAGCTCTTCGTCACTCAGGGCCTCGAATTCGGGCTCGAGGTCGTTGACGGCAGCGGCGATGCCCTCGAACACCTTGAGGGTCTTGCCTTCGCCGGCACGAAGAACCTTCTGGAAGATCGGCATGTTGGCCTATGTCATGGTACCGGCCGCACGATCTTGACCGGAGTCCTCCGGCTACCGAACGTCGATCAGACCTTCTCGAATCGCCCAGTTCACGGCCTCGAACCGGGACTTCATGCCCAGCTTGTCGAGGATGTTCCGGACGTGGTTGCGCACCGTGTTCTCCGAGATGAACAGCTCCTCGGCGATCTCCTTCGAGGTCTTTCCCCGACCGACGAGACCGAGGATCTCGATCTCCCTGCCGGTCAACTCCGGGCTACGCAGACTCTTGGACCCGCTGTGACGGAGCAGGTCGCGGAGGGCGGAGAAGAGCTTGCCGCCCATGGCCGGGGAGATGGCGGCGCCCCCGTCGATGACGTCGCGCATGGCTGAGGCGAGTCGAGGGAGCGGGGTGTCCTTGGTCAGGTATCCCGACGCTCCTGCCTTCACCGCGGCCAGGAGGTCTTCGGCGGACTCCGATGCGGTCAGCAGCACCACGCGGCTCCGTGGGCTCGCCTTGATGATCGTGCCCACCACTTCCAGACCCGACATGCCCGGCATGAGCAGATCGAGCATCACCAGATCGGGCTCATGCTCCCGCGCCAGATCGATGCCGGACATGGCGTCGGCCGCCACGGCCACGACCTCGAAACCTTCTTGTGTGAAAGCCGCCCTCAATGCCTCGCGAAACAACTCGGCATCGTCGACGATCAGAACTGTTGCCAAACCTGGTCCATCCTGGCTACAGGACTAGTCATGCGACGGGTCACGTTAGACGGCTGTGAGACCACGTTCGCCGCGACGGCAGCGCGCACTCGATCGGGACCCACCGCAGCGATCGCGGACATGAGAGTGGCACCGGTGGTGACCACGTCGTCGACGATGAGGACCTGCGGCGGTGGGTCGCGGCGCAGTCGATACCGGGCCACGGGCTTCCAGTGATCGCGCCCGGCTCGACGCGGCGCATGCAGGGGCGGAGCGAGCAGATCGAGCATTGGGACGTCCAGACGGCGGGCCAGGGACAGGGCGATCTCTCGGGCACCGTCGACGCCGTATCGGAGACGTCGTGAAAATGATCGGGGAACCGGAGCCAGTGGCAGGACAGGCAGGCGGTCGGCGAGCAGTTCTGCCACCAGGTCAGCCACTCCGGCCACGGCCCGGTATTTGAGATGATGAACCAGAGTCTTGGCGGCACCGTCGTGTTCGAAGGCGGCGATCACCCGAATCCCGCCCGGGAGGAGACGGTCGGGCGCCGGTTTCAGCGTGTCACGGCAGGCGGCGCAGAGCGGACCGGGAGACACGACATGACAGACCGGGCACAACATGCCCCCTTGCTACCGCTCCGGTGGGACAGAGTCCGGTGTCAGACGATCAGGTGCCTTCTTGCCAGCCGCTCAGGTATTCGATCTGCTCCTGGGTGAGTCTCTCCAAACCGCCACCCAGATGAGCCAGCTTTATCGAGGCCACCTGTTCGTCGATCTCCGGCGGGAGGGTGTAGATCTTGGGCTCGAGCTCGTCCCGGTTGGTGATGAGGTACTCGGCAGCCAGGGCCTGGTTGGAGAACGACATGTCCATGACGTCGGCGGGATGGCCTTCGGCAGCGCCCAGGTTCACCAGACGCCCCTCGGCCGCGAGCAGGATCCGGCGACCGTCGGGCATCTCGAACTCCTCGAGGTTGTCCCGGATCTGACGGCGTGCCGTCGCCGCCCGACGCAAGGCATCCAGGTCGAGCTCGATGTCGAAATGCCCGCTGTTGGCCAGGATCACCCCGTCCTTCATCTTGTCGAAGTGCTCCATGCGGAGGACGTGCTTGTTCCCGGTGACGGTGATGAAGACGTCGCCGACCTCGGCGGCAGCGGAGGCGGTCATCACCCGATATCCGCTCATCGCCGCCGAGAGGGCCCGTACCGGGTCTACCTCGACCACGATCACCTTGGCCCCGAGCCCGTCGGCACGGTCGGCGACCCCGCGGCCACAATCTCCGAACCCGACCACCACCAGGTTCAGACCTGCCAGGAGGATGTTGCTTGCCCGGATGATGCCGTCCAGGGTCGACTGACCGGTCCCGTAGTGATTGTCGAACAGGTGCTTGGTGGCCGAGTCGTTGACCGCGACCACCGGGACCCGCAGGGTGCCATCGGCTGCCATGGCGCGGAGACGGATGACACCGGTTGTCGTCTCCTCGGTGGACCCGATCACCTCGAGGTCACGTCGTTCGGTGTGCAAGATCGTGGCCAGATCGGCGCCGTCGTCCATGGTCACGGCAGGGGCGTGGTCCAGGGCGGCATGGATGTGCTTGTAGTAGGTGCTGTCGTCCTCGCCCCTGATGGCGAACACAGGGATCCCCTCCGCAACCAGGGCGGCAGCGACGTCGTCTTGTGTCGAAAGTGGGTTGGAAGCGCACAGGACCGGCTCGGCTCCCCCATCACGCAGGGCGAGCATGAGGTTGGCCGTCTCTGCGGTCACGTGAAGACATGCAGCGATGACATGCCCGTCCAGGGGTTTCTCCTTCCTGAACCTCTCCCGGACGGTCTCGAGGACCTGCATACGCCGCCCGGCCCATGCCACGCGGCGTGCGCCGATCTCGCCGAGATCGGGGTTGGCAATGTCGTAGTTCATCTCTGCTGGTCCTCCACCAATAGCTTCTTCAACTTCTCGATCGTCTCCACCGGCGTGGGATCGACCCCCAACCGCCGCGCCAGCATCCAAGACATCAGGTCCCCGATCACCGTGAGTGACATCAGACGCGCCAGGTGGGACCGCCCGCGGGACACGACCTCCGCCACCCAGGGGACCGCGGCCTGGGTGAGCTCACGGGTGTGGGCGATCCGGCGTCGCACCCGGTCGTGATCGGCCTCGTCGGTCAGGACCACCACAGCCAGGTGATCCCGGGTCAGTTCCGGCATCGTCTCCCACCCGACGATCTCGTTGTGGTTCAACTCCGGGAGCAGCGAGTACCAGGCGGGCACCTTGGCGTTCTCGTTGACCTGGGTCTTCCACCGCTGCGCGACGACCGAGGTCAGCGGGCCGCCTCCGTAGATGATCGGGATCCGGCCGGCCAGCGACTCGGCGATGTCCGCCGCCTGCTCCCAGGCGGCGGACCCCTCAGCAGTCATCTCGTCGGCGAGCTCGGCGGCTTCGAGGAACTGGAGACGGTGGTCGTTGATCGACTTGGCCCCCTCGAGAAGACGAATGGAGGCCCCGATCATGTACCCGGCTGCCGCCCGTGGCTGGAGCCCGGACGGGACGGTGATGCCGGACCAGCGATTCTGAGCGGTCAACTCGCCGAGCCGGCCGCCGGTGGTAACCGTGGCCACCGGGAGACCGGACTCCGACGCTGCCACGACCATGTCCAGGGTCTCCTCAGTGTTACCCGAATACGAGGCGGCCAGCACCAACGGTCGGACCCGGATGGCCCAGGCCGGGAGTGGCCCATAACCCTTGTGCACCGCCACCCGGGTCCCGTATGGGCCGAGGATGGCGCCGGCGTAGTCGCCGGCGATGCCAGAGCCCCCCATCCCTGCGAAAAGGATCTCGTTGAAGGTGCCCACGTGAGGGGGATCGACTTCTGCGGCCCAGCGAAGCTGCTCGCCGAGACTGCGGATCTGGGTGAGCATGACGTCCTCAGTCATCGGGACCACCTTCCGCTCTGTCGACGAGCATTATCGGGATCCCGTCCTCCACCGGATAGCGCCGGCCGCACTCGGTGCAGACGAGACGACCGCTCCCTTCGTCCTCGGTGAGGTCGGCCTTGTCGGCCGGACAGACCAGGACCGCAGCCAGCTGCGCGTCGATCAAGCTCAACTCCCACTCTCCACGATGGCCCTCACTTCCTCGACCAGGGCAGCCACCCCGTCGGCATCCGGCGCCTCGACGTTGAGACGAAGCAGCGGCTCGGTGTTGGATGGTCGCAGATTGAACCATCGATCTCCCAAATCGACCGTGAGACCGTCCAGGTAGTCGATGGTTGCGTCGGGAAAGGCGGCCGCGACGCGGTCCATGGTCGCTTGCTGGTCGGCCACGGTGAAGTTCAACTCGCCCGAGGAGGCGTACCGCTCGACGTCGGCTCGTATCTCCGAAAGCGGTCGCCCGTCCTCGCTGACGATCTGGAGGAGGTAGAGCATCGCCAGCATCCCCGAGTCGGCCCGGAAGTTCTCCCGGAAGTAGTAGTGACCGGAGTGCTCCCCCCCGAAGACGGCGCCGGTCTCGGCCATGACCTGCTTGATGAAGCTGTGCCCTACCCTCGTGCGCACCGGGCGGCCACCGTTCTCGATGATGATCTCGGGCACGGCCTTGGAGGTGATCAGGTTGTGCACTACCGCGGCGCCCGGGTTCTCGGCCAGGAGCTTGCGTGCGATCAGGGAAGTCACCGTGCTCCCGCTCAGCGGCTGGGAGCGATCGTCGAGAAAGAAGGCGCGATCGGCGTCCCCGTCGAAGGCAACGCCGAGATCGAATGCATCCGAGGCCATGAGCTGCTCGAGGTCTTCCAGGTTCTCAGGCACGAGCGGGTCTGCGGGATGGTTGGGGAAGGTCCCGTCCGGCTCCAGGTACAAGCCCGTCAGCGAGGCGGCGATCCTGTCGAACACCTGGTGAATGGCCACTCCCGCCATGCCGTTGCCACCATCGGCGGCCACTCTGAGGTCAGTGATCGAGGCCGGGTCGACGATGCGAAACAGGTGATCGACGTAGTCGCCGACGATCGATTCCTGCCGGTACTCACCCCAGGGGACATCCTCCGGCATCGAACCCTCGATCACCCAGGCCTCCACCTCTGCCAGACCGGACTCCATCCCGATGGGCGCTGCTCCCGGACGGCACAGCTTGAGCCCGTTGTATTCGGGAGGGTTGTGCGACGCAGTGATCGCAGCCCCGTGGACTTCGTGAGCCCCTGAGTAGAAGTAGACGGCGTCGGTGGGGACCTCCCCGATGTCGATGACATCGCCGCCGGCGGAGCGAACGCCCTCAGAGAGGGCTGCGGCGAACCCGGGGCTGCTGACGCGGCAATCTCGCCCGATGGCGACGGTCCGGGCACCGAGCCTGACCACCAGACCGGCACCCACGCGTCTGTACAGCTCCTCGTCGACCTCGCCGAGGTCGGCCCGCCCGCGGATGTCGTAGGCCTTGAAGACTTTTCGTGGGTCCAGACGTCCGAGTGTAGGAAGGTCCGGGGCCGTGCTAACCAGCCCCGATTCCTAGACTTCGCGCCGCTCCATGACCCGGTCGATCACCATCGTCGTGCCCGTCTACAACGAGGCCGACTTCATTCCCACCGCCCTGCCGATGATGATCGCTGCGGTCGAAGAAGTCGGTGTCCCGTACACGATTCGAATCGTGGAGAACGGGTCGTCGGATGGGAGCGCCGAGGTCGCCAAGAAGACCGCCGACCAGGCCGATGTGGTCGTGGACTCCCTGGCCGTACCCGACTACGGAGCGGCGATGCGTCACGGTTTCCTGGAGGCGGACTCCGAGTGGGTGGTCAACTTCGACATCGACTACTTCTCCGCCGGGTTCCTGCGCCAGGTGCTGGCCCAACCGGACGACGTCGACATCGTCATCGGGTCGAAGAGAGACCCGATGTCCGAGGACCGGCGGCCACTGATCAGACGTGTCGCCACCTGGGTCTTCAACTTGCTGCTGACGGTGATCCTGGGCTCGAAGGTGTCGGACACCCACGGCATGAAGGGCTTCCGCCGCCGTGTGATCGACGACATACTCCCCCAGGTGGTCAGTACCGAGGACCTTTTCGACACCGAACTGGTGGTGAGGGCGGAGAGGGCCGGCTACAAGATCGTCGAGGTGCCCGTCGTGGTCCAGGAGATGCGCACGGCCCGGTCTTCTCTCGTGAAGAGGGCGCCTCGGACCATCGCGGGCCTGATCAGGATGCGGGGTCTTCTCTCGAAGACGTGACCGTCTCGGGCTCGTCCGGACGTCTGGCCACTATCACCACAGCCACGAGGGTGACCACGCCACCCAGCGAAAGCACCTTGCCGAGCGACTCGGGCCACGTGTCGCGGAATTCGAGGACCACTTCCTCTTCGGTGGGAACCACCACCATCAGGGAAGGTGACGCACGCCACGGCCCTTCCGCGCCGGTGGCCCGCCAGTTCGGGAAGTAGGACACCTTGACCAGGTGGGGAACGCCCACGGCCTTGGTGGAGAACGAGATCCTGTGGTCGTCGACCACGATGTCGGACACCGCTCCCGGGGGGACGTCGAGCTCCACATCGGGACGCTCATCCAGAGCCTGGATGCGCGGCCAGTCCTCGGGACCGTCGGCCACCACCCAGCGATCGATGTTCTCGATGTCCTCGTACCACTCCAGCGACAGGTCGTGGAAGCTGGGGAGGGGCTCGCCATCAGGACCGGTGACCGTGCCTGACCCGATCAGGGAGCTGAGCAGACCTCGTTCCGGGACGTCGTAGACGGCGGGCAGATGAGTGGCCGGCTCGACCAGTTCGGTCTCCGGGAGCCTGAAGATGTGGAACGGCTCGGTGACGGCGATCTCGGTGAACCCTTCTATCTCGTTGGCTTTCTCTGCTGCCTCGGGAGTGAACGAGACGTAGTAGTCGACCCCGTAGACATCCATGTGCTGCAAGCCCCGTGCCATGTCGAAGGTGTGGTACTTGAGCCCGGGGATCGGATTGGACGGTTTGAAAGACATTTCGGAGTGGTTGATGAAGTGGAAGGGCGTGGTCAGCGAGGACTCGAAGTAGAGCCCCTCCATCGACTGATGGGACCCCTCGGTCCAATAAGGGATGAGCATCGGCGACATGGGCGTCCCGTACTTGTTGAGATCGCTGTTGCTCTCCCACTGCACTCTTCCCTCAGGGAGCCGGTCGAGCTCCTCCATCAGGGCCTCGTACTCGGGCCAGGGCGCCTTGCTCTCGTAGCCCTCGTAGTTCCACTTAGACCACCCGTCGACGAAGGTCACCCCGGCGGTTGCACCCAGGACCACGATGGCCGCTGCCGTCGTGGTCAGGAAATTGCGCGTGTTGACCGTGCTCGCGAACAGGAAAGTGGCGGCCAGGGCCGCGACACCGGCGGCCACCACGACGATCCAGGCCCAACTCGGGAACTCGGTGGAGTCGATGACCAGACCTGTCGCCACCGCGAACGAGATCGCGATGAAGCCGCGGGCGAAGTGGGTGGGGACACGACTGGGGAGACGGCGTGACAGCCACATGATGCCGACACCAAGCCCCAGAGCCGCGAAGAAGGCGACCCCGAAGTACCAGTAGGGCAGGAGACGACCGTTCCACAGCTTCCACCGATCCCCGCCGAACAGGCCCGGGGCGAGCTTGGGAAGGATCAGCGGAAGCGGGTAGTAGATCACGGGCAGCAAGGTGGCGGCGAGGATCGGGATGACCCGGTTCGTTCGGCGGACCGCCCACACCGCCCCCGGGATCGCCACCGGGAGCAGGAGCCACAACTCGACGGGGAAGATCTCCTCCCATCGGCTGAGTGGTGTCCAGCCCATGTCCGAGGTGAGGCCGATCCGCATCACCAAGGGGAGCGCCCAGAAGGCGGCGATGGCGAAGCCCCAGAACCAGATGAGGAACGTCCTCGCCGGCCCCTTCTTCCAGAAGAGGACGAAGAGGGAGGCGAATATCACCACGATCGTGGTCAGGATGTGGGAGAGGGCGGTCAACGCCAGGGCCAACGCCGCCCACTTGAGATATTTGCGGTCGTCCCTCACTGCCTTGATCAGAAGGGTCAGATAGACGATGGAGAGGGCGAAGGACCAGGAGTAGGAGAACTCCCCGGCGAGGCTGGAGGCGATGTTCCCCCCGTAGATCGAGTAGCTCTCGTAGAAGGCGAACACCGCACCCGACCCAGCCGCGATCAGACTGATGTGCCGGCCGATACCGATGGTGCGGGCGTGGAAGTAGATGGCCGGAGCCAGGGCAACCAGACCGAGGACCGTCACGATCTTGAACGCGACCCCGTACGGAAGGAACAGGTCCAGGAAGACGATCACAAGGGACGGGAGCGGGAAGTAGAAGTAGAAGGCTGGGAAGCCGGCGAACCAGTCGTTGGACCAGCCGAGGATCCTCCCCTGGGGCAGGAGCGTGTCGCGCAGGTACGCCGGGCCGAAGACGTGAGCCCCCATGTCTCCACCTGTGGGAGTGGTGGAGGACAGGATGAGCGCCGGGTTCATCACGATCAGGATGATCAGCGACGTGGCCCCCAGGATGATCGCCGGAAGACGCGGTATACGCCGCAGCGAGGTGATCCCCTCGGTGATCGCCGGAAGACGTGGGATCCGCCGAAGCGTCTCCCGAAGAGTGGTCACTGCCGGGCTTGGCGGACTATCTCCAACACCTGGCTGACGTCGATGTCGACTCCCTCGCGGTTCCACCACTTCTCCTCGCAGTTGTGGCACCAGAAGAAGACCACCTCGGTGTCATCAGGGAGGATGTGCTCGATCTCGAGCACATCGTTCTGGGAGCAACGGGGACAGTCCATGGACCGGGACATGGTAAGTGGGGTCGGGTGATATCTACAACGACCTGAGCACCTACTCGTCGAGGAGACGGCCGATGTAGCGACTCCGGCGGCGGCCATCCTCTGTCCAGTACGCGTACCAGTACGGGCCATGGGGGCACTTGGTGCAGCCGGCCTTCCCGCAGCGGACCATCTGCTGCCGAAGACTCACATTTGGTGTGTCTCCGGGATCGATCGCCCCGGTCCGCTCCAACTGGGCGCGGGTGAGGATCTGCAGGCGTCGAAGGCCGTGCTCGTCCAAGTCCTTGACCGCGTCGAGGAGATCGCGGTCGAGCGAGGTCATCAGGCCACTTGCACCGGGGCGAACAGACGGGTCACCGTGCGGCGATCGGTGAGGGTCCAGCCGTGCGGTGGGGTCATCCGATCGGCGTGGTCGGCGCAAAGCAGATAGCCGTACTTCCCGATCGGGTCGCTGAGATCGTCCAGCCAGACGGCGGCCTCCATGTAGTTGAAGGTCATCAACGCCGCCGCGGGCGAACCACATCTCGCACAACTGACTGTCATTGGGCCACGGTAGGGATCGCGAAAAGCGCGTTCAAGGATCTACGGCAGCCAATGCGGGCTCGACCCCGCCGACGTAGAGCCGCCCCCGGCCACCGGCCGCAACGAAGAGCACCGAAGGAACGGCATCGACCCCGAGAGCCTGGAACGGGCCCGGGTCCTCCTCCCAGACCAGCTCCGTGTACTTCCCGGCACCGATCCGCTCCTCGAGCCGCGTCCGAGCCGTCTCACACGTGGAGCAGGTGGAGGAGGAGAACAAGTAGACGCCGGGAGCTAGATCGGTCGCCTGGACGGCCCGAAACGGGCGTCGGGACCTTCGTCGTTGAACGAAGGAGACAATCGCCCCGACTGCCAATGCGCCGAGGAGCAGCCCGGCGCGCCCCCAGACATCATCCATCCTGAAGCGGGATGCCCGTTGCAGCGGTGCCCTCGCCACCCAAGTTGGACGTCCACATCGCCACCACCGGCGATGACGCCTCCACCCGGTACCCGGCTGCGGCCACCAAGTCCTCCACCAACACGCCTTCGGCGGCCACGTCCACGCTGCGAACCACTGCTTGGTCCCCCAGCGTGCGGATGTTGACCGTCGCCGTCTCGATGCCTGCGTTCAGGATGACCAGCGAGCCGGATCCGCCCGGCGGGCTGCTGGCGCCGGGAAGGAGCCACACCGGGGCCTCCACCTGGCTCGCAGTGGTGGAGGCGAGAGTCTGGTCGGAGCTCATCCAGAGACTGGCGACCACCGGGCCGGTGGCGATGACCCGGACACCGAAGGCGCCGTCGCTGACAGCGGCGAGCGGGACCAGGGCCAAGCCTCTGGGTTCGAGCACACCGGTGGCGTGGCCCTCGACGTAGCCATCGGGGCCGAAGAGGTCTACCTGGTACTCGATCTCCGCGTTCTCCGGGGTCGCGATGATCATCCTCTTGAGGGGCCCACCGGGCGGGACCGGAAGCAGCCACTCCTGGCCTGCGGGCACGGCCCTCCACAACGCGGAGGCTCCGTCGGTGGTCTGCCTCCCGAACGTGAGCACCGAGCCCCTGGTCGTGTCCACCCGCACCGAGATCTGCTCCCGGCCCGGGATGATCTGGGTCAGGTCGCGGGTGATCGTGCTGAGCGGAGGGACGATCACGGCGTCGAATCGATGGTCGGACTCGATCCCGGTCTCGGTGGTCACGGTGAGATCGACTGTGGCCTCGCCCGCGTAGGGGTTGATCAGCTGTATCTCGAAGAAAGACCCGCTCACGGTGCTCCCACCGGAGATGAAGGTCTGGCCTGAAGGGATGTCAGCACAGGACTCCGCGGCCCGAAGCTCAGGTGAGGTGATGAGGGCCGCGGCCGCGGTCGCATCCGAGGGCATCTCGATCAGACCCCCGCTCACGCCGACTGCGTTGGCCTCGGCCGCGGCCACCGTTACCGCGCCCGTCCCACCGGTCCTGAAGTCGAGAGAGCCTGTCACTTCCCCCGCGGAGAACGTGGAGAGCCGCCCGGCACCGTTCACCGAGGAGAGCACCGAGAGGTTGGTGTGCCGCTCCCCGACTTCGACGACCGGACAGATCGCCACCGGCGGCAACTCGCTCGCCGGGACCGCGTCCGCCGTGACGGGCTCGGTGGCGGGCAGGAGCATGCCGGCGAGGCCCAGGGCGGCTATCGCCACGACGACGACGTACTTCATGGGCGCCGGCTCCCGATGCCGATCAGTCCCAAGGCCGCCACGAATCCGGCGATCACGGCCAGGGGCAGCGCCAACTGGACGAGTGTCGGCGAGTACCAGGCCCGTCCCTGCTCGCCGGACACGACGGTGGCCCAACTGCTCTCAGTCCCATCCGGCTCCCAACCGGGAGCGAAGTCGATCGCCAGGGGCACCGGCGAGTCGCCCGCCGTCCCGGAGAAGCCGGTCCCGTCCCTTGTCCACGGATCGTCCGGCGTCCCGGCGAGGGGGGCGGCTTCGCTGTTCTCGTATACGCGCGAGGCAGGATCCAACGGGGTGGGGACCAGGTCGAGTTGTGCCAGCAGAGCATCGTCCAGGACGAATGTCGGCCCCTCGAGCACCACCCAGTCGATGGCGAAGTCGGCGAGGGCGCGTCCCGGCCGCAGTTCGGTGCCAGAGGCTATGTCCGTCAGCTCCCTTGCCAATTGCTCCTCTCCGAGGCCCGGTGTCGGGAGCCACACCTCGTCGTGGGTCATCCCCGTCCCGTCCACCACCCGATACCAGAATCCTGGCCCGGCGGTCGCCTGACCGGGGACCAAGGCTCGTTCGGTCGAGGCGAAGAGGATCCGGCCGGGACCGTCCTCTCCTGCGAGGGTGGAGGCGAAGCCGAGGCGGTCGTTCACGTCACCTGAGGGGAGACCGAGTCTTCCGTTCATCAGGGTTCCCGCGGAGACCACGACCACCGCGATTGCGGCCAGCGAGGCAACCAAGCGCACCGGGTTTCGGGAGAACCCGTCCAGCGCCGCCGCCACCGCCATTCCAGCCCCGAAGGATGCCAGGACCAACACCGCTTCCTGGACACCGGGGGCCATCGGGACCACCCGGGCAATGGCCAACGACACCACGGAGAGGAGACCACCGGTGAGGGCCATCGTTCTGAGCCGGGTCTCGTCCAGGACGAACGGGATGGCGATCACCGCAACTGCTGCGGGCCAGAGATCCGACACCGTCAGGTTCAACCGGAGCGAAGGGTCGGTCACCCAGGAGAGGTCACCTATCACGAAGGCGACTCCGGCGAGCGATCCGGCCAGCGCGGTCGCCGCCAGCAACAGCTTCGATCCGGTGCCGCCGAGGGCGCGCCAGACCAACACCGTGATGAGAGGGACCACCGCGAGCAGTGGGGAGAGAGCGGCCAGGAGGAGACCGGTCAGCAGGGCCCAGCCGGCGCGACCGACGAGCCCGCGGCGGGACTCGCCGGGATGGATGAAGGCGGCCCGGACTGCCCAGGGCAGCAAGGCGGCGGCCGCCAGGGCCAGCCACGAGCCCCGTCCCACCAAAAGGGCCGTGCCCGGGCCGGCAAGAAGCACGAGACCGGCGAGGTAACGCCCGGGGCCCCGGAGGCCCAGTCGTCCCCCGAGTCGGCCAAAGCCAACGACACCCACGATGGCGAGGACCAAGGTGAGGACGGTGCGCGCCGCCCCCTCCGACCCGAACATGAGGAGTGAGCTCAGACCGGTGAGCCCGACAGAGGGGTGGACGGGGTGCGCTGATCCCAGACCCGCCTCATTCCATCCGCCAAACCAGCGCTGAAACGCGATCGACGGTGGCTCGAACGGGAAGGCGAACCCGACGTCGGGCATACCGATGAAGATGATCGTCCGCGCCGAGAGGATCACCACCAGGGCTGCCAGAGCCGCTCCCCAGATCCCCGGGGACCCGAACACCCTGCGCGATCCCCTGGCCAGGGCCTGGTCGTCGTCGAACACCGAAAGCACACGGCCACTGATCTCCTCGCCTATGGCGCGTAGCCGCACCGATCCCTTGGCGTGGAAACGAAACAACTCTTCGTCCCCCTCGGAGCGGACCGAGCGCAGTCGTCTCCGCTGGCTGATGGTGGACGGGAGGTGATACAGGTTCCACAGCCACGACATGACGTGACGAGCCAACGGCCGCCACCGCAGCATCAAGAGGCTGATGATGGAGTCGACGAAAGAGACGAGCAGGTCGTACGGGACTACCCAGAGCAGTGTCAGCGGGCTGTACGCGGTGAGCATCGCCCGGAGCCGCCCGGCCTGTTCCCGCCATCCGCTCCCAGGGGCGAAACATCTCCCCTGGTGGTACACCTCCGAGGAGGGGACGCTGATGACCTTGCCGCCGGCGAGCCGGGTGCGTTGCGAGAAGTCGAGACCCGACGCCACCGGGGGCAGCAGCGGGTCCAGGCCGCGCAGACCCTGCGCCAGGTCGCGCCGCACAAGCATCGAGGCTGACTGGACGAAGGCGACTTCCCGCACCACGTCGTACTGCTGCAGGTCGATCTCCCCTTCGTCGAGCCCCGAGTACGGCTCACCGAACACGTCGGTGGCGCCCCCCACCGATTCCAACTCGTCGGGGGTCCCGGCCTTGAGCAACTTGGAGCCGGCCAGCGAGGCCTCGTTCCTCTCGATCTCTGCAATCAGGGCAGAGAGAGCATCGGGCCGGGGCCTGGCATCGGCGTGGAGGATCCACAGATAGTCGATCGTCGAGTCCGTGGAGTTGATCGCCTCTTCGAGACTGGAAGAAGTCGCCACCCCGTCGGGGACCTCGAGACCCTCACCGATCACCGCGATCTGAGGCGAAGGCTCGTACACCTGTCGCCCCACCACCGCCAGTGCCGCCTCGAGGTCGGCGCCAGGGACGGCGGTGATCAGGATGCGCACCAGCGGCGCGCCCGGGGTCTCCTCGGTCAACTCGGAGTCCGCGACCTGCGGGGTGGTTTGGGACATGCGAACCGCCATTGTGAACCGGTGCGCGACACTGAGCAATATCAGGGGAGTGAAATGAGAGTCGTCGAGTTGTCCGGTGGTGTCGGTGGCGCACGTCTCGCCCGCGGGCTCGACGCGCTGAGCGGAGTTGAGCTGACGGTGGTCGTCAACGTGGGTGACGACGCCTCCAACCACGGTCTCTACATCTCACCCGACCTGGACACCGTGGTCTACACACTGGCCGGGATCGAAGGGCCACTGGGATGGGGCCGGGCCGGGGACACCTTCGCCATGAACGAGGAATTGGGCCGGTTCGGCGTCGACAACACGTTCCAACTCGGTGACCGCGATATCGCGCTGAAGCTCTTCCGCACCAACCAAATCGCCAACGGCGCGCCGCTGTCCACGGTCACACGCAAGGTCGGCGAAGCCTTCGGGCTCAAAGCCCGCGTCCTGCCCGTCACCGACGACGAGCTGCGCACCAGGGTGAGGGTCGCCGACGGGTGGATCAGCTTCCAGGAGTACTTCGTGGCAAGACGGCACGGTGACGAGGTGCTCGAGCTCGCCTTCGAAGGCGCCGAGACGGCGAGGCCGGCACCGGGAGTGATCGAGGCCATCGAGGGTGCGGATGTGGTGGTCATCGGCCCCTCCAACCCCCCTCTCTCGATCTGGCCGATGCTCGCCGTGCCCGGGATCCGGGAGACGGTGAGCCGGCACAGGGCCGTCACGGCCGTGAGCCCCCTGATCGGGGGCAAGACCCTGAAAGGGCCCGCCGACCGTGTGCTGATGTCGCTCGGCCTGCCTGCGGGGAACCTGGGAGTGGCACAGGCCTACGAAGGGCTCATCGACCGACTTGTCATCGACCAGAGCGACGGTGACGATGCCGCGGCCATGCCGCACATCGAGACACTGGTGACCGACACCCTGATCACCGAGCCCTCAGCCGCAAGACGTCTCGCCTCCGAACTGGTGGCTTGACGTGCTCGAGGTTCACCCTCTCACAGGCATCGGCAAGGTGACCCATGGCGACGACGTCGCCGAGGTGCTCGAACCGGCGCTCCGGCGTCTCGCCCCTGCGGAGGGGGACGTCCTGGTCGTCACGCACAAGATCGTCTCCAAGGCGGAGGGAGCGGTGCGAACCGTCACGGGCGACGAGGAGGAGTTCAAGAAGGCCCTCGTCGAGGAGATCGCCAGCTCCATCGTGCGGCGCCGGGGCAACCTGATCATCGCGGAGACCAAGCACGGCTTCGTTTGTGCGAATGCCGGGGTGGACCGATCGAACGCCGAGCCGGGGACCATGATCCTGTTGCCCGACGACCCGGACCGATCGGCCCACCGGATCCGGTCCAAGCTGCGTCAATTCCTCGGTGTCGACCTCCCGGTCATCATCTCCGACACCTTCGGCCGCCCCTGGCGTCGTGGGCTGACGGACGTGGCCATCGGCGTGTCGGGTCTATTGCCCATCCTCGATCTGGTCGGGACCAGGGACTGGGTCGGGCGAGAACTCGAGGTCACAGAGGTGGCGGTGGCCGACGAACTGGCCGCGGCCGCCGATCTGGTCATGGGCAAGGCCTCCGGGATCCCGGCCGCCCTGGTCCGGGGTTACGACGGGCCGAGAGGCGAGGGACGGGCCCGAGACCTGGTCCGTCCGGTCGACGAGGACCTGTTCCGATGATCTGAATGGCGTTGCTATAGCAAGAGGTGGCGGTTTCCACCCCTTCTTGCTATAGCAACGCCGTCTGGAGGTCAGGCGCCCGGTCGGCCCAGACCCCAGTAGTCCAGCCCTGCCGACCGCACAGACGGAGGGTCGAGGAGGTTGCGGGCGTCGACCACCCGATGCCCCTTCATGACGCGGGCCACTTCGTTCATGTCCACGGTGGTGAATTCGGGCCATTCGGTGGCCACCAGGAGGACGTCGGCGTCTGTGACGGCTTCGATCGGGCCGGCCGCCATCGTGAGCTCGTCGCTCGACGCCTCGGGGTCGTAGGCGACGACTTCGGCGCCGTCCTCGATCAGGAGTCTGGCGATGCGAAGCGCCGGCGACTCCCTCACGTCGTCTGTGCCTGCCTTGAACGCAACACCCCACATGGCGACGCGGCGGCGATGCAGCCCGCCCCCGGCGGCCTGCCGAACCTTCTCGGCGACACGCCGGCGCTGCTCGTGATCAGCCTCGATGACGGCCCGGAGGAGCTGGAAGTCGTATCCGGCGTCCTGGGCCACGCTGATCAGAGCGGCAGTGTCTTTGGGGAAGCACGACCCGCCGTACCCGGGACCCGGTTGCAGGAAGTGGGGCCCGATGCGATGGTCCAGGCCGATGCCCTTGATCACGTCGAGGACGTCGGCTCCGACTGCCTCGCACACGTTGGCCAGGGCGTTTGCGAAGGTGAGTCTGGCGGCCAGATAGGCGTTGTTGGCGTACTTGATCATCTCCGCCGAGGTGGGATCTGTCATCAGCACTTCGGCGTCGAGACTCTGATACAGGGCAGCGACCCGCTCGGCATCCGCCCGGTCGTAGGACCCGACCACGATCCGGTCTGGCGACATGAAGTCTTCGACCGCCTTGCCCTCACGAAGGAACTCAGGATGAGAGACGAGACGGGCGCCACTACCCAGGTCCGCCAGACGCTTGCGCAGGCTCGTGGCCGTGCCCGGCGGGACGGTCGACTTGATCACGAAGAGGGTCCCCTCGCCGACATGGTTGGCCAACTCGTCGACGACGGCGTGGACGAAGCCGAGATCGGCGCGGCCGTCGTCCGACTCCGGGGTGGGGAGGCACAGGAACACCATGTCGACGTCGGTGGCCGCCTCCAGGTTCGAGTTGTGGAAACTGATGAGACCACGCTCGGTGGCACGTTCGAGGAGATCGGGGAGACCCTGTTCGAATATGGGGACTTCCCCGGCGTTCAGCCGGGCCACCCGCTCGGGGTTGGCTTCACCTATCCGGATCCGATGTCCAAGGTTCGCCAGACCGGCGCCGGTGACCAGACCGACATAACCGGCGCCAATGATTGCTACATCCACGTGCGCACATCCTAAGTGCCGTCGGGTGGATGCCGGTCAGGCGTCCGCGCCGACGATGACAACTGCGTCGTAACCGTTATCGACGGTTCCGAACTCGACTACACCGAAACCGAGCGCCGACGTGATGGTCTGACCGTCGGAACTGCCTTCGGGCACGATGACGGTGGTCTGTGCGTACCCGGTGCTGGGCGCATTCCCGATCGACCCGATCTGGAAGCCGAGGGACTCCAAGGTCTCCGACATCTCGCCGGCCGCACCGGCGGTCCCGTTGCCGTTGAGGACCTCCACCACCAATGGCCGGGATTCGAGGAGACGGCCGGCACGGAAATTGGCGAGCATGGCGTCGGCCTCAGGCTGCTGGGCGATCTGGAAGGAGACTCCGCCGATGTTCTCGGTGTAGGTCGGCAGGGTGGCTCCGTCGATGTCTCCGGCAAGGATCCCCTTGAAATCCCAGACCATCGCCGCGACCGACTCCCGGGCCAACTCGGCGTCGATCGTCATGTGCTCCGACATCGAGGAGGCGATGCTGCCCGCCTCGGTGATGGTTCCCGGCCGCTTCAGCCCGGCCACGATTGCCTTCAGCACCTGTTGCTGACGCTGGGTACGGCCGATGTCGTTGGCATCGACCGAGACCCAGGACCCGTCCTGCAGTTCCTGGTACGAGCGGGAGCGAGCGAAGGCGAGCGCCTGTTCCCCGTTGAGCTTCTGTGTCCCGGCGGGCACATCGAGCCCTGACTTGGCGTCGCGGGCGGGGTAAGAGAACGACATCTCTATGCCCCCGATCTCGTCGACGAGGGACTGGAAGCCGACGAACCCGATCTCCACGTAGTTGTTGACCTCGACGTCGAGGTTGTCCTTGAGGGTCTCAACCAACAGCCTCGGCCCGCCATACGCATAGGCGGCGTTGATCTTGTCCGTGCCGTGCCCCGGGATCTCGACCCTGAGGTCCCTAGGGATGCTCAGCATCTGGGCGGTGTTGGTGTCGGCGTCGATCCGCACAAGCATGATCACGTCGCCGCGGGCCCCGGCCGCGGACCCGAAATTGTCCAGGCTCTCCAGGCCCTCCCGACTGTCGGACCCGACGACGACGAATGTCCGGTCTCCCCCTGACGTCGGATCCAGCGCCGCCACGACGTCCTCGTCTGTGTTGGCACCGGAGAGGAGATTGTTGCCGGTCCAGAGCAGCCAGACGTAGCCGAGGACGGCGATGTTCGCCACCACCAGGAGCGTGATGATGGAGACCTTCAACCACCGGGGGAGCCCCGAACGGGGCGGATTGGATGAGTTCGACATCGGGGGTTAGACGAAAACAGGCTACCGGGGGTTCCGTCGTTTGCTGCGCAACCGCCCGGGCACGACCCGTTAACCTGCCGCTACCGACTGGAGGTCCACTTCGTGGCAGTGCTCGCCCACGAGGGCACATATCCGATCTTGTATGGGACGTGGCCGATCCCGGTCGGGGCGCGCCACCGCAACGGCTACATCGCCCGCCCCGACGAGGCCGGTCGTTTCCCCGTGGTCTTCGTGATACATGGTCTCGAAGGTCTCACCGGCTTCGAGAAGGACTTGTGCCGGCGTCTCGCCAGAGAGGGCTTCGCCGCCCTGTCCATCGATCTGTACGGCTCCGAGGGAGAGCCCCTCGACCTCTACAGCTCGACGAGCGACGACGACGCTCTCTTCGTCCTCGACGAGCTGCACCAGTTCGTGGTCTCAGACGACGTCGGTTGGAACGTCGACGACCGGGTCGGGATCCTCGGCACGGACGTGGGCGGGAGGTTCGGGCTGATCAAGGCGGCCACCCGTGATTGGGTACGTTCGCTGGTCATCGCCTACACCCCCCTGACCGGCGACGACGACCGTGAGCATCAGGTGGCCGGCTATCTGGATCATCTGCCCATCCCGGTGCTGGCCCTCTACGGGACCGACGACGAGCTCATCGACCCGTCCACCGTAGACGAGGGCCAGCGACGGAACGAGCACGGGCAATGGCTGCTCTACGAGGGAGCCCGTCACGGATTCCTGGACGTCGACGGCGACAACTACGACGAGTCGGCGGCCGACGACGCTATGGCTCGGATCCTCGCCTTCTTCAAGGCCACCCTCGCCCCGCCCGAGATCGAAGAACTGGGCTGACCGACACACGTCACTGGTGACGCAGATGACGGATCTCGCCTGAGCGGACCCTCTGGAGCCCGTCG
>DASSVE010000177.1:0-21473 GCA_035706345.1 Acidimicrobiia bacterium
CCGGGTCGACTCGGCCACCTACGCCGCCCTCTCGGCGACTCTCACCGCCTACCTCGATGGAGCACCGGAAGACCTGCCCTTGTGGAGGTACGCCCTGGCCGACGCCGCCACCCTGAGGGCGCGCAGCCAGACGGTGGCCGATGCGTCCGGCGGTGTCGTGGTGGATGCCTTCGCCACGGTCGGGGCGGGGAGCGCCCCTGGCGCCGAGATCCCCGGCCCGGTGGTGCGGATCGAGGGCGGTCAGGGTCTGTACGAGTGCCTGCTGCAGGGCGAGGTCCCGGTCCTGACCCGGCGCGACTCCGGCGACCTGATCATCGACCTGCGCGCCGTGGACCCGGAGGACGATCGGACGATCATCGATCGTCTCCAGGCATGCCGCTGATCGGAACCGCGGGGCACGTCGACCACGGGAAGTCGACCCTCATCGAGCGGATCACCGGCCGCGACCCGGACCGCTGGCGAGAGGAGAAAGAACGTGGTCTGACCATCGACCTCGGGTTCGCCTGGGCCAACCTCCCCGGCGGCGTCGAGGTCTCCTTCGTCGACGTCCCCGGTCATGAGCGTTTCCTCAAGAACATGCTCGCCGGTGTGGAGGCAATCGACGTGGCCCTGTTCGTCGTCGCCGCCGACGAGGGGTGGATGCCGCAATCCGAGGAGCATCTCGCTGTGCTCGACCTGCTCGGGGTGGAACGCGGCGTGGTGGCGCTGACCAAGATCGACCTGGTGGGCCCGGATCTGGCGGATCTGGCCCGTGAGGAGATCCGTGAGCATCTCATGGGGACCACCCTGCAGGGCGCTGAAGTCGTGCCGGTGTCGGCCGTCACAGGAACGGGCATCGACGACCTGCTGATGTCGTTGGAGGTTCTCATCCCCACGGACCCGGCGGACAACTACCGGCCCCGGCTCTGGATCGACCGCTCGTTCTCGGTGGCGGGAGCGGGGACCGTGGTCACCGGGTCCCTCCTCGACGGATCGCTGTCTGTCGAGGACTCCGTCGAGATCTACCCCACCGGCAATCGGGCCCGAGTGAGGTCGCTGGAGAGTCACGAGCGCTCCCATCCGACTCTGACACCGGGGAGACGGGTGGCGGTCAACCTCGGGGGGATCGACCACGACAAGGTCACCCGGGGCCACATGCTGGGTCTCGAGGGCCAGTGGGACCTGACCCGCCGATTCTCGGCAACGGTCCGCGGTGTTCGGGGCCTGGCGCCGCCGGAGCGTCGCGGCGACTACCAGTTGCACATCGGGTCGGGCGCCGTCCCGGTGGAGATCCTCGGGCTCGACGACGAGGTCGCCGTGTTCCGCACCGAAACCCCGTTGCCGCTGGCGGTCGGGGACCGCTTCATCCTGCGCGACACGGGGCGACGCCGGGTCATCGGGGGCGGTCAGGTCCTCGACCCGGGCCCGGGCCGGGTGGGACGAGCCTTGAAGGCCGCCCGGGAGATCGACCCCTCGGCCCGCCCCGACGACATCGCAACGGCCCTCATCGCTGGGCGAAGGATCGACCGGGTCGAAAGGATCCGGGCCCACAGCAAGGGAGGCACCCCCCAGGACGCCGTCATCATCGGAGAGCAGGTGATATCCGAGCCCTGGCTGGACACGCTGGCCGAGGAGGCGGTGAGCCTGGTCGAAGAGGAGCACCGCAGACATCCCCTGCGGCCAGGTCTCAACATGGCCACCCTCGCGGAGCGTCTCGGAGTCGACGGCGACGTGGCCGAGGCTGTGGTGGGGAGAGCCGACCGGCTGGTGCGATCCGGCCCCGACGTCTCCCTCTCCGATCACCGGACAGGGTTGAGCGAGGAGCAGGAGCAGCAGTGGGCCCGAGCCGTCGAGCGTCTCTCTCGTGGTCTCGACGTCCCCTCCGACACCGAACTCGGTATCGACCCCGAGGTGCTCCATCTCAAGCTCCGCAGTGGGGAGCTCGTCCGGGTCGGCCCGGGCCTGGTCTACCTGCCGGAGCAGATCGAGGAGTTGAAGAAGGTGATGGCCGGTCTCGGTGAGGAGTTCACCGTGGCCCAGTTCCGGGACGCCGCAGGGCTGTCCCGCAAGTACGCCGTCCCGATCCTGGAATGGAGCGACAAAGAAGGGCTCACCGTCCGCCGCGGTGATCTCCGCCGCCTCAGGTGAGCCCAGTTGCCAGGCAAGGGAACCGTCAGCCCGCTACAGCGATACTCCTTCGCTCGACCTCGGTGAGCCCGCCCCAAATACCAAAGGGCTCCCTGATGTCGAGGGCGTGTCTGGAGCAAGGTTCCTGCACCGGGCACACCCCGCAGATGGCTTTCGCCTTCATCTCACGTCGCTCCCTCTCGTCCTTCCTCTCGAACGAAGAAGGGGGAAAGAACAAGTAGGCATGGTTCCCACGACATAGCGCTTGCAGCTGCCATTCGTCTGAGTGGGACAACCTCATTTCCTCCCGCTTGCTTGCGACAACCGAGCCGAAGCTAACGAATACAAATCGTGGGTTCAAGGGAGAACCTGGAAGAATTCCGCCTTATGTTTCGCGGCCTGGCGTGGTCGGGTCCACTTCCAGGTAGAGCCCGTCCACACCGGTCACCACGATCGGATCACCCGAGCGAATGCCCGCTTCGCGGTGGGCGGTGCCCCGCCAGCGCGCCCCACGCACCTCGACCAACCCGTCGGGATCGAACGTGACCAGGGCCACACCGCGCTCCCCGATCAGGGTGTTGCGACCGATCGTCTCGGTCGACAGACGGGCCCGCTGCACCGTGGGCATGGCGAGCAGGAAGAAGAACAGGACCGCGAGCACCGAGGGGAGGATCAGCCACCACCGGGGGTCGATCTGACCACCACCGTCGATCAGGAACATGCCCGACACTTGCAGGGCGATGGCACCGAGGAGGGAGATGAGGAGGATCCCGCCCCGCTGGTAGGCGGTCACCAGGAGGACGAACGCCACCAGCAGCAGACCCAAGGCCCACCCACGTGTCGGCAGGGTCACCAGGCCCCATCCTCCGAGCAGCAACGAGATGGCAGCCACCCCGGCCGCGACACCCGGGCCCAGGGCGTAGAACTCGAAGATGGCGACGGTCAGCCCGATCGCCAGGAAGAAGAAGGCGGACTCCGGAGTCACGGCGAGCCGGAAGAACCTCGTGGCCAGACCCGGCTTGCGGAATGTGATCGGCTTGGTGGTCACCCCGTCGTCGATCTGGTCGAGGGTCGAGACCGTCACCTCTCCGTCCGTGGTCGTGAACACCTTCCCATCCAGGGTCTGCAGGTACTGACGGATGGTGGGCTCGAGGGGCAGACCCGTCTCTGCCGCCGGTATCAACTCACCTGACTGACCTTGGCCCTCGCCGAGGATCATTGGTGCGAGATGACCCTCGAAGCTGCCCGGCGCCATGGCGGCGTGACTGGCGAGATGCGGCAACTCGGCAGCTCCACCGAACACATACGCCGGCTGGGGCCCGACCCACACCGCCACGGGGAGCGGTGGCTCGGCGATCAGCGCGGCGAGCCGTTCGTATGCCTCACGGTCGAGCACGGCACGCGAGTTGAGCTGGACGACGCTCATATCCTGACCGTTGGCCGCACCGGCCTCGATCGAATCGGAGATGAAGTCCAACGCCGAGGCGTCCAATGGCCCGCTCACGTCGATGACATCGATCCCGCCCCCCTCGCCGGCGCATGCGGAGAGGGCGAGCAGAGACGCCAGGCACCAGAGGATCGGACGACGCACGGCCGCGAGGTTAGGAGGCTCCGGGTGGCTAACGTCCCGGCCGTGCCGACCGCACTGCTGATCGCCGACGCTCCCTGGGTCTCGAACGACGTGCGGGCCGCCCTCTCGATCGGCTCGTGGCACGTCGAGGAGATCAACGACCCGCATGCGGTGGGGGAACGTCTCGAGAAGTCCAGGGTCGACGCCATCATCGTCGACATGCAGGTAGACGCGATGGGCGGCATGGCCATCATCCGGGCAATCAGACAGGAGACAGACCCGATGACCCGTCCGCGTTTGATTCTGCTCCTGGATCGCTCCGCAGACGAGTTCCTGGCCAAGAGAGCGGGTGCCGACGCCGCCGTGCTCAAGCCGTTCGAGCCCCCGGCCCTGCGGGCAGCGCTGGACCCGGCCCTGGTGGCGCCGCTCGCCGAGGAGGAGTGACCGCCCTCAGCGGGCGTCGAGCCGGAACCCGTAGGGAAGCTCCATGCCCACCTCGGCGAGGAGCTCAGAGTCCCCGAGAAGTTCCCTCGTGCTGGTGTCGGACACGATCCTGCCCTCTCTCATCACGATCGACCGCGGGCAGAGCTCGAGGGCCAGTGACAGGTCGTGGGTGATGATCACCTGGGTCATGTCGAGGGGACGCAACGTGGCCGCGAGCTCGCGGCGACCGACCCCATCCAGGTCGGAGGTGGGCTCGTCGAAGACCAACACGTCCGGCTCCATGGAGAGAACGGTGGCCAGAGCGGCCCGACGCCGCTCCCCGCCACTGAGGTGATGAGCCGGCCGGTTGGCGAGCTCTGAGGCGCCGACCGCAGCCAAGGACGATTCCACGCGGCTCTCCAGCTCCTGCCCTGCGATCCCGAAGTTCGCCGGTCCGAAGGCGACGTCCTCGCGGACGCTCGGCATGAACAGTTGGTCGTTGGAGTCCTGGAAGACCATGCCGACACGTCGTCTGATCTCGGCGAGGTTCTCCTCGACGACCGGGGCACCGCCGACGACGACTCTCCCCTTGCGAGGCAGGTGGATCCCGTTCAGGTGGAGCGCCAGTGTCGTCTTGCCTGCACCGTTCGGGCCCAGCACAGCCACCCGTTCCCCGGCGCCGATCGAGAGATCGATCCCGTCGAGCGCCAGTCTGCCGTCGGGATAGGCGAACTCCAGGCCCTGGATCTCGATCGCTGCACTCATGTCGACAACGCCAGGACCGCTGTGGAGAAGAACACAGCCGTCACCAGCCCCACTCCGAGCCAGTCCGCCGGGGTGGCCCTGTGGTTGCTCAGAGCCGGCATCGTCCCCGTGAAACCCCTCGAGAGCATGGCGGAGTGGACCCGCTCGCCACGCTCATAGGCCCGGACGAAGAGAGCCCCGGCCGAGCTGGCAATGGGGCGAGCCTGCGCCAGCCACCTCGGGTCATAGCCACGAGCGGTCATCGCCACCCGCATTCGCCCCAGCTCCCCGGCCAACAGCTCGAGGTAGCGGATCATGAACATGGTGATGGAGACGAAGAGGGCGGGAACCCTGAGCGTCCCCATACCTTCGATGATCCGGGGGACCTCCGTGGTCGCAGTCAGGATGACGGTCACCGAGGCGCCCAGCACCGCCTTGGCCAGGATGTTCCAGGCGGCCCACAGACCGTCGACCGAGAGAGTCATCCCCCACAACACGGTGGTCTCGCCGGTTCCGATGAACGGGATGAGCAGTGCGAAGAGGACGAATGGCGCCACCCCGAGCAGCCGGACCGCCAGGAACCGGCCCGGGACACGGGCGACGAGGGCCAACGCGGCAATCGACACGGCGTAGACAGCGAAGGCCCACATGTCCTCACGAGGAGTCACCGCGATCGAGACCACCATCCCGAGTGTGGCCGCCACCTTGGCCTCGGGCGCCACCCGATGCAGAGGGCTGTGCTCGTGGATGTAGAGAGCGTGTGCGTGACCGGCGCCCATGAGAATCAGACCCTGGCGGCTTCCCGCCCCCGTCGTTCCTTGAGGGTCAGGAAGATCCCGGCTGCGACAGCGAGGGTGACCATGGTGCCGACGATCCCGGCCACTGCCAGGCTGAGACTCTCGTTGGAGATGCCCGCGGTGGCGTAGTCAGCGAACAGCGAGTCGGAGAGGGCGTGCTCCGTGCCCGACGCTGCGAACCCTGTGTCCTCGGCGACACGTTCCAGACCGTCGGGCTGGTCGACTGCGAACTGACTGACCACGGCGGCGAAGACCAGCGCGACCAGTGCGCCGCCGAGCACGAACACCCGGGCCCTGACTCTGGTCTCCGCCAGACCGGACCGGTCCAGGTCGGATGCCCCGTAGACCAGGTCGGGGCGGGAGGACAGGACCGCCCCTACAGCCAGCGCGCTGATCAGACCCTCACCGACGCCGATCAGTGAGTGGACACCGACCATGGCAGAGAACACCGTGTCGAACGGGATGGGTGCGCTGGCGCCGAAGAGCCACAGGATCGAGAAGGCGATCGACGACATGACCACCGATGCCCAGGCGGCGACACCGGTCGCCCCGATGACACCACCCGCATTGGCAGGGAGCCAGCGGCGCAGCAGACGAAACACGGCGTAGCCCCCATAGGCGGGGATGATCGCCATGTCGAGCACGTTGTAGCCGAGGGCAGTGATGCCTCCGTCGGCAAAGACCAGAGCCTGTACCACCACCACGATCGTCACCACGATCGTGCCCACGGAAGGCCCCAGCAGGATGGCGGCGAGAGCACCGCCGAGAAGATGCCCGGTGGTCCCGGCGGCCACGGGAAAGTTGAACATCTGGGCGGCGAAGATGAAGGCTGCGGTGATGCCGGCGAGTGGGATGGCCCGGTCCCGCAATTGACTCCGCGACTGACGCAAGGCCAAGCCAACCAGGAGCAAGGAGATCACTCCGGTCACGATCGCGGTCCCTGTGGTGAGGAACCCATCGGGGGCGTGCATCGCCAGGATCATGTCTCGAACGATACCTCTTGTTGCGAGACGCTCGCAATTGGGTGTTGATCGCATCAAGACAGGGTCGGTACCATCGCGGCATGGACGACCTCGGTGTCCTCCTCAGGGATCACGGATACCGCCTCACCAGCCCTCGTTGGCTGGTCTGGTCGGTGTTGCGCTCCGCAGGACGCCACCTGACTGCCGACGAGGTGGCCGGTCTGGTCAACGAGGCGGACCCCACGGTCAACATCTCCAGCGTCTACCGGGCGCTCACCCTGTTCGAGGATCTCGACCTGGTTCGGGAGTCACATTTGGGCATAGATGGAGCGGCGCGCTGGGAGGTGGCCCATCCCGACGACCACTTTCACATGGTGTGCCGGATGTGTGGCGCCGTCGACCACCACGAGGGTGAGTTGGTCGATCAGATCCGCAGCCATCTCGGGGAGCAGCACGACTTCATCAGCGAGAACATCGACCTGGTGGTGACCGGGATCTGCGCCGGCTGCCGTCAGAAGGCCGACGTCACTCCTCGTCCCTAGGCTCCGGCACCGGGGTGAGCTCCACCTCGCGGATCCGACGACCGTCTGTGCTGGTCACCTCGAGTCTCCACCCGGTCTCCTCGATCACATCTCCCGGGGCGGGCATGCGACCCAGCCGGTCCATGATCAGACCCCCCAAGGTCTCGTACTCCCCCTCCGGCAGGTGCACTCCGAACTCGGCGAGCTGATCCGGCCTGACCAGGGCCGGTGTCAGGATGCGGCCGTCGGGGGTGACCGTCGGCTGCCGTTCCCGGCGGTCGTGCTCGTCCCGGATGTCGCCGACCAACTCCTCGGCGATGTCCTCCATGGTGATGATGCCCGCGGTGGAGCCGTGCTCGTCGACCACCACCGCGAAGTGGTTCCGGGTCCGTCGCATCTCGTCGAGAACCGACTTGATGTGCGCCGCTTCGGGCACGAACAAGGGCGGACGAAGCAGCCCCGGATCGAGAGGGGAATCCCACTCCTCATCCGGCACACCCATCAGATCCTTGACGTGGACCAGGCCGATCACATCGTCGAGATCGTCCCGGTACACCGGGATCCTGGAGTGACCGGTCTCCCTCATCAGCATCTCGACCTCGCCGACCGTCGACCGGATGTCCACGGCGACCACGTCGGGTCGCGGGACCATCACTTCCCCGGCGTCGAGGTCGCCGAACATGATGGCTCCGGTCAGTAGACGGCGGGTGAAGCTCTCGATCACTCCCTCCTCCTGACCGGTGGCGATGATGATCGCCAGGTCGTCGGCGGTGTGGCCGACGGCAAGTGTGTCGGCCGGGGTGACCCCGAACAGGCGGAGGATCCCGTTGGCCATCGCGTTGAGGAGCGCCAGGAGGGGGCGGAACACCACGACGAAGGCGCGGAACGGACGTGCCAGGAGGATCGCCGACCGCTCCGGGCGGGCGATCACGATGTTCTTGGGGGCCATCTCCCCGATCACCATGTGGAGGAAGACCACGATCAAGAGTGCGATGACGAGTGCGATCGCGTGGGTGACCCCGCTGGGCAGCGGTGTCAGGCCCAGAAGCTCCTCGAAGATGTGAGCCACAGCCGGCTCCGCCACGGCGCCGAGGCCCAGTGAGGCCATGGTGATGCCCAGCTGAGCCGCAGTGAGGCTGATCGTCAGGTTCCGGTTCAGGCTCGCCGCCACCCGGGCGGAGGTGCTGGGCGTCTGTTCCAGGACATTGCGACGGGCAGTGATGTAGGCGAACTCGGCGGCGACGAAGAAACCGTTCGCCAGGAGCAGGAAGACCATGAGCAGGAGCGCGCCCCAGCTCACGACGTCTCCTCCTCCCTTCTCGGTCTGATCACCCGGGCCTGGTCCACCCGGTGACCGTCCATGCTCACCACCTCGAAGACGATGTCACCGACCGGGATCACGTCTCCCTCCACCGGGAAACGGCCGAGGGTGGCGGTGAGGAAACCTCCCAATGTCTCGTAGTGGCCCTCCGGCCACTCGAACCCGATCCGCTCCTCGACGTCGTGGCGGTGCAGGAGACCGGACAGCACGTCGACCTGCTCCGGCTCGGGGAGCTCGGGGCCGTTCTCGTCGTACTCGTCCTCGATCTCCCCGAATATCTCCTCGAGGAGGTCCTCGATGGTGATGATGCCGGCGGTGCCGCCGTACTCGTCGATCACTATGGCCATGCCCCGGCCGTGTGACTGCAGCTCGGCCAGGAGGAACTCGAGACGACTGGTCGCCGGGACCTTGAGGGCCTCCTGGGTGATCTCCTCGACCGGGGTCAGTGCTCGCCGCGAGGCGGGGATGCCCAGCGTGTCCTTGACGTGGACGATGCCGAGGATGTCGTCAAGGTCGTCGCCGTACACCGGGAATCGGGAGTGGCCGGTCTCCCGGGAGATCTGGCGCAGCTCGGAGATGGGTTGGTGCCGGTTGACCGCCACCACGTTGACCCGCGGGACCATCGCCTCGGCGGCCACCTTCTCGGTGAAGGTCAGGGCCCGGGTGAGCAGCTCCATCTCCTCGTCGTCCAGGGTTCCTTCCGCCCCCGAGGAGCGGATCATCAGCTCGAGCTCCTCCATCGAGCGCACACCGGCGAGCTCGGCGCGCGGCTCGATGCCCAGCCGGCGCACGGTCCAGTTGGCCGCGTTGTTCAAGGCCACGATCAGGGGCCGCACCGCCCGGTTGGCCATCTGCATCGGCACTGCGAACAGCGCCGCCGACCGGTAAGGGCGCGAGATGGCCAGGTTCTTGGGCACCAGCTCGCCCAGGACCATTTGGACGATTGTGGTGAGGATCAGGGCCACGGCGAGCGAGACGCCGAGCGAGGCCGTCTCGGGCACGAATGGCAGACCGGCGATGACCGGCTCGATGACGGCGGCGATGGCGGGCTCGGCGATGAACCCGAGGAGCAGCGAGGTGACCGTGATCCCGAGCTGGGCGCCCGACAGCTCGAAGGACAGGTTGCTCAGGGAGTTCAGGATCCGGCGGGCGGTGCGATCACCCTCACGGGCGCGGCGTTCCACCGTGCTCCGCTCGACGGCGACGATGGCGAACTCCCCGGCGACGTAGAACCCGTTCGCGAGGATGAGGATGGCCACGGCGGCCAATCCCAAGAAGGTACTAATACGCGATCTCCGTCGTCACCGGAAGATCAGCAGGATACCCCCTCAGGCTCTCACTTCCTGCCGCATGAACGACACGTAGGCCAGGGCGAACATGGCCGCGGTCATCGCCAGCAGCACCACCATCTGTGGCCAGACCACACCGAGGCTCTGCGTCAGGTTCAGCTCGGACACGATCGCCCGGTCGACCTGCTCCAGGGTGAGCAGACCGGTGGTGCGGACCTCGGGGTCGAGCAGGACCGTCGAACCTTCCTGGAACAGCGTGATCGGTGAGATCTGGGACACCAGATGCTCGGTCTGGGCATTCGCGATCAACCCGGCCTGGGTGCCGTCGTCGGGGCTCACGATGTCGGCGATGGCACCGAAGATGAACCCGCCGAACAGCGACAGGACCAGCCAGATCCCGACCGGGATCAACGCCGATGTGGCCGCCCGGTTGGTGCGCACCGACACCAGGGTGGCCAGACCCTGCCAGAACGCCACGTAGATGATGGCGAACACGAGCCAGACGAGCAGCCGGGACACCTCGCTGATGGTGGGTGTCAGCCCGAGCCGGAAGATCCCGACACCGGCCACGAAGATCACCAGGGCGGTGAGCATGATGGCGATCACGGAGATCCCGGCAACGAACTTCCCCAGGATCACCTCGTCACGATGGATCGGCTGTGAGAGCAGGCGGGGCAAGGTGCCCTGGGCCCGCTCGCCGTTCACCGAGTCGAATCCGAACATGATCCCGAGCAGGGGCGCCAGCAGGCTGACGAAGATGATGAGCGGGAATGGCACCGGATCGGTGGTCACCGTGAACAGCTTCAGGAACAACGCGGTGATGCCCTCCGCGTTGGGGGCGACCTCGCGGATACCACCCGATGCGGCGAAGACCGCCGCCGCCGTGGCGATGCCGAGCAGACCGAGGAGGACGATGAACCGGCCCGAGTAGAGATGGTCGGCGAGCTCCTTGGCGGCGACCACACGCCAGCCTCCCCGACTCGGCTCCTGACGCGGCTGTTCCTCCGCCCGGGGCTCGATCGTCTCTGCGGTGGTCAAACCGCCACCTCCTTTGCTTCGAAGTACCTGCGATAGACGGCGTCGAGGTCCTCGTCCATCCGGCGGATGCCGGTGATCTCGACCCCTTCCTTCACCAGATGGGATATGGCGCCGGGCAGGTTGACGATGTCGAGACGCGCCACCCACGAGCCGGGAAGCCGGCCCTTCTCCACGTCGTTGAGACCCGGGATCTCCTTCAGCTTGGCCCCCGGGGCGTCGGTGAGATCGGCGAACCTGAACTCGACCCGCGAGTCCGTCGCCTGTTGGGCGGCCAACTCGTGCGGGGTGCCCTGGGCGACCACCTTTCCGGCCACGAAGATGGCCACCCGGTCGCAGACCGCCTGCACCTGGTTGAGGAGATGGCTGGAGAGCAACACGGTCACGTTGTTCTCCGTGGCCAGAGCCCGGATCAGACCGAGGATCTCGGCGACGCCTTCGGGGTCGATCGCCGTGGTCGGCTCGTCGAGGATGAGGATGGACGGGTCCTTGACCAATGCGTCAGCGAGACCGAGACGCTGCTTCATGCCCCGGGAGTACTCACCCGACGGCTGATCGGCGGCTGCACTGAGCCCGACGTCCTCGAGGAGCTGCTGGATGCGCACCTCCGCGTCCGGGACCTGGTTCAGCTTGGCGGTGAACCGCAGATTCTCCCGTCCGGTGAGGTCGTCGTAGAAGCCGACCGCGTCGGGCAGATAGCCGACACGTCTCTTCACCTCGAGTGGATAGCGCCGAGGGTCGAGCCCGAGGACCTCCATCGATCCCGAGGTGGGCTCGGTCAGACCGAGCAGCATGAGGATCGTCGTGGTCTTCCCGGCCCCATTGGGCCCGAGGAGACCGAAGATCTCACCGGTCTCGATGTCGAGGTCGAGACCGTCGACGACGGTCACGTCGTCGTACTGCTTGGTCAGGCCGACCGTGCGGATGGCACTGGCCACCGTCTATCTCCTGCCGAAGCGGCGGAACACCCAGGCGAGACCGGCGAGCGTCAGGGCGATGAGGGCGATCCCGATGAACCCCCACACTGCGGACGGGTTCACGGTTGTTCGGATGTCGACCTGGCTCTCGGCCACCTCACTGCTCGCCGAGAAGGTGATGATGTAGTCGCCGGCGATCGCGTTGTCGGAGGGAGTGACCGTGGCCACCGCGCTCACCGACTGGCCCGCCTCGAGCTGACCGATCACGGGCTCGGGGAACTCGATCTCCCAATCAGTGGGGCCGTCCGCGGAAAGCTCGATGTTCTGGATCGGGGCGGTGCCGGTGTTGGTGAGCACCAATTGGACCTCGCTGGAGCCATCGGAGCTGACCTCCGTGCTGAGACGCTGATCCGGTGTGGTCAGCTCGAGGGAGTAGGACCCCACGATCTCCACGATCATCTCCGCCTCGACCTGGGTCTCGGCCGACGAGGCCTGCACCGTGATCGTGTACTGCCCCGCCTCGGTCCTCGGCGGGGATGTGGCTTCGACGTTGATGTTCTCGGTGCCACCCGACTCGACCAGGACCGTGGTCGCCTGCGGCTCGGAGGCGGGCTCGGCGGTCACGTCCCATCCGGCCGGGCCTGCCGAGGTGACCTCGAACTCGAGATCGCTCGGAGTGTCGTTGCGCAGCTCGACGCTGAACGAGGCGGTCTCGGCCGCGGGGACACGCAGACCGGGGAAGTCAGGGGTGAGAGTCACCTCGCCACCGGCCAACGCGGACACACGAACCTGCAACGTCATAGACACCGAACGATCACCGGCGTCGGCAGTGACCCCGATGTCGTACACACCCTCAGGAGCCTCAGGAGGAACCGAGATGTCGAGACTGGCCTCAGGGGGAGTCGGGGCGGCGGTCACGCCGTCGATCTCGAAGCCCCCGCCGCGGAAGGTGGCGGTCCATCCGTCGGGGAGACCGGTGGCCTCCAGGGCGACGTTGGTGGGCTCGGGGGCAGTCACGGCCAGGTCGAACGTGGCCTCGTCCCCGGCTTCAACCGCGACCATGGGGTACGGCGTGGAAATGGCGAACACGGCGCGCTCGGGGGTCTCCGGCTCAGTCTCCTGGGCCGAGACCGGCAGCGCCGCGGTGAGCAGCATCGCCGTGACGACGACCGTCACCAGTTTTCGAGTCCTACGCATCTCTTGATGTGCCTCCGTCTTGATTCCTGAATAGTGCTGGATGCCGCCACCCACGCAAGTTCACATTGATTGGGAATTTGTAAAGCCGGCGCAAAAACGTAGTGAGTGAGCCGGGTGTTCCGCCACCTGACCAGGCCGAATATGGTGGGGCCACCCGACGAGGAGGGTCGACATGGTGGTCAGCATGGTCGAGAGCGGGATGCGGATCGACTTCGACGTCATCATCGAGACCGACGACGGTCTCGGTTTGAGCGCCGATGTCTTCCGGCCCGACGACGACGGCAGGTACCCGGTCATCCTCAGCTACGGGCCCTACGCCAAGGGTCTGCTCTTCCAGGAGGGGTACCCGGATCAGTGGAATCGGATGATCACCGCGTACCCCGAGGTCGCCGAGGGCACCTCTAACCGGTTCCAATCCTGGGAGGTGGTCGACCCCGAGAAGTGGGTCCCGCACGGCTACGCGTGCGTGCGGGTCGACTCCCGGGGAGCCGGTCGCTCTCCCGGTGTCATCGACCCCTACTCGCCCAGGGAGACCAGGGACATCTACGAGTGCATCGAGTGGGCGGCGGCCCAACCCTGGTCCACAGGCAAGGTCGGTCTCAACGGCATCTCCTATTACGCCATCAACCAGTGGCAGGTGGCCGCACTGCGCCCCCCGCACCTGGCCGCCATCTGCACCTGGGAAGGGGCCTCCGACTGTTACCGGGACATGACCTACCACGGGGGGATCAGGTGCACGTTCTTCGCCAACTGGTACGACATGCAGGTGAAGACGGTGCAGCACGGTCTGGGCGACAAAGGGCCCCGGAACGCCATCTCAGGGCTGAATGTCTGCGGTGACGTGACCCTCAGCCCGGAGGAGCTGGCCGCCAACCGGGTCGACCTGGGAGGCGCCATCGCCTCCCATCCCCTGGCTGACGGCTTCCATGCCGACCGCAGCGGTCGTCTCGAGGACATCGAGGTCCCTCTCCTGTCGGCGGCCAACTGGGGCGGGCACGGGCTTCACGCCCGGGGCAATTTCGAAGGGTTCACCAGGGCCTCGTCCGCCGACAAATGGCTGGAGGTCCACGGCGAGGAGCACTGGACCCACTTCTACACCGACTACGGGCGAGAGCTGCAACTCCGGTTCTTCGACCACTTCCTCAAGGACGAGGACAACGGGTGGCGGGACCGGCCACGGGTCAGCCTGTGGGTGCGTCACCCTGATCGCTTCGAGGTCCGCGGCGAAGACGATTGGCCGCTGATGCGCACCCGGTGGACCACCCTCCATCTCCAGCCCGACGGGAGTCTGAGTGACTCCGAGCCGGACACCGGGTCGGAGCTGAGCTTCGAGGCGACCGGCGACGGTGTCGTTTTCACGACGCCGGCCATGACCGAGCCTCTGGAGGTGACCGGGCCCTCCTCGCTCCGGCTCAGCATCTCCTCGTCGACGAGCGACGCCGACATCTTCGTGGTCCTCGGAGTGGTCGACCCCGACGGCGAGGAGGTCGTGTTCCAGGGCGCCCTCGATCCACATGCCCCCGTGGCCCAGGGATGGCTGCGCGCCTCTCACCGGGCCCTCGACGAGGAGCGCTCGCTTCCCTGGCGACCCTGGCACCCCCACGACCGCGTGGAGCCTCTGACCCCGGGCGAGGTGTACCAGCTGGACATCGAGATCTGGCCGACCAGCATCGTCATCCCACCGGGCCACCGTCTGACCCTGACCGTCCGGGGCAAGGACTACGAGTACCGGGGCACCGACACCACGGGAATCGACATCTCGACCTTCAAGAACCGCTTCACCGGATGCGGCCCGTTCATCCACGACGACCCCACCGACCGGGACCCGGAGGTGATGGGCGGGGTGACCACGATCCACCTGGGCCCCGGCCACCCGGGCGCCCTGCTGCTCCCGGTGATCCCCCCGAGCTAGGTCAGAGCAAGACCACGAGACAGGCGCCGGCGACCACCATGGCCGCCCCGGCGAAGAAGCGGAGGTTCATCCGCTCGAACGGCTCGCGGAACATGAACGGGACCAGTGCGATGACGAAGAGCACCGAGAGTTGCTGCACCGTGATCGCCACCGCGATCGTGGTCAGGTCGAACGAGACCCACTGGGCGGAGACGGCTATGGCCCCGCACAGACCACCGAAAGCCATCCAACGCATGGCGGTGCCGGGTATCTCCCCCTTCCAGCGTCCGGCCAACGTGAGCAAGATCGCGTAGATCACGACGCTGGTGGCAAGCCCGATGGTGAGCCCTTCCACGGGATGGTCGTACCGCTCCAGCCCGATGCGGATCAGCAGTGGTGTCGATCCCCAGATCAGGGCCACGGACAAACCCAGCCACGGCTTGCGCCACTCGCCATCCGAGCCGGCGCCACTCAACGAGATCAGGGCCACTCCGGCGACGGCCAGCAGCACTCCGGCGATGATCGTCGTCGTGAGCGGCTCATCCAGACCGACCGCCGCCACCAGGGTCCCGATGACGGGCGCCGCCGAGACCAGCGCCCCCGTGCGCGCCACGCCCACCTTCTGCTGACTCAGGGCGAGCAAGGTCCAGCCCCCGACGAAGTGGAGGAGGGTGGTGGCGCCGAAGATGAGCACGACCGACATGGGTGCGCTGAAGAGAAGCCCCACCCGTCCCAGGATCACGCTCCGGGCCAGCAGGACGACCTCCACCGCCACCAGCAACCCGAAAGCGGTCCGATAGGCGTCAAGATGCCTGTTGGCTTTGCGGTTGGACGCCTGGAGCAGGGCGAAGCCGACGGCGGCGACCAGTGCCCAGAGAACGCCTGCGTTCAATTGAGTTCGGCGATGGCGGTTGCGATGGACTCCACGGTTCCGCCGTCGTGGGCGGCAGTGAACCCGAGGATCACGACGTCGATGCCGGTGTCGAACATGGTGGCGGCCCGCTGCGCCACCTCACCGGGATCGGGGTCCGGGGCGATGGAGAGATGGCTGGAGCAGGCGATCTCCGTCGGGTCCCGGCCGACGTCCTGGCAATGGCCCCACATGACCTCCCGAAGCCGAAGCCACTCGTCCTTCTGATCCTCGACGAACATGGCGTCCCACATGGAGGCGAACCGGGCCACCAGACGGAGGGTGCGCTTCTCCCCCTTGCCACCGATGACGATCGGTGGCCGTGGCTGCTGCACCGGTTTGGGCTCGTTGCGGGCGTTGTCGAGACGGAAGAACTTGCCCTCGAAGTCGGTGTGCTCCTGGGTGAGGAGGAGGTGGATCACCTCGGTGCCCTCCTCGAATCTGGTCATTCGCTCCCCGATGGTCCCCAGCTCGATCCCGTAGGCGTCCGACTCCAACTCGTACCAGCCGGCGCCGAGACCCAGCTCCAGCCGGCCGCCGGAGACGATGTCGAGCGAGGAGGCCATGGCCGCGGTCACCGCCGGATGGCGGTAGTGCATGCCGTTGACCATCGTGCCGACCCTGATCCGATTCGTGGCCTGCGCCAGGGCGCTGAGGGTGACCCAGGCCTCGAGACAGGGCCCGTCGGAGTCGCCACGGATCGGGTAGAAGTGGTCGAAGTTCCACGCCGACTCGTAAACGTCCATCTCGTCGGCGGCACGCCATATCTCCAGCATCCGGTCCCAGGTGGTGTGGTGGGTCGGTGTCTTCACGGCAAAGCGGGCCATTCGATTCCTCCTGATCGGTGGTCACGGTAACCCCCGGAGCGGACCTGGAAAACGATTGCGGTCAGATCACCGGGTTGGTCAGGACACCGATCGGCTCCACGGTCACGGTCACCACGTCCCCGGCTTGGAGGAACCGAGGCGGGTCGAATCCGGCCCCGACTCCGGACGGTGTCCCGGTGGCGATGACGTCCCCGGGCTCGAGGGTCATCACCGAGGAGAGCGTGGCGATCAGGGTCGGGATGTCGAAGATGAGGTCGGCCAGCGACCCGCGTTGGCGGACCTCGCCGTTCACATCGGTGACCACCTCCAGCGTGGTCACGTCATCGACCTCGTCGGCGGTGAGGATGCACGGTCCCATCGGGCAGAATGTGTCCGGCCCCTTTCCCATCAGCCATTGGCCGTGGCCCCGCTGCAGGGCCCGAGCGGTCACGTCGTTGACGATGGTGTACCCGAAGACGTGCCCCATTGCCCGTGACGGGTCGATGAGCCGTCCCCCCGGCCCGATCACCACCCCCAGTTCCCCCTCGTAGTCCGTGGTCGAACTGGGGTCGTTGCTGGTGTCGATTGCCTGTCCCGGGCCGATCACCGCCGTCGGCGGCTTGGTGAAGACGATCGGATGAGGTGGAGGCTCCACGGCAGTGACTCCCCGGATCTCGCGCACGTGCTCGATGTAGTTCCTGCCGATGGCGAAGACGTTCTTGCGCGGGCGGATCGGGGCGAGGAGTGTCACCCCGGCCAGGGGCAGACGTGGCCCCTCCCGCAGCGAGGCTGGAAGCCCCGACCCGGCCGCCGTTGCGATCAGGTCGTGGATGTCGGCGAAGTCGCCCGAGAGGTCCAGCACCCCGCCCTCGTCCAGCAAGCCGGGTCGGGGTCCCTGTCCGGATTCGTAGGTGACCAGTCTCAAGACACCTCCTGGGTGGGTGTTGCGCCTCCGCTACCGAGGCTATAACGTGCGGCACCGGTCCAGCAATCGATTGCCAGCCCATGAGGAGGATACATGAAGCGGCACGTGGTCTCCCCGGCGCGAGCTCTCTCCGGTGCCCGATCAGCCACGACCAGCTGGTAGGTATCTGCGTGAGCGTGGCAGCAGAGACCAGGACCCGCACTTCATGACCCTCAGAGCGGAAACCCCATCACGGCAGGGCACCCGGCCTCTGGTTGCCTCGGTCCGCGACCTCAAGGTGTACTTCGAGACCAAGGCAGGACAGGTGCACGCCGTCGACGGGGTCTCCTTCGACATCCGCGACGGGGAGACACTCGGTCTGGTCGGGGAGACGGGGTGCGGGAAGAGTGTCACCGCCCGGTCGTTCATAAGACTGGTCCAGACCCCACCTGGTGTCTACGCCGGGGGCGAGATCGCCTTCTGGTCCGCCGAAGCCCGGGCGACTGGCGCCGATCCAGTCGATCTGCTCGCCGTGTCCGACCGCGAGATGCTCGACATCAGGGGCGACCGGATCGCGATGATCTTCCAGGACCCGGGCAAGGCGCTCAACCCGGCACTGTCCATCAGGGACCAGATCGCCGAAGTGTTCTACCAGCATCGCTCCGACGAGATCCTGGCCGCCCTCGGGCCGCGAGTCCCCCGCCTGATCCGGAGGGCGGCACGCCAGAAGGCCAGCTCACTCGAACGTTTCCTGCTCAGACTGCCGCCATGGCGAAAGAAGTTCGCCCAGATGAGGGAGAAGGTCGACGACCTCGTGGCCGCGGCGCTCTCCGAGACCCAGATCCCGAACCCACGCAAGATCATGTCCAGCTATCCCCACGAGCTCTCGGGCGGGATGAAGCAGAGGGTCCTGATCGCCCAGGCGCTGGCCTGCAATCCGGACGTGCTCATCGCCGACGAGCCGACCACGGCGCTGGACGTGACCATCCAGGCCCGGATCCTGGAGCTGATCGCCGAGCTCCAGGAGCGTCTCCAGACCTCCGTGCTCTACATCAGCCACGACCTCTCCCTGGTCAAGGAGATCTGTGACCGGGTGGCGGTCATGTATGCGGGGCGCATCGTGGAGACCGGCACCACCGATGAGGTGTTCAGCGATCCGAAACACCCGTACACCCGGGGGCTCATGGCGGCGGTCCCCTCCGCATCGCACACGAGAGGGGAGCTGGCAGCCATCGACGGGAACGTCCCCGAGCTGGTCGATCCCCCGCCCTCGTGTCGGTTCAACACCCGGTGCCCGTACGCCGTCGAGATCTGCAGAACCACCGATCCGGAGATGATCCCGGTCGGGAACGAGCACCGCGTGGCCTGTTTCGCCTACAGCGAGAGGACCGACGTGCTCTTGCCATCCCTGGAGAGGAAGGTGTCGTGACCTCGCTGCGCACCCATCCGGGGAGGGCCGGGGAGACCACAGCCGAGAGAGCGGTGATCTCGTTGCGCGGGGTCGAGAAGTACTACCCGATCAAGGAAGGCGCCCTGCAGCGGGTGGTCGGAGATGTTCGCGCCGTGGACGGGGTCACCTTCGAGGTCCGCCCCGGGGAGACGGTGGGGCTCGTCGGCGAGTCGGGGTGCGGCAAGACCACTCTGGGCCGCTGCATCAGCGGTCTCACTGCCCCAACCGGAGGCAAGATCTACTTCCGGCTCCCCGACAAGGACGCCGCCTTCCTCGACCAGGTCGACCAGACCCCGGAGCGGGACTGGACGGAGGAGCAACGCCGGGAGGTGGCCAGGATCGACGAGCACCACCGGATCGACCTGCTCTCCGGGAAGACGTGGAGGACCTATCGGCGTAACTGCCAGGTGGTCTTCCAGGACTCGTTCAGCTCGCTGAATCCCCGCCAGCTCGTGAAGGACATCGTCGGCCGGCCATTGAAGGTCTACAAGGAGGCCTCCGGGCAGGACCTGACCGAGCGCGTGGTTTCGCTCTTGGAGAGCGTCGGGTTGGGCCGCCAGCATCTCTATCGCTACCCGCATCAGTTCTCCGGAGGGCAGCGACAGAGGATCTCCATCGCACGTGCGCTGGCCCTGGACCCGGAGTTCATCGTGCTCGACGAGCCGACGAGCGCCCTCGACGTCTCGGTGCAGGCCCAGATCCTGAACCTGCTGCACGATCTCCAGCAGGAGCGAGGGCTCACCTATCTGTTCATCAGCCACGACCTCGGCGTGGTGCGGCTGATGAGCGACCGTATAGCGGTGATGTACCTGGGCAAGGTGGCCGAACAGGGGACGGCTCTCGAGCTCTTCGAAGATGCCCGTCACCCCTACACCGAGGCGTTGCTCGCCGCCAACCCCGATCTGAACTCCGAAACCTCGGAGATGAAAGGACTGCGGGGCGCCGTACCCGACCCGGCCAATCCGCCCGAGGGGTGCCGTTTCCACACCCGGTGCCCGGTGGCCACCCCCATTTGCGGGTGGGAAGTGGATGACGCGGTCGCCTGGCTCAACACGCACGAGAACCTGTTTGCCGGCCTCGTCGACGTCGAGCGTCGCAGCAATTTCGATGCCACCCTGGTGTTCGAGGACGAGGCTTCCGCCGCCGCGGTGACGAGAGCTTTCGACGAGGGCGATGCAAACCCTTCGATGAAGGCGGCGCTCCAGAGCCTCACCAACGACGGGGCGGCCGTGGTGATCAAATTCAACCCGGTCGAGCCGGTGCGTCTCTTCGATCTCGGGGGCGGCCACCTGAGCGCCTGTCTCCTCCACACCGGTCAGGACACCACCCTGACCGTCGCCCCCTAGATCAGGGCGGAGAGCAGGAGCCGCACCGCGGCCAGCCCGAGCAGGGCCAGGACCACCATCTCGAAGACCTTCTGGTCCAGCCGTCTCCCGATCCTGATCCCCACCGAGGTCATGACCACCGCGGGCACGATCGCCCAGAGCGCCACCATCGTCCGCTCCTGGTCGAAGGCGCCCAGGACGACGAGCGTGACCAATTGGATGAGGCCGAAGACCTGGAAGGTGAGGCTCATCATGTAGATGAACGAGGATCTGCCAAGACGCACGGCGTGCAGATAGGTGGCGATCAAGGGCCCAGCGGTCCCGGTGGCCCCGAGGAGACCCCCTCCCACCAGACCCATGGGGGCCGCCGACTTGCGGGCCATCTCCGCACTCAAGCCGAACTCGGGATTGGCGAAGTGACGCCAGATGTAGGCCACGATCACGAGAGCGATCAGCACCGAGAGAATGCGGTCGTCGATCTCGGTGAGCACCCAGGTCCCGGCGATCGTCGCCAACGTTCCCACCGTGAGGAACGGGATCATGACGAACCCGGTGCCCTTCGCCCCCTGACGATGCTCCCAGAGGAGCCCGCCGTTGGAGAACAGGTTGGCGATCGAGAGGGCCACGACCGCGTACTCGACGTTGGTGAGGGCGGCGATGAAGGGCACGGCCAGCAAAGGCCCCCCGATCCCGGTGACACCCTTGATCAGATAGGCGACCGAGATCACCCCCATGACGAGCAGGAATTCGCTGGTCATCGAGAGGGCCGGCTCGGAGCTATCCCGCCGACCCGGTCAGATCGGGCGGGTTGACACCCAGCGCCCGCAACATCCCGAGCTCGTCTCCGAAATACCACGCCTCGGCGATGACCCCGTCGGCCACTCTCCACATACCCACCTCGACCACGTCGACGTGACGCCCCGTGGCCGGGATCCCGTATAGGGATCCGGTGTGGGTCCCGACCACCCGGAAGATCCCCCAGACGATGTCGTCCTTGGCCCTGAGCTCGAGGAGGATGTTCCGGCGGTCCCGCATCGACTCGTCGTTCATCCCACCCGGCCCCTGGAGGTCCCACAACTCCCCGATGTGGGTGAACCCGGCGCGATGCCGCTTGAAGTCGGGTGCCAGGAAGGGAGCGCGCTCGGAGACCTTCGCCACCCGGTAGCCGGCCACCACCGCCAGGGCTTCGGCCTCCTGCTCGGTGCAGGTGCACTCGGTGGAGCCGAACATGGAGATGTGCGGGTGCTCGACCAGGGCCATGTCAGACCTCCACGATGGGCCGCACCGCCTCACGGGATTCGAGTG
>DASSVE010000178.1:0-8257 GCA_035706345.1 Acidimicrobiia bacterium
TCTCGAACGAGGCATCCGTCTCGTCGATCAGCCGCATTCGGGCGAACGGCGGTCCCGCGAAGTCGACATCGGAACGTCCGATCGTCTCGGCGACCTGCCGGTACACGTTGCCCAGAAATGCGGGAATCTCAGGCGATGTCACCTTGCCGATCATGACCAGAGTCGCCTGCGCTTCCAGGTGTCTGTTGGCCACCTGATACATCACAACTCCCTTCCGTCACATCGTCCTCCACCATCGTCCGGGAATCCAGGGTCGAAAGTCACACCGACACGGCGGGCGTACCCATTGCCATCCGACGTCCTTCCCGCCACCATTGGCACGATGCGTTTCTCGGTGGATGTCCCCAACTTCGGTCGGTGGTCGGATCCTCGGGTGTTCGCCGATTTCGCAAAAAGGGTCGAGGATGCCGGCTGGGACGGGATCTCGGTCTGGGACCACATCCTGGTGGCGGACGGCATGGAGGTGGCCGATCCCTGGGTGCTGCTGTCGGCGGCGGCGATGGTGACAGAGCGCATCCGGCTGATCACGATGGTGACTCCGGTCCCGCGTCGTCATCCCTGGAAGCTGTCGCGTGAGTGTGTGAGCCTGGACCTGCTGAGCGGAGGCCGGCTCACGTTGGGAGTCGGCAGCGGCTGGCCCACCGATCCCGAGTTCACCCGGTTCCACGGCGAGGAGAACCTGAAGGTTCGGGCCGAGATGCTGGACGAGGGTCTCGAGATATTGGCCGGGCTCTGGAGCGGAGAACCGTTCGGATTCAACGGCAAGCACTATCAACTCGAGCCGGTGACATTCCGTCCCACGCCTCTCCAACAGCCACGAGTACCGATCTGGGTGGCGGCTCTATGGCCGGCCAAGCCGCCGGTGCGGAGGGCGGCCCGTTGGGACGGTGTCGCCCCCGCCTTCTATTCACGGGAGAAGGATGAATTCATGGAGGCCACACCCGAAGGCATCCGGGAGTTGGCCGGATACGTCGACCGACACCGAGCCTCGGATGGACCGTTCGACGTTGTGGTCGGAGGCGACCCGCGCCGTGTGCCGGAGTTCGAGGGGACCGGTGTCACCTGGTGGCGGGACGGCTGGGACCCGGGAAGCGGGATGACGCAAGAGGAGTGGATCTCGGCCGTCTTGGAAGGACCGCTCAGCGACTGAGTACTTGAGCCGCCTGCCCTACCGGGGACTACTCCTTCGTCGCCGCGATCTGGATCAGGTTCCCGCACGTGTCGTCCAGCATGGCCATGGTCACAGTCCCCATGTCCGTGGGGGGCTGAATGAAACGGACGCCGAGACTGGTGAGACGCCGGTGCTCCTCTTCGACGTCGTCGACGGCGAAGGAGGCGAGTGGGATCCCGTCCTCCATCAGCGCCTCACGGTACGGGCCCACAGCGGGGTGGTCTGCTGGCTCCAGCAGGAGCTCGGGTCCGTCCGGATCCTCGGGTGAGACCACGGTGAGCCACTTGAACTCGCCCAAAGGGATGTCGTGCTTCTTCACGAAGCCGAGAACGCCGGTGTAGAAGGCGAGAGCACGCTCCTGGTCGTCGACGAAAACGCTGGTCAGTCGGATTCTCATTGGTCGTTCCCCTTCTGCTGACTGGTCTCGACCCGCTCGAGCCAGCGCCGCTGGATCTCCTCGAGTGGTGTCGTGTCCAGGAAGTGGTGTTTCGTCCTTCCCCGTCGTTCCGTGGTTATGAGACCGACGTCCTCGAGGACACCGAGGTGCTGGGAGATCGCCTGTCTCGTGGATGTGATGCCGTGCTTCATGGCCAGCCGGGCACAGATCTCGAAGAGGGTCTGTCCGTCGGCTTCGGTCAGCTCGTCGAGGATGATCCTTCGGGTCTCGTCCGCCAGGGCTTTGAAGACGTCACTCACCCACGAAGGACGTTAGGCAAGTGACAACTTGCATGTCAACCTGCGCGTGCCGACCCGTTGGATCTGGGACAGCTCCCAGTTCGGGCTAATTTGTTCGCCGGGACAGGCCGAGTCCGCCGACTGGTTGGTAGGAGCCTGTCACGCACCTATGACCCCCGAAGCGATGAAGTACGCCCCGCCCCCGACCGACGAACAGCTGGCCCGCCTGCGCGATGCGATCGGCGCCAAGTCGCTGGTCCATGCGAAGAGGATCGAGGCCGGTCTCAGCTGCACCATGGACATCCTGAACGACGGGTCCACCAGGATGGTGTTGCGGCGATACGGGTCATGGGCCAACGACGAGCAACAGCACCCCGCCGAGGCGGAGACGAGGGCCCTTGAGTTGCTCCAGAGGGCGAACATCCCGGCCCCGGCTCCGATCTGGGTCGACCAGGAAGGTCTGTTCGAGGAGAGGGCCGTGTTGATCTCCTTTGTCGAGGGTCGGGCCGACCTCACCCCCGCCAACCCGTTCGCCTGGGCGGAGCAACTGGCCGCGGTCCTGGTCCGCATCCATGAGGTGAGACTCGATGAGGACGACGTCGAGCTCTTCCCGCCCGGCGCCGGCCACGACGTCAGCCGGATCTCGGAAACCCCTGAGGTAGTCCTCGAGCACCCACTGGGAGAAGATTTGCTGAGGCGACGCCTGGCCCTGGGCGGCAGAAGCACCCCGACCGAGCCGGTATTCAGCCACACCGACTTCTGGCCGGGGAACACCCTCTGGTCTGACGGCAGCCTCGCCGCCGTGGTCGATTGGGAATCACCCGGAACGGGGGATCGCGCCATGGACGTCGCCTACTGCTCTCTCGACATCCGCTATCTAGGCATGGAGAAGGTGGCCGACCACTTCGTGCGCAGCTATCGGGAGATCAGTGGCGACGACCTTCCCAATCTGAGCCACTGGGAGGCGATCGGTCTGTGCCGGCCCATGCCTGACATCGCCCAGTGGGTTCCTGCGTGGAAGTCGATGGGCAAGGAAATGACCGAGGGCACGGCCCGGGACCGCTTCACCAAGGTGATCGAGGAGTTCCTGGAGCGCACTGCTTGAGCCGACCGTTTCAGACAGCGGCCCTCCGATTACCGTCCCGGCAGTGACTGACTATCCCGGGCGCGTGAGCGTCACCGAGTCGTCCACAAGGGACGGGCTGCAGTCCCTCGGCGCTTTCGTCCCTACGGAGGCCAAGTCGAAGTTGATCGACGATCTGGCCGCAGCCGGTGTCACCAGTTTCGACGCCGTCTCCTTCGTCAGCCCGAAATGGGTGCCCCAGATGGCCGACGGCGCCGAGGTCATCGCCGGGGTGAAGGCCAAGGGGCTTCGACTCATGGCCCTCGTTCCGAATCAGAAGGGTCTCGAGGCCGCCCTGGAGGCGGGTGTCACCGACATCGGCGTCCTCACCGCGGCGTCCGACACCTTCAACCAGAAGAACATCAACGCCACCGTGGACGAGTCGATGCATCGGATTCGGCGCATCGTCCTGGAGAGCCCCGAGACGCTCACGTTCCGGGCATACATCTCCACCGCCACCCACTGCCCCTTCGAGGGAGAGCAGGATCCCGACTGGGTGGCTCACCTCGCCGAGACGCTCATCGAGTGGGGGGTCCAGGAGGTGTTCCTGGGGGAGACCATCGGCATGGCTACCCCGGCTCACGTCGAGCGGCTGCTCGACGAGGTCCTCGCCGACATCCCGGTAGATCGAGTCGGGGTCCACTTCCACGACACCTACGGTCAGGCCCTGGCGAACACACTGGTCGCACTCGAACGGGGCATCGACCGGATGGACTCCTCCGCGGGCGGTCTCGGAGGATGCCCTTACGCACCGGGAGCCTCGGGCAATCTGGCCACCGAGGACCTGCTGTGGCTCCTCGATGGTCTCGGCATCGAGCACGGGATCGACATCGGCGCCGTCGCCCGGGTGGCCAGCCAGTTCTGCGAAGACCAGGGTCTCGTATACAACAGCCGCGCCGGAAAGGCCCTCTTGGCGGCGCGGGAGTCGGAACCGGCATGAAGTCGATCTACATGGACGACGACCTCGCCGCCATCCGCGACCAGGTGCGCGAGTACGTGGAGCGCGAGGTCGTCCCGCACGTCGCCGATTGGGAGGCCGAAGGAGTCGTTCCCCGCGCGCTCCTCGACGAGATGGGTCGTCTCGGGTTCTTCGGGCTCCGCATCCCGGAGGAGTACGGGGGCATCGGTCTTGGCCATATCGCCTCGGTTGTGTTCGCCGAGGAGCTGGGTCGGAGCACCTCTGGTGGGTTCGCCATCACCGTCCTGGTCCACACCGATCTGGCCACTCCCTACGTCACCAACTTCGGGTCCGATGAGCAGAAGCAGCGTTGGCTGCCGTCCTTCGCCACCGGGGAATCGATCACGGCGATCGCAGTCACCGAGCCCGACGCCGGGTCGGATGTCGCGGCCATCAGGTCGAGCGCCCGGCCGGACGGGGAAGGCTGGAGGCTGAACGGGACCAAGATGTTCATCACCAACGGAGCCATCGCCGACATCGTGTTCGTGGCTGCCCGCACCGACCCCGAGGTCAAAGGATCGCGGGGGATCTCGATTTTCGCCGTGGAGAAGGGGACGGACGGATTCAGCGCCGCCAGGGCGCTCGACAAGATGGGATGGCACTCCTCCAACACGGCAGAACTGGTCCTCGAAGACGTGTGGGTTCCAGCCGACCATCTCATCGGGGTGGAGAACCGGGGCTTCTACTACATCATGCAGAACTTCCAGAACGAGCGGCTCTCGATCATGGCCCAGGCGATTGGTGAGGCTCAGAAGGCCATCGAGCTCACCGTCGACCATGTCAAGGAGCGTCGGGCGTTCGGTGCGCCGCTCTGGCAGAAGCAGGCGATCCGCCAGCGCCTCGCCATGCGTCAGGCCGAGGTCGACGCCGCCCGCCAGCTCGTCTATCACACGGCCTGGCTGTCCGATCAGGGCGAAGACACCGTTCGTCAGGTATCCGAGGTCAAGGCGTTGGTGGGGGAGTTGACCAATCGGGTGCTGTACGACTGTGTCCAGTTCCACGGCGGGATGGGCTACATCACGGAGACCGCGGTGGAGAGGATGTACCGCGACGTGCGCATCCACTCCATCGGTGGCGGTGCGACCGAGGTGATGCTGGAGGAAGTCGCCAAGCGGCTCTGATCAATCGACCCGGTCGGCGGCCTCCTCGATCTCCCGGGTCTCCAATGGGTGCCACGACATCTCCATGCCCGCCCACAGAGATTTGGAGATCGGGTAGAAGACGATCGGGATCACCAGGTTGGCCGCGAACGTGACGCCGAGCACGAGCGCCCAATCGACGTCCGGGTATGTGGCCAGGACCATTCCCGAGAACACGATCAGGAAGGTGGCGAAGATCACAGTCGTGTTGATGATTATCGCACCTACCCAGTAGCCGGGCTCGCGCTCGAAGAGGTGTCCGCACCTGCGGCAGTGCTTCCGCATCCGGAACCAGTTCTCGAAGGCAGGTTCGCCGCATAGGGGACAACGACGTCGCAGCCCCCTGGAGATCATGGTGCGCCGTGTCGGTGGTCGGGTCGGCTCCACTAGGCGAGAGTAACGTCGCGCCGGTGATCGCCAAGGAGGCAGCACTTCTTCGCCAGGAGTACGAGGCCGCGGGCCTGGACCCGGAGACGATGGCCGCGGACCCGATCGAGGAGTTTCAGACGTGGTTCCAGGGGGCCGTCTCAGTCGGTCTCGAAGAGCCCAATGCGTTTGTCCTCGCCACCGTCGACGAGGACGGCACCCCATCAGCGCGGGCAGTCCTCATGAAGGACCTCAGCGATGAGGGTCTGGTGTTCTACACCGGGCTGAGCAGCCGCAAGAGCCAAGCCCTGAAGTCGAATCCGCGGGCGGCGGCGACATTCGTATGGGTCCCCCTCCACCGTCAGGTCAGATTCGAAGGGGTTGTCGCACAGGTGGGCCCTGCCGAGGCGGATGCCTACTTCGCCACCCGGCCCCGGGGGGCCCAGATCGCCGCTCACGCATCGACACAGAGTGAGGTGGTGGCGGACCGCGAGCAATTGGACCGGCGGTTCGAGCGGTTGGCCGCGGAGATGGGCGACGTGGTGCCCCGGCCCGCTCACTGGGGTGGCTGGAGGCTGCGCCCGTCCGTGGTCGAGTTCTGGCAGGGGAGACCCAACCGTTTCCATGACCGAATCCGTTACCGCCGTGAGGGCGACGGCTGGGTCAAGGAGAGATTGTCCCCGTGAGGCTCTACATCGTGGGCTCGTCGGGAACCTTCCCGTCCCATGGCCGGCCGGCCTCCGGCTACGTGATCGAGCAGGGGAGCACCCGGGTGTGGTGCGATGCCGGCGCCGGCACCTATATGTCCCTGCCCCTCGATCCCGACCTCATCGATGCCGTCGTCATCTCCCACCAGCACCCCGATCACTGTTCCGACCTGACCGCCGCCTTTCACGCCTGGACCTACCGGCCCGAGCCGCGTGACCCGGTCCCTCTGTTCGCACCGCAGTCGGTCTGGGACCGTTTGTGCGAGTACATCGAGCAGATACCCCCCTGTTTCGACTTCAACCCTGTGTGGACTGGTGACCAGGCACAGATCGGTGACATCACCGTCGGGTTCACGGAGATGGACCACTCGGTCCCCACCGTCGGGTCGCGCTGGGAGGCGAATGGGCGCAGTCTCTTCTTCACGGGCGACACCGGCCCGGCCGGTGATTGGAGGGAGCTGGCGGCCGGGGTGGACCTGATGCTGTCGGAGGCGTCTTACCAGGGTGATGGCACCGACAAGATCTACCCGCACCATCTCACTGCCGGTGAGGCCGGTGAGATCGCCCGCTCCGTCGGGGCCGGGCAACTGGTGCTCACCCACATCCCGCCCTATCTCGAGCCCTCTGTGTCCGTCGCAGAAGCCGAGAAGGAGTTCGGGTTGCCGGTCCGGCTGGCCGTCCCGGGCGGCAGTTTCGACGTCTGAGTACGCCCGTTTAGCGTTGCCGCCCATGACCGACCGGCCCCATGACCAGTTGCGACCCGTGAGCGTCGAGCTCGGCTTCACGTCGGCGACGCCGGGGTCGGTCCTGATCTCGATGGGCCGGACCAGGGTGCTGTGCACCGCCTCAGTGGAGGAGGACGTGCCTCGTTGGATGCGTGACACCGGGCGTGGCTGGGTAACCGCTGAGTACGCCATGTTGCCCGGATCGTCCTCAATTCGAGTCAGCCGCGATCACATCACCGGCGGCCGCGCCAAGGAGATCTCCCGGCTGATCGGGCGCGCCCTACGCGCCGCGGTCAACCTCAAGGCGATGGAAGGCCTCATGGTCCGGGTCGACTGCGATGTCATCGAGGCCGACGGTGGCACCCGGACTGCGGCGGTGACCGGGGCATGGATAGCAATGCACCAGGCGCTTGCGGATGCCGTCGAGCGCGGGCTCCTGAGCTCGAATCCGATCGTGGACGAGGTCGCCGCGGTGTCGGTGGGTCTGGTCGGAGGCGAGATGATCCTCGACCTCGACTACGAGCAGGACGTGGCCGCCGATGTCGACATGAACGTCGTGATGACGGGCCGCGGGCTGCTCGTCGAGGTTCAGGGAACCGCAGAGAGATCGCCATTCAGCCGGAAAGACCTCGACGGTCTGCTCGATCTCGCCACGGTTGGCATCGAAGAGCTCCACGACATGCAACGAAGGGCGGTCGCCGGGTGATCCCGCGTCTGGTCGTGGCATCCAAGAACCCAGACAAGATCGTCGAAATCGAGAAGGTGCTCGCCGAGACCGGTCTCGCCACGGAGGTCGTGCGTGGCCTCGAGTGGCCCGATGTCGAGGAGACCGGGGAGAGTCTCGAGGAGAACGCACTGCTCAAGGCGCGGCAGGTCGTGGAGGCCACGGGTCTGCCGGTGCTCGCCGACGACACCGGCTTGGAGGTTGCCGCCCTCGACGGCGCTCCCGGTGTGCACACGGCCCGGTTCGCAGGAGACGGCGCCAGGTATGAGGACAACGTCGTCAAGCTGATCGAGACACTTCGAGATGTCGATGACCGGCGGGCCCGATTCAGGACGGTGGTGGCGCTGGTCTTCCCCGATGGCACCGAAGTGGTCGCGGAGGGCTCGCTCGAAGGTGTCATCACTGATGCTCCCCGGGGCACCAGAGGCTTCGGGTACGACCCAGTGTTCGAAGTCGACGGGAAGACCTTGTCGGAGATGAGTCTCGAGGAGAAGACCGCGGTGTCTCACCGGGCCCGGGCCATCCGCGCTCTCGTCGAGTCGCTCTGACGTGAGACCCAGGGTCGTGATCGTCGGCAGCGGGTTTGCCGGGCTCAACGCGGCCAAGGCGCTGGGGCGGGCCGACGTGGACATCACCATCATCGACCGGCGCAACTTCCACCTGTTCCAG
>DASSVE010000179.1:0-53961 GCA_035706345.1 Acidimicrobiia bacterium
CCGTTGGTTGCTCTGGGGTCTGGTCGCCCTGGTCGCCCTGGGCCTCACCCTCTGGTTCATCTTCGGTCCCGCCAACGGCGAAGAGGACGAACCGCCCGCAGGTGTGGAGCAGATCGAATGGTCGATCGTCCTCGACGACATGAACGGCGAGACCGTCACCCTCAAGGGCGACCTGCCCTTCGGTTTCCCGACCGAGACCTGGGAGGGCCCCAGCATGATCACCCGCTCGAACACGGGTGATTTCGAGTGGGACCTCGATCAGGAGCTCCCGACAGCCGTGGTGGCCATCGAGGCAATCGAGGACTGCGATGCGCTCAACCTGGAGCTGGCGGCCTGGGTCGCCGAGATCGGAGCCGCTGAGGGCGAGGCGCACACCTGGCAGTCCCGGGCCTTCACCCAGCAGACCCTCAATCGGATGAGAACGCTCGACTGCGAGATCGACGAGTCGCTGCTTCAGGACATCTGAGCCGGGCCGGCTCTTCAAACGGTCAGGCTCTGACCCCAGTCGAGGTCGAGCAGCTCGATCCCGTCATTTGCCAGCACACCCTTGGCCATCTGCCGCATCCTGGCACGGCCGGCGTCGCTGAGATAGAAGTCGTGGATCATGATCACCCGCTCCGGGGCCACCCTACGAGCGAACTCGACACCGTCGGTCATCGATCCCCAGGGGGCGATCAAGGGGAGCGCCAGGATCGGTGCGGTCACGGTCGGCTCCCTGCTGTCACCGGGATGAGTGATGACACCATCGATCGTGAAGGCTCTGTTGGGCGGCCGGTGCCCCGAGGGGACCATCTCGTGAAGCACGTCTTCCACTGAGACCCCGGGCGGGACATCGGTCGAGACCTCGATGTCGTGCTTCTGGAGGAGGTCGGCAACGGCCTGGTTGGAGTACACGACCAGATCGCGCCGCCGGTCGATCAGCCACTTCACGAAGTCGGGGTGAACGTGGTCACCGTGCTCGTGGGTCACCAGCACCCGGGTCACGTCACCGATCGAGTCGAGATCGATGCCTCCCTCCAGGAACGGGTGGAACCCGGGGTCGAACAGTGAGGCGGCGTCATCGGTTGTCACCAGCAGGCAGGAGTCGGTCAGACGACGTATTTCGGTCATGACCCCAACTTACCCGCGCTCAGATTCCGATGGCCTGCCCCATCAGCTCGCGATGATGACGCGAGGTGCCGAAGAGCAGCGACGACGCCTTGGCCCTCTTGAGGTAGAGATGGGCGTCGTGCTCCCAGGTGAAGCCGATGCCACCGTGCACCTGGATGTTCTCGCCGGCAACCCACACGTAGGCGTCCGAGGCCACTGCGGCAGCGAGCGGAGCGGCCACCCTCGACTCTTCCTCGTCATCGATGACCCGCACCGCGTACCGGGCTACCGAGCGGGCGTGCTCCACCTTCACCAGCATGTTCGCGCAGCGGTGCTTGATCGCCTGGTAAGAGCCGATGGGACGACCGAATTGATGCCTGGTCTTGGCGTACTCGACGGACATCTCCATGCAGCGCTGCGCCCCGCCCACCTGCTCGGCAGCCAGGGCGACGACCGTCCGGGCCAGCACCCGGCCCAGGCCCCCGGTGGCGTCTCCCTCACCGAGACGCGCCCCCTCGTCCACAGTCACCGACTGCAGGCTGACCGTGGCCTGTCTCCGGGTCGGATCGAGGACGGGCTCGGGCTCGACAACCACCCCATCGGCGCCTGCGTCGACGCAGAACACGCCCACCCCGTCGTCGGTGGCTGCGGTGACCAGGATCAGATCGGCGTTTCCCCCTGCCAGCACCGCCCGCTTCGTCCCCTCCAACACCCAGCCCCCGTCCCGGCGGCGGGCCGTGGTGGCGGGAGAGGGCGGGGACCATTGACGGGGTTGTTCGAAGACGGCGAGCGTGCCGATCGTCTCTCCTCCGGCCAGGGCGGGGAGTAGACGACCCTGCTGCTCCGGGGAACCCAACTGGGAGATCGTGGTCGTGGCCAGCACCGCGCTGGCGAAGAAGGGCCCCGGTGTCACCAGACGACCCATCTCCTCGAGCAGGACTCCCATCTCCACCGGGCCGAGCCCGGCGCCACCGTGCTCCTCCCCGATGGTGAGACCGGTCCAGCCCAACTCGGCCATCTCCTTCCAGAGGACGGGGTCGAACCCGTCTTCTGACATCATCAGCTCACGCACCCTGTCCAGACCGACCCGATCCTCGAGGAACTGGCGTGCAGTGGTGCGGATCAGCTCCTGTTCCTCGGTGGGGGCGAATCTGACCCGTGGTGCCGGGTCAGCCACGAGGCACCTCGATCCAGGGCAGGTCCTTGTCGACCCGTGGCTCGCCGGGCAGTCCGAGAACCCTCTCTCCGAGGATGTTGAGCATGATCTCGGAGGTGCCTCCCTCGATGGAGTTCGCCCGGGTCCTGAGGAACGCCTTCTGCGGCTCGTGGGGCCCGAATCGCTCCGGTCTCTTCAGCTCGTACCCCTCTGGATAGAGGGTGCCGTCCAGACCGAGGATCTCCATCGTGAGTGCGGTGATCTCCTTGTTCAGATTGGCCCACGCCAGCTTCCCGGTCGAGCCCTCCGGACCGGGGATGCCGGCACTGGCCATCTCGTCGGCCCGAATCGAGGTGAGACGAGCCGCCTCGGCCTCGGCCCAGAGCGCGAGGAGCCGATCACGCAACACCGGGTCGTCGGCGCCGCTGTCCCTCCACGCCTGTACCGCCTGCCCGATGTAACCGCTCTCCCTGGGGATGCTGCCGCCCCCGATGGCGACACGCTCGTTCATGAGGGTGGTCAGGGCCACCCGCCAGCCGGCCCCGACCGCATCGATGCGATTCTCATCCGGGATGCGCACGTCGTTGAAGAAGACCTCGTTGAACTCGGCCTCGCCGGTGATCTGATACAGCGGGCGGACGTCGACTCCGGGCGAGGTCATATCGACGACGAAGTAGGTCATGCCCAGATGCTTGGGGGCCTCGGGATCGGTGCGGGTCACCAGCATCCCCCACTTCGCCACGTGGGCCATCGTGGTCCACACCTTCTGACCGTTGACCACCCACTCGTCACCGTCCTCGACGGCACGGGTGGCGAGACCGGCGACGTCGGAACCGGCCCCGGGCTCGCTGAACAGCTGGCACCACAGCTCCTCGGTGGTGAACATCGGGCGGAGCCATCGTCGCTTCTGCTCGTCGGTGGCATGGGCATCGAGGACCCCGGCCCCCATGGCGATGCCGAGCAGGTTTCGGTACCGGTTCTCGATCGAGGCGCCGGCAGCCACCAGACGGTCGTTGATCCTGCTCTGGTGTCTCCTCTGCAGACCGAGACCCCCGAAGCCCACCGGATGCCATGCCCAGGCCAGGCCCCGGTCGTACTGGGCGCCCCAGAACTCCTGCTCGGGGGTCTCCGCGGGGGGATGGTCGGCGAGGAGAGCGTCGACCAGGTCGTCCAGACGCTCGTTGACCGGGTCGGTCATGTGGTTGTTGACCTTTCACTCAATTTCTGGGAACGCTACCCGTCCCCGGGTCACCGTGCTCAAAGAACCAGATCGATGAGCAGGTACCCGGCGATCCCGGCGGCCAGTGTCAGACCGAGGGACTTCTTGGGGGTGACCGCCAGCGCGGCGATCACGGCGCCTATCGTCGGCGGATCGGGCACGGCCACCCCCTCCCCGACGAGAGCGAAGACCGCCAACCCGGCGAACAGCGGCGCCGGGATGCGGCTCACGAACCCGAGCATCCTCCCCCGAGCCGGGGGAAGGAGCACCACGGCGGCGGCCCGGCTCAGATAGGTGATGACGGCCACGGTCAGGACGAGGGCGAGCTCAGTCATGGCCACCCCACGAGACAGCGGCCGCCACGCCCCCGATCACCGGCGCGAGACCGGCCAGCGCCGGCCACAGTGCGAGCAGGGCGAACGTGACCGCGGCGCCGGCTAAGGCGCGTGCCAACGCCGATCGGTGCGGGATCATCAAGGCAGCCAGACCGATGAACAGCACCGGGAACAACGAGGAGGCCAGACCCTCCAAGCCCAGCACCGCTCCGGCCAGGGCGCCGACGACGGTGCCCAACACCCAGGACAGGTAAGCGACCAGACCGGTCCGGATCAGGGTGCGGTCGGCGCTCTCGTGTGAGGCGAGCGCCAGACCCACCGTCTCGTCGATCAGGAACCAGGAGACGAGCATGCGGGCCGGCGCGGATCCAGTCAGACGGGGCCGTACCGCAGCCCCAAGGGCGAAGTTGCGCACGTTCACCACGAACACCGCCCAGATGACGGCCAGCGGTCCCGCCGATGCCGCCAGGAGCCCGGCCATAGTGAACTGGACCGTGCCGGAGAAGATCAGCACAGAACTGACCACGGTGAGCCAGGTGCCCAACAGCGGCTCGGCGGCGGCCCCGTAGAGCGTCCCGAAGACCCCGATGGCCGCCCCGATGGGCGCCACCGTGGCCAGGGTGATCTCAGCGTCACGCGCCATTTCGACTATCGCCCGAGAAGGGGGCGGACCTCAGAAGATCTCAGGGCACCAGGGGGCCCTGTCGGCACGGAATAGACGATGCAGCGTGCGAATGGCCGCGGGGTCGCCCTCGATCCGACCAGAGGCGGCCATCCCCAGAGCGCTGCCACCACCGAGGTACAGATGGCCGAGAACGTCGATGTCCATCGAGATCTCCGCCCCGTCTCCCACCCGTTGGCAGGCCCCTGCCCCCTCCGAGCAATCCAGCCGGTAGGTGCCCGCCGTTCCTGGGCGGGTCGAATCCGCCACCTCGAAGGTGACCACCCCGTCCGACTCGTAGCCTCGCGAGGTGAGGGCGGCCGGCACGTCCATGATCCTGATCCACAGGGCGTCCTTGACGGATCGCCGCACCCGGCGTGGATCGGTCACCATGTGGATCAGCGGATCGTCCACCGGTGTGTTCCACCATTCCACGTCGGGAAAGAGGTCGATGTTGGAGAGGAAGCTCCACAGGCCAGAGAGAGCCTCGTCGGTGGTGGTGATGATCTCGGTGACTTCGACCTCGCCGTTGGAGACGAAGTCCTCCCAGTGCTCCTTCTGGCGATAAGTGGCGTAGCCCGTCGTCTCGCCGTCCTCCTGGAACACCGCATAGCGGAGACTGGACCGACTCCCCCGGCGCGAAGCCGAATCGGCCATGACGCGGTACTTCCACCATGCCTCGCTTCTGCTGATCATCCCGGCCCTCCGGGATCGAGCCTCCTCGTACACCGTCTTGATCGAGGCCTCCGCCTCAGCCGGCTCGAGAAGACGCACCGCGCCCTTGTCGTCTTGACCCCGGAAGGTCGTCGATCGGGCATCGATCTCCGTCTTCATCGAGTAGGTGGCAGGCCCATACCCGAACCTCCCGTATATCGAGCTCTCCGACGCCCAGAGACCGGCCACCGGCTCCTCGTGCTCGGCCACGTCGTCGAGATGCCGCTCCATCAGGGCGCGCAGCGCGCCCTGACGACGATGAGTCGGCTGCACCGACACCACCGTGGTGCCGCCCATGGGCACCCGGCCACCGCCGGGCACCGAGACCTGGAGCGAGAAGGCGCCACCGGTGCCGATCAGGTCGTCACCCTGGAACACACCCAGGGTGCGGTCCAGCTCGAAGGTGGCGTCGAACCGCTCCCGAGCCTCCACGTCGTCCGGGTCGATGTCCCCGCCGAAGGCGCGGCTGAGACGACTGCGGAAGAGGTCGACCTCGTTGGGGACGATGGGCCGGACGTCGAACATCTGGTTGACGGTAACCGGTCCTGTGGTCCGCTATTGCAGGATCAGGCGGGCGGCGGGGCCGCCTCGCCCTTGTCTCCAGTTGCGGATGAGGACGGGGTCGGTGCGGCGGAGGAGACCAGCCCGGGACTGCCCGGTCTTCCGTATCGGGCCCACCACTCCTTGGCGGCGTCGATGCCTCCGACGCCGAATGCGATTGCGCCGGCCACCGCGACTGCGGCGATCAGGATCTTGACGATGTCCTCGGCAAACTCGATGTTGACGATCTCCATGGCGAAGAGGACGCCGAAGACGATCACCCCGACATGGACGAGCCCGGCGAGCCAGGGGACACGTTGTTCCTGGGCGAACGGTCGGACCAGCCCGGCGGCCCAGTTGCCGGCGGCAGCAGCGACCAGCACGATCACCGCGGCGAGCAGCAGCAAGGGCACCCAGGCGAGCAAGCGGGCCAGCAGAGCCTCGATGGCGGTCAGCTGGAGGATGCGGGCCACGACCAGCAGCAGGGTCACCCAGAGGTAGGCGTAGACGATCGTGGCGACGATCGAGGCCGGGGTCTGCTCGCCTCCCTCGAGGGCGCGGGCGACACCAGATCCCCTCCAAACGGGGTCGAGCGCCCGTGATCCCAGCAGCCGCTCGATCCAGGTGCGGATCAGGCCTATCAGCCAGCGACCGATGACCAGGACGACGATCGCGACCGCAATCAGGATCGCCCATTCGACGACGTTCTCTCCGAGGGTCTCCAGCCGATCTACGAGACTGTCCCAAAACGACAAGATCTCTCCTTTCGGGTGTCACCTCAACATACGCTCGCCTGAGATTTGTGTGATCTGGGCTAACGCCCGTGCCGCTCCGACGGGTCGCTCTCGGTGTGAATCGAGCGTTGTTGGTGACTGTGCCGTCCCGCCACCGGTGAGTGAGCCGGGTCGTCCAGGAACACCCGCCCCCGCTCCACATGCAAGAGGGTGGGCCCGTAAGCCTCCACCAGGGATTCCTCGGTGAGGACCTTGGCCGGAGGGCCCGAGGCCACCACCCGGCCGGCGAGGAGGATCACATTGTCCGCCGAGCGGGCTTCGGAGAGGTCGTGCGTCGTCATGATCACCGTGCACCCGTCGGATCGCTCGTTGTGGATCACCTGGTCGATGGCCTGGGCGGTGACGATGTCCAGACCGGTGAGCGGCTCGTCGAGGAGGAGCAGGTCGTGGTCCTGGGCGAGCCCCTGGGCCACCAGCACCCTCTGTCTCTGACCACCGGACAGGTCGTGCAGATGGCGACCTGCCAGGTCGGTCAGATCGAGGCGCTCCATCGCCGCCTCCACCGCCTCCCGATCGGTGGGGCCCATCGGTCGATACGGTCCCAGCGTCGCATACCGCCCCATCGCGACCACCTCACGCACGGTGACGGGCAGGTTCTCGTTCACCTTGGTCGACTGCATGACGTAGGCGAGTCTCCCCGGTGCGACGTCGATCTCCACGCTCCCAGCGGATGGCTCCACCAGACCGGCGATCACGTTCAGCAGTGTCGACTTGCCCGACCCGTTGGGACCGATCACCGCGGTGACGCCGCCCTTCTCGATCACGAAGTCCGACGGGCCGAGTGCGACGATCTCCCCGTACCGAACCGCCACCCCGGAAGCCCGTACCGCGACGTTCATGCGCACCGGGCGCATCGACCCTCGATCTCGAGGGCGTGGTCGGTCGGTGAGAACGAGGCGAGAGCGGCGATCTTCTCCACCAAGGCGCGCACGCTCTCCTCCTGCCGACGGGGGATGTCGATGTCGGCGACCGACCCGCAGTCGACACAGACCAGATGGTGGTGATGGCCGGTGAGCCACTCCGCCAACTCGAAACGGGTCAATCCCTTGGCGCCGAGGTGATGGGTGACGACACCGGCCTCCTCGAGGACGGCCAGGGTCCGGTAGATCGTGGAAAGCGGCACTTGCCTCAGGACACCCTGCAACTCGGCGGCTGACAGAGGTCCCGGCGCCCGTGCCAACGCCTCGACCACCGAGCGTCGCCCTTTCGTGTACCGGACACCATGGTCGAGGAGCCGGATCTCGACCTGACGATCGAGTGTCGACTTGGTCATACCCGCAGCATAATGATTATGATTCTCAAATCAATGAGAACCATTCTCAGAAGTGGCGGCGAATGAGAAGCACCGCACTTCTCGTCACGACCCTCGCCCTGCTGCTGGCGGCGTGCGCTGATGACGCGCCCGACCAGACCGGTATCGAGGTGGTTGCCACCACATCGATTTGGGGCGATGTCGTCGGGGAAATCGTTGGCGAGGATGCCAGCGTGAGTGTTCTGATCCCACGGGGAACCGACGCTCACGAGTACGAGCCAACGTCCCGTCAGGTCGCGGAGATCCACCGGGCCGACCTGGTCGTGGCGAACGGGCTCGGTCTCGAGGGCGGGCTCGGTGATCTGCTGGATGCGGCGGCCGCCGAAGGCGCCAACGTCCTGGAGGTGGCTCCGTCCCTCGACCCCATCCCCTTCCGGAGCGAGGACGGGGGCAGCGATCTGGGGCTCGACCCCCACGTCTGGCTCGACCCGGAGCGGGTGGCGAGCGCGGCCCATCTCATCGCCGGGGAACTCTCCGAGATCCACGACTCCATCGACTGGATGTCGCGCGCCGACGAGTACGAGGCCGGACTGGCCGAGACGGATGAGCGGATCTTCGAACTGGTTGGGGGCGTGCCTGGCGAGTACCGCAAACTCGTCACCAACCATCAGTCGCTCGGCTATTTCGCCGACCGCTACGGGTTCGACCTGATCGGTTTCGTCATCCCCGGCGGCTCCTCCCTCGGCGAGCCGAGCTCCGCCGATCTGGCCGACCTGGTGGAGCGGATCCGCGAGTCGGGGACGAGCGTGATCTTCGCCGAGACCACCCAACCAACCCGTCTCGCCGAGTTGGTCGCCGCCGAGGTGGGCGACGACATACAGGTGGTGAGTCTCTACACCGAGTCCCTGGGAGAGCCAGGCTCGGGAGCCGAGACACTCGTGGGCATGCTCCTCACCAACGCCGAGTTGATCACGGAAGCCCTGGGCGGTCAGGGCTAGCGTCGGTGTCGTGGACTGGCTGACCGAGCCTTTCGAGCTGGCCTTGCAGCAGCGTGCGGCCCTGGGCGGAGCGCTGGCGGCCGTGGTGCTCGCCCTGGTCGGCACCTGGGTGGTGATCCGGGGCATGTCCTTCCTAGGCGACGCCCTGGTCCACGGGGTGGTGCCCGGGATCGCCCTGGCGGTGCTCTTCGACTTCAACATCCTGCTCGGCGCCATCGGGGCGGCCGTGGTCATGATGCTGGGGATCAACCTGGTCCATCGGCAGTCGACCTTCTCGGAAGACACCAGCATCGGTCTCCTCTTCGTGGGGATGCTGGGCTTGGGGGTGATCCTGATATCGAGCACCGACGCCTATGCGGGGAACATCACGGAGATCCTGTTCGGCAACGCCCTCGGAGTGACCCCGGGCGATATCTGGCTGCTGGCCGCTCTGCTGTTCGTCACCCTCATCGCCAGCTTCGTGCTCTATCGCCCCTTCCTGGTCCTTGCCTTCAACGAGCAGAAGGCCCAACTGCTGGGTCTTCGGCCCCGTCTGGCCCACTTCGCCCTGCTCGGGTTGATGACCCTGGCCATCGTGGGCTCCTTCCGTAGCGTCGGGACCTTGCTCGTGTTCGGTCTCCTGGTGGGCCCGCCGGCGACCGCGGCCCTCCTGGTTCGCAGAGTCCCGGCAATGATGGTGCTGGCCGCGGTCATCGGTGTCCTTTCGGTGATCGCCGGGCTCACGATCAGCTACCACCTCGACACTTCCGGGTCGGCGACGATGGCGATGACACCCATCGTCCTCTTCTTCGTGGTCCTGGCCCTCAGGTCACCGGGCAGGCGACGGGAGCCGCGCCCGGTCTGAGCTCACTGCTGCTCGGCTGCCAGGACCACTCCCGGCACCGACTCGTTGACGATGCGGGTGGTCGACATGGTCACCTCGGCAGCCAGGTGATGGTCGCTTTGGCCGTAGTACACGCCCCGGAGCGGGGTGACATCGTCGTAGTCGCGGCCATGGCCGATCTTGACGTGCCGCTCCCCGACCGGAGAGGCGTTGGTCGGGTCGATCGCCCACCAACCCCACTCCGGGACCGCCACCTCCACCCAGGCGTGGGTGGCCACCCTGATCTCGTCGGTCTCCGACGCACCGGCATTTGTGGGATCCGATGCGTAGAAGTAGCCGGAGACATAGCGGGCCGCGATCCCCACGGACCGGAGCAAGCCGACGGTCAGATGGGCGAAGTCCTGGCAAACCCCGGCCCGCTCCTCCCAGATCCGCTCCGGGTCGATCCCGATCTCGGTGGCCCCGGGGCGGTACTCGATCGTGTCGCCGACCACACGCTGGATACCCAATGCGATCTCCACCACGTCGGTCGAGGCGTACATCGCCTCCTTGGCCGCCGATGTCAGCTGCTCGGACCACCTCGTGTGCCGGGTCGGCTGGAGAAACAGCCAGTGGTCCTCGATGTACCCGATGTCCGCAGTGCCCGAGAACGGCCCGGAGATGGGCAGAGCGGGCGCGGTGGTCTCGACACTCGCAGTGGCCGTCACCACGAGCTCGGAGTGTGCCTGGGGCACGTCGAAGGTGTCCACCCTGGTCCCCCAGCTGTCGGTGTACGTGTATACCGGGACGTCCGGGGCGATGCGCAATTGGTAGTCGAGGAGACGCTGACCGTCTCCGTCGACAGGACAGGCGCGCAACGAGTTGTGCGACTCCCACACCGGGGTCGAGTACACGAAGTGGGTCACGTAGCGAAGCGAGATCTGCATCTCAGAAGGCCTCGTAGCTGTGGAGGTAGACGGGCCCGGTGGGTCTGAAATAGGTCTGCTCCACCGACTCGGCTAGGTCCAGGAGCCCGCTCTCGATGGTGGCCAGGAAGTCACCCAGACCGCCGCGGCCCAACGACCCCAGCTCGGTGTACTCGACGGTGCTGCGAAGCAGACCGGCCTGACGCCGCACCCGGGTGTCGTCCCCGGCGGCCAACTCGACGAGCAGTGACTCCACCCGTCCCAAGCAGTGGTTCACGCTGCGGGGGAACTCCGGGTACTGCACCAGGAACGAGAGGACCTGGCTCTCCTCCATAGAAGCCCGGTGCACCCGCAGATAGGCCTCGTACGCAGAGACAGTGCGGAGCAGCAGCACCCATTCGCTGAACGCCGCATGACTGGCCACCTGACCGAGACGACGGTGCCACACCCTGAGAACTCGTGAGGTGATCAGGGCTCTCTCGGTCTGTTGCCCGACCATGAAGAACCGGTACCCCTCGCCACGAGGCATGGCGGAGTCCACCGAGCCGTTGATCGCCTGACACGAGGTCTTGATGTTTCGCAGCACCTCGTAGGGCCGGTCGCGGGCGGCATGGGCGAGATCGGTGGTGGCCAGCGAGATGTGCAGGGAGTTGATGGCCTCGAACACCTCCGAAGAGAGCCATTCCCTGCTGGCGAGGGCGTTCTCACGGGCCCGTGCCACAGTGGAGACCAGGCTCCCGGGCTCGGTCCTGTCGGCGATCAATCTCTCCCCCACGTGATGGCCGACGACCTCGATGCCCTCGTCCTCGAGCATCAGCATCTCCAACGCCTCAGACCACACCTCGTCGACGCTCCTCTCGGACCCGGCCTCGAGCACACCGTGATAGGTGACGTCGAGGAGCCGGGAGGTGTCCTCGGCGCGCTCGATGTACCGCCCGATCCAGAACAGGTTCTCGGCGTGACGTGACAGCATCAGTCGGCGAGCACCCAGGTGTCCTTCGACCCGCCGCCCTGTGAGGAGTTGACCACCAGGGACCCCTCGCGCAGGGCCACCCTGGTCAGGCCACCGGGCACGACTTCGATGCCGTCGGCGCCGGAGAGGACGAAGGGCCTCAGGTCGATGTGACGTGGCGCCAGGCGACCGTCGATGAATGTGGGATGTGTGGAGAGCTGGATCACCTCCTGGGCTATGTAGCCGCGCGGGTCTGCCCTGAGAGTGGCGGCCACCTCCTCCAGTTCCGCCTCGGAGCAGTTGGGCCCGAAGACGATCCCCTTGCCACCCGACTCGGCCACCGGCTTCATGACCAGGGTGCCGAGGTTCTCCACGACGTGGTCCAACTCGTCGGGCTCCCATGGGAGATAGGTGGTGACGTTCGGGAGTATCGGCTCCTCGCCCAGGTAGTACTCGATGATGCGGGGGACGAAGGGGTAGATCCCCTTGTCGTCGGCGGCCCCGTTGCCGACCGGGTTGGCCAGAGCCACGTTGCCTGCCCTAACCGCCGACATCAGCCCGGGCACACCGAGGAGGGAGTCGGGTCGGAACACGACTGGATCGAGGAACTCGTCGCCGACCCGGCGATAGATGACATCCACCCGGCTCAGCCCCTGGGTGGTCCGGGCGTAGACCACCCGCCCGTCGACGGCGAGGTCGCGGCCCTCCACCAGCTCGACCCCCATCAGCCGGGCCAGGAAGGCGTGCTCGAAGTAGGCCGAGTTGTGCACGCCGGGAGTCAGGATCACGACCACCGGGTCGTCGACCCCCGGGGGCGCCAGGGATCTGAGTGCTCTCAGCAACGAGGCGCCGAAATGGGCCACGGGGCGCACCCGGTAGCGCGAGAACGCCTGGGGAAGCACTCTGGTCATGGCCACCCTGTTCTCCAGCACGTACGAGATCCCGCTGGGGACCCTCAGGTTGTCCTCCAGGACCCGATAGACACCCTCTCCGTCCCGGACGAGATCGATCCCGGAGATCACACAGCGGCCGCCCTGGGGCACCGGGATGCCGGTGGCCTCCGGCATGTACCCGGGCGACGATTCGACGAGCCAGCGTGGAAGCACCCGGTCGCGGAAGATCTCCTGATTCCCCTGGTAGAGGTCATGGAGGAAGGCGTTGAGGGCGCGGACCCGCTGGGTCAGCCCGGTCTCGATGTTCGACCACTCGTCGGCCGCGATGATCCTGGGGACGAGATCGAGGGGCCACGTGCGCTCCAGATCTTCCTCGGCATAGGTGGCGAAGGTGATGCCCTGACGACGGAACAGGCTCTCTATGAGATGCGCCCTCGTCTCCAGGGCCGTGAGGTCGAAGTCGTCGAAGCGGTCGACGAGGGCTGCGTAGTGCTCTCGCGGCCCGGATGCGGCGTTCATCTCGCAGAAGCCGCTCCCGACGTAGTCCGACAAGGTGCCCATCCGGGCATCGACGTTAGGCGACCGTGCCCGGATGCCGCCTGCGATGCGGACTATTGGTTCTTGGTCGTCAGGCTCCCGCGGCCCGCCGAATCATCGGCTCGTAGAGACGTTGTGCCAGGGGCGCCGGCATCTCGAGGAGCTGCCCGATCCGTCGCCAGGAGACTCCGTCGGCAACAGCCGTGGATACGGCCTCGACGGTCTGGCGTTCGGCCTCGATTCGGCTGCGCGCCGCCCGTCTCAAGAGGTACTCCTCGTAGAGGACGTCACCTTCGGGGCCAGAGCTCGTCTTCTCGGGTCTCGGCATCGTCATCACCTCCAATGCTCTCGGTTCCGGTGATAGACGCATGAGAACGCTGTTCGGTTTACATATCCCGGATGGGATGAGCCGAAACCACGGTTAGTCTCCCCACGTGGATCAAGTGACGAGCAGGCCCCCCGACACCGGGCCGCCACCTTCCCGGGTCGAGGATGCGGAAGCGCAACGCGCCTTCAGCATGGCCATTGTCATCTCCGGGATCAGGTGTCTGATCGCATACATCCTGCTCCCGTTCGTGGCCCCATTCCTCAACCTGGCGCCGGGTGTCGGTCCCTGGCTGGGGATCACGATCAGCGTGGTGGCGATCGTGGCCAACGTCTTCAGCATCCGGCGTTTCGCCGGATCGCGTCATCGTCTCCGCAAGCCGGTGATCGCCATCAACGTCGCCGTGATCCTGCTCATGGTGTACCTGATCGGCGTCGACATCGCCGCCATGGTCTGAGCGAAGCCCGACCGGCGCTCAGACGGCGACGAAGAGACGGTCGGCGGCGAACTCACCCACACCGACCCGGTTGCCATCGATCTCGACCGTGTAGGCCCCCTGCGGGTCCTTGCTGACCAGCTGGATGGTGGCCTTGGGGTGGAATCCCGACCGATAGAGAAAGCCGAGCATCTCGTCGTCGAGCTCCAGCTCCTCGGAGATCCGCTCCAGGGGACGGCTCTCCCCCGGCTCCATCGCGCTGATCGGCTTCATCTTGGGCGGCCGGTAACCCGCCCCGGGGATGGGATTGCCATGGGGGCACGTCTGGGGGTCCTCGAGGGCGGCCCACATGGCCTCCTCCACCTGGTCGGAGATCGTGGTCTCCCAGACCTCGGCCTCGGCGTGGACCTTGTCCCAGGGCAGCTTGAGAACGTCGGTGAGGAAGCGCTCGGCGAGCCGGTGCCGGCGGACGATGACCGCGGCGAGGTGGCGGCCCTCCTCCGTGAGGTGGATCTCGTCGGCGATGGTGACCAGCCCGTCCTCACGCATACGGTGCACCATCTCGTTCACGCTGGCCCGGCTCACACCCAGCCAGTCGGCGATCCGGGCCTGGATCACCGGGATGCCCAGCTCTTCGATCTCCCAGATCGCCTCGGCGTACTCTCGATATCGACCGTATCCCGACACAGGGCTGCGACTGTACCGCGCTCTCCCGGAAGCTCCGCTCGCACCGGCGCCTACCCTGCCGGGGTGACCACGACCCTCTCCGACAGCCGGTTGTCGAACATGGTCGCCGCCCGTGTCGTGGACGGATTCGACGACTACATGTCCCGGTTCAAGATCTTCAACGCCAGGGCGCCGGGTCGTTTCGCAGCCGCCGACTGGCGGGGGATGCAGGCCGACGCCGTCGGGCGGCTGAAGATCTACACCCTCGTCGTGGCCCGGGCGGTCGAGGACATCCAGAAGCTGCTGGGCGCCAGGGCGGCGGACCCCCTGGTCTGGGTGGCGACCAAGGCGGTGTACTCGGGGCTGATCGCCGAACGTCAGGACTGGGAACTGGCCGAGACGTTCTACAACTCGATCACCCGACAGGTGTTCGTCACCGTCGGCGTGAACGCCCGCATCGAATTCGTCGACACCGACTTCGACAGCCCGCCGTCACCGTCGACAGAGCCGGTCTATGTGATCTTCGATCGACAGCCCTCGACCGCGGATCTGGTGGGGGCGATCCTGACCCGGCTGGTCCCCGACGTCGGGTTCAAGCGGCTGGATGCCGACTGCTCGTCCGTCGCGGAACGCATCGAGGAGCGTCTCACCGAGAGCGGCGGTCTGCCGGTCGTCGGCAGGGCCGAGGTGGTCCGATCGGTCTTCTACCGCGGCCAGGCCGCCTACGTGGTCGGGCTCCTCTATGCCGGCTCGGTGCGGCTGCCCATGGTCCTCTCGCTTCGCCACGAACAGGGCGGAGTCGTGATCGACGCGGTGCTGCTCACCGAGGACGCGGTGTCCATCCTGTTCAGCTTCACCCGGTCGTACTTCGCCGTCGACGTCGCCCGCCCCTACGACCTGGTTCGGTTCCTGCGCCGTCTCATGCCACGGAAGCGGGTCGCCGAGCTCTACATCTCCATCGGCCAGAACAAGCACGGGAAGACCGAGCGCTACCGGGACCTGCTCCGTCATCTCCACTCGACGGACGAGCTCTTCGAACATGCCCCCGGCAGCAAGGGGCTGGTCATGATCGTGTTCACCATGCCCGGCTACGACGACGTGTTCAAGGTGATCCGGGACCGATTCCCACCACCGAAACGGACCACCAGGGCCAGCATCATGGACCGCTACCGGATGGTGTTCCAGCATGACCGGGCGGGTCGTCTCATCGATGCTCAGGACTTCCAGCACCTCCAGTTCCCCCTCGACCGCTTCCACCCCGAATTGGCTCAGGAGCTGCTCACGGAGGCGGGCAGATCGGTGCACGTGTCCGGGGACCACCTCATCCTCGATCACGTTTACGTCGAGAGACGGGTCGTTCCTCTCGACCTCTACGCCCGGGACGCGGTCCCGGCGGCAGCGGCGGCCGCGGTGACCGATTACGGGCAGGCGATCAAGGACCTGGCCTGCACCAACATCTTCCCCGGCGACCTGCTCACCAAGAACTTCGGTGTCACCCGGCACGGTCGGGTCGTGTTCTACGACTACGACGAGTTGTCCGCCCTCACCGACGTGAGGTTCAAGGCGATGCCACCATCGCGGGACCCGATGGAGGAGATCTCGGAGACCCCGTGGTTCGGCGTGGACGGCTCGGACATCTTCCCCGAGGAGCACGTGCGCTTCCTGGGTATGACAGACGAGTTGACAGAGGTGTTGATGTCACGGCACGGCGATCTCTTCAGACCCGAGGCCTGGCAACGGGTCCAGGAACGCATCGAGGCGGGTGAGCTGATGGAGGTGTTCCCGTACACCGACGACGCCCGTCTCCCCGGGACCGAGGACGTGAGGGGATGGTGAGCGAAGGCGAGAGCTTGGTGGTCATCACCGGCGCCTCCTCCGGTCTGGGGCGGGCTCTGGCCAGGGCGGTCCCCTTCCCGGCGACGGTGGTGGACATCAGCCGCTCCGGCGTCGGCGGGGACGGCATAGAGCATCTGACCGCCGACCTCTCCGATCCCACCGCCTGGCCCGACGTCGGGGATCAGATCCACCGGCTCTTCAGCGTCTACCAGCCGGCACGGGCGGTCTTCATCCACGCCGCCGGGACGCTCAACCCGATCGGCTTCGCCGGTGAGGTGGACACCGCCGCGTATTCGAGGAACGTCCTGTTGAACAGTGCCGCAGGCCAGGTGCTGGGCCACATGTTCCTCTCCGCGGTTCGGGGGCGGGAGGGGTCGTTCCAGCTCGTCATGATCAGCTCCGGCGCCGCCCGCAGCGTCTACCCGGGCTGGTCGGCGTACGGCGCCGGCAAGGCAGCCCTCGATCAGTGGGTTCGCAACGTCGGAGCGGAGCAGAAGACCCGGGGTGGCGTGGCCGTGGTGTCGATCGCACCGGGTGTGTTGGCCACCGCCATGCAGGAGCAGATCAGAAAGACCTCCGAGACCGACTTCCCTGAAGTGGCTCGATTCCACAGCCTCCATGAGGAAGACCGTCTCGCCGACCCCGCAGAGGCAGCCGCCAGGATCTGGCGCGCCCTCGAAGCCGGCATCGAGAGCGGTTCCGTGGTGGACATTCGCGACCTCGACCCGGGTTAGCGATCTAGATTCGAGCCATGACAGCCGCCGAAGTCGAGACCCATTTCCGGACCTGTCCGCTCTGCGAGGCCACCTGCGGGCTCGAGGTGACCCATGCCAACGGCGAGGTAGTCCGTATCCGGGGCGACCGCGACGATGTGTTCAGCCACGGCTACATCTGCCCCAAGGGCTCGACACTGGGAAAGCTCGACGTCGACCCCGACCGTGTCCGGACTCCTCTGATCAAGCGAAACGGGCGTCACGAACCGGCCACCTGGGACGAGGCGTTCGCCCTCATCGCGGAGAAGATGACGCCGATCATCGCCGAGCACGGGCCCAATGCGGTCGGGTTCTATCTGGGGAACCCCAACGTGCATTCGATGTCGGGAGCCCTCTACGTCAGGACGCTGCTCAAGATGCTCCGCTCGCGCAGTGTCTTCTCGGCGGCCACGGTGGACCAGATGCCCAAGCACGTGTCCTCGGGCTACATGTTCGGCCACCCCGATCTGATCCCGGTCCCCGATCTGGACCGAACTGCCTATCTGCTCATGCTGGGCGCCAACCCCTACGAGTCGAACGGGAGCCTGGCCACCGCCCCGGACTGGCCGGGGAGACTGGAGGCGATCGGAGCCAGGGGCGGGAAGGTGGTGGTCGTCGACCCGAGACGCACCCGGACCGCCCGGGCGGCCCAGGAGCACATCCCGATCCGGCCCGGCGCCGACGCCTTGTTCCTCTTCGCCCTGGCCAGTGTGATCTTCGACGAGGACCTGGTCGACCTCGGCCCCCTCGACGGGTCGGTCGCCGGTCTGGACGAGGTGGCCCTGGCCGTTTCCTCCTTCACCCCGGAGGCAATCGAGACGGCCAGTGGGATCCCTGCGGCCACCACCAGGCGGATCGCCCGTGAATTGGCCGCTGCCGAGAGCGCCGCGGTCTACGGGCGGATCGGCACCCACACCACCCGTTTCGGGACCATGGCCTCGTGGATGGTCGACGTCCTGAACGTGATCACGGGGAACCTGGATCGGCCCGGCGGGGCCATGTTCCCAAGAGCCGCCCACGAGCAGCGCCGGGCCCGTCGGGAGTTCACCACCGGACGTTGGACCACCCGGGTCGAAGGTCTTCCGGAGACACGTGGCGAGCTTCCGGTGTCGGCGCTTGCCGACGAGATCCTGGTCCCTGGTGAGGGGCAGATCAGGGCGATGATCACCATCGCCGGCAATCCCATCCTCTCCACCCCCGACTCGAACCGTCTCGACCGTGCCTTCGCCTCCCTCGAGTTCATGGTCTCGCTGGACGTCTATCTGAACGAGACCACGCGTCACGCCGACGTCGTGCTGCCCGGCGTCACCCCCCTCCGTCGCCCTCACTACGACTTCGCCTTCTACACGTTGTCGGTGCGCAACGTCGCCAACTACTCCCCCGCGCTGTTCCCGCTCGAGGACGACGCCCTCGACGAGTGGCAGATCCTGATCCGTCTCGGGGCGACGCTGACCGGGCAGGGAAGCGATCCCGACGTGACCGCACTCGACGACGCCCTGTTCGGGATGGCCCTAGGTGCCGCCGTGGCCGACCCCTCATCCCCCGTCCACGGCCGGCAGCCCGAGGAACTGCTCGAGATGACCGACGGTGGGGCCGGACCGGTGCGTCTGCTCGACTTCCTGATCCGCACCGGCCCGTACGGCGACGGTTATGGCGCCGACCCCGACGGTCTCACCCTGGCCAGGCTGGAGGCAGCCCCTCACGGCATCGATCTCGGGCCTCTCGAGCCCCGGTTCCCCGACGATTTGTGCACACCGTCTGGAATGGTCGAGTTGGCGCCGACGGCCCTCCTCGCCGACGTGCCTCGTCTCGCCACGGCCATGGAGACAGTGCCGAACGGCGGTTTCGTCCTGATCGGCCGGCGGGATGTGCGGTCCAACAACTCCTGGATGCACAACGTCGACGTCCTGGTCAAGGGTCGCAACCGCTGCACGGTGCAGATGAGCGGGGCGGACGCCGCCCGTCTCGGAGTGGCCGACGGCGACAACGTCGAGGTCAAGTCATCCGCCGGCAAGCTGGTGGCGGCGGTGGAGGTCACCGACGACATCATGACCGGCGTGGTCAGCATCCCGCACGGCTGGGGTCACGACCTGGAAGGTTCCAGTCTGTCCGTCGCCCGCGACCGTCCCGGTGTCAACTCCAATCAGCTGACCACCGGCGAGATCGACCCGGTGTCGGGCAACGCCGTCCTCAACGGAGTCGCCGTCGAGGTGACCCCGGTCTGACGGTCAGTCGCCGAAGGCTGCCTCGCGCTCGGCCCGGGACAACACCGGGGCGGTGACCATCCCGGTTTCGAGCAGCTCTCGGGCCGCTCGGGCCATGGCCCCGTAGGCCACGAAAGCCAGAAGCCCGCCCGTGGAGACACGACGCACACCCGCCTCGGCCAGCTCCGGGACCGCGGGCCCACCCGGGAGGAGGAGCACGTTGACCGGGGCTTCGACCGCCGCGACCAGCCGGGCGATGTCCCCGACGTCGTCCAGACCCGGGGCATACAGGACATGGGCACCGGCCTGGCGATAGGCACTCAGCCTCCCGATCGTGTCTGCGAGATCCTCGACGTCGTAGAGGTGGTTCTCTGCCCGGGCGGAGACGGTGAGACCCTCCTGCTCTGCCGCGGCGGCGAAGACGGCAACCCTCTCGGCAGCCTCGTCGACACCGAGCAGGCCCCGCCCCGGCACGTAGTCCTCGATGGAGACGCCGGAAGCACCCGCTTCGGCCAGACGGGCGACGGTGCGTCCCAGTTCGCCGGATTGGGCGGCGAAACCCGACTCGGAGTCGACACTGACCGGCACCTCCAACACCGCGCACAGGGAACGGACATGGTCGACCAGCTCGTCGAGAGTGACCGTCTGGTCATGACGTCCCAATGCGGCGGCGAGACCGGAGCTGGTCGTGGCCAGCGCCGGGAAGCCGAGGGACTGGAGGACCAACGCCGACCCGACGTCCCAGGCGTTCGGCATGACGAAGCAACCTGAGTCGTGAAGCTCGCGAAAACGAGCGCGGAGCCCGCCTGCGTCGCTCAGGCGGACACCGCCACCTGCTGCTCGCTCTGGGGAGTGCGGCTGAGGACCTTCTCGATGGCGCCGTTGGTGGTGAGACGACGACCAACTTCGAGCTGCTCCTCGTAGTCCTCCTTCAGCGCCTGCTGCACCATCATCTGGCCCTGTTCGAGAAGAGGCTGCAGCCACGGGACCACCTGGTGACCCGAGGCTTCGCGGGCCATCTCGGCCGCGCCGAGCATCTGTGCGGCGAACTCGTGGTCACCCTGGACCGCGGCCAGGAGGGCGATCATCCCCAGACAGTCGCAGATGCCGCGGGCGTCCCTGAGCTCCTTGCGGACGGCCAGGCTCTCCGAGAGCCTGAGCACGGCCTGATCCAGGTCTCCGAGCATGAAGGCGAGCACCCCACGGCTGAGCTGGGTGTGCCCCACGCCCCAGGTGAGCCCGTGGTCCCGGGAGTACTCGAACGCCTCTTCCAACAGCCGGGCGCAGGTCTGGAAGTCGCCTCGGGCCAGGGCGATGTGGGCCATGCCATAGGCACACCAGGCATCAGCCAGCCATTCCAGGTCGTTCTCCCTGGCCAGGGCGATGGCCTCGTTGAACTGGCGCTCGGCGGCGTCGAGATCGTTCCGGTTGTAGGTGGTCATGCCGTGCATGGCCAGCGTCCGGCACAGCCATGCGTCGTCCCCGAGGTCCCGGAACATCTGCACCGCGGCGATCAGTGCGTCCTCGGATCGGTCGGGCTCACCGTAGAGCATCTCCAGCCAGCCCAGCGAGCCCAGCGCCATGCCCCGACCCCGGCTGTCGCCAGTGGTGGCGGAGACCAGGGCTCGGGTCAGCTCGACTCCCTCGGCCACGAAGCCGCGTGTGTCCCAGAACAAGGGGAGGTTCCCGCAAACTGTCAACGCCGCTTCGTGGTCGCGGCCGGTGGCGATGCTCCATTTCAGGGCGGAAGCGATGTTCATCCGCTCCACCTCCAAGAGGTCGAGGAAGGCGGGGAATCTCGGAGTGGAGAGGATTTCGGCGATCTGCTCGGACAGACCCAGGATCCACCGCAGATGCCGATCCCTGATCGTCTCCTCCTCACCGGACTCGACCAGCTTGGAGAGGGAGAACTCACGCAGGGTCTCCAGCATGCGATAACGGGACATGCCCTGATCGTCGACACCAAACACCACCAGCGACTTCGCCACCAACTCCTCGAGGATGTCGAGGATGCCGAACTCGTCCAGGTTGTCGTCCTGGCAGACTTCCACCGCCGCCTCCAGAGTGCAGCCACCCGAGAAAACGGCGAGCCGGCGGAAGACCACTTTCTCCTCTTCCTCGAGGAGATCGTGGCTCCATTGGATTGCGGCGCGCAAGGTTCGGTGTCGCTCGGGGGCGTCGGCGGTGCTCTTGTCGAGGATGCTCAAACGGTCGTCGAGCCTGCTCAGGAGCATCTCCGGCGGGAAGCTCCTGAGCCGGGCCGCGGCCAGTTCGATGGCCAGAGGCAGACCGTCGAGCCGACGTGTGATCTCGGCGACCACATCCTGATTGGAATCGTCGAGCTTGAAGCCGGGACGGACCGCAGCGGCCCGGTCGACGAAGAGGGTCACTGCGTCCGCCTGGCGGATCTCATCGACGTCGGCCCCGGCCTCGGGCACGGGCAGCGGTGACAGGGGATACTCGTGCTCCCAGCTGAGACGGAGCGGGGACCGGCTGGTGACCAGGATCCGGATGTTGGGCAGGGTCTCGAGCATCCTCCCGACGTCGTGTGAGGCCCCGAGGAGCTGCTCCATGTTGTCGAGGACGATGAGCATCCGGGCATCACCGACGACCGAGTCGAGACCTTCCAGGACATCTCTCTCCACGGACTCGCGCACCCCGAGTGCCCGACCGACTGCGGGCAGGAAGCGGTCCTGGTCCCGGATGGCGGAGAGGTCGACGAACACCACCCCGTCGGGGAACTCTTCGGCAATACGCGTGGCGATCTCGAGGGCGAGCCGGGTCTTGCCCGTCCCACCGGGGCCGGTGACGGTGACCAGACGGACCGCGTCCCGGAGCAGCATCTCGCTCGCGCCCCTGACGTCCTCGACGCGCCCGATGATGGGACGGGCCGCGGCGGGTGCGGTGAAACGGGTTCTGGCCTTGGCCCGGGGCGGTGTGGTCACAGTCTCGAGGTCGGGAAGGTCGATGCGGAAGAGCCGCTCCTCCCGGCCGATGCCCTCGAGGATGAACTCACCGAGATCGAGGATCCTCTCCCCGTGCGCCCGGGCATGGTCCTCCAGGAGCCCGGCGGTAACTTCGGAGACCAGCACCTGGCCACCGTTGGCTGCCGCCCCCACCCGGGAGGCGCGGTGGACGTCGAGCCCCACGTACCCCTCCATCGTCCGGGTGGCGGTGCCGGTGTGAATTCCTATCCGGGCCCGGGGCCGCTCCGATCCCGGCCATTCGCGCCGATCCATCTCCCTCAGGATCTCCTCGGCGGCATCGAGGGCGTCGGTAGGGGTGCTGAAGACGCAGAAGAACCCGTCACCCTCGGTGGCCGCGGTTCGGCCTCTGTGACGAGCGACCGCGGCATTGACTATGGCGTGATAGTCCTTGAGCAGCTGACGGTAGAGATCGCCGAGCCGTTGGATCATCGGTGTCGAGCCCTCGAGATCGGCGAAGAGGAAGGTCATCGTCCCTTCGGCGAGATCGGGGGTGGCGGAGCTGTAGAAGCGCTCGGTGATCAGCACGGCGAGATCGTCGAGCAGCAATTCGGAGAGCTGTTCCGCTGTGGAGAACACCCGGTACGACGCCGAGCCCTCGTCCCTGACCGTCTGCAGCATCCCCTCGAGACGGGGCTCGCGCTCCGGGGCCGGCTCCTTGATGTAGAGGAGACGGGGCATGCCGGAGGAGAGCCGGAACTCATCCTCGAGACCCGAGATCTCCCAATCGGGCGCCACCCATCCGTAAGACTGCCAGTAGATGCCAACGAACACATCGGACTGCTCCAGATAGGACCGGTAGAGCTCGACCGGGGGGTGAGGGCGGGCTCCCAGCTCGAACATGACGGGGGTCAGGTGGAGCGTGTCGATGGCCTTCTTGGCCGTCTCCCGCTCGGTGGCCAGCTCCTGCAGGGTCGAGGAGACGAAGACACGGAGACGCTGATCGGGAGTGCTGATCAAGCGCACCTGAGCGTGGTTTTCCCGACTCATACCCACTCCTACAGCCCGACTACCTGGCGCCCCCAATGGTGGCCGCATAGTAACGCAATACGTGTTTCGTCAATGCCGGCGGATCTGTCGGTGCCGCCACATACCTTGGGTCACAGGGCTGTTTCACGAAGGGGGTGGGAACATGAGTGCCCGAATCCAAGCCTGGCTCGACCAGGAAGACGCCAGGACGAGTGGCAGCACCGGGTGGTTCTTGAGGAGGTGCCCAACCCCGAGGAGATCGTCTTCACGGCCAACCGGTACTACGAGCGTCCTCCGGGTCTCCCGGTGCCGGTCCTGCAGGTCAGCTACGACGACCTCAACGGGGTCTTCCCGTGGGAGGAGGCGTACTCGCATCCCGAGGTGCAGCCGAGACCGGGGACCTTCCTTGCCTGAGCTCGGTTTGACGTGACCGCGCCAGGGCGGCGCGGGCGTGCCCCTCCAGCCCCTCCAGACGGGCGAGGCGCGCAGTGTCCTCCACGAGGTAGTCGGGGCGGTCGATGGCGAGCCAGGTCGACGCCTTCAGAAACGTCATCACCGAGAGACCGGACTGATAGCGCGGGCCGCCACCGGTGGGAAGCACGTGGTTGGGCCCGGCCCCGTAGTCGGCGAACGCCTCGGCCGAGCCGGGGCCGATGAACAGCGAGCCGTACTCCCTCAACTGCATGGCCAGGGCGCGCGGCTCGTTGACGTGGAGGGCGACATGCTCCGGGGCCAGGCTGTCCGACACCGCGGTGGCCTGAGACAGACTGTCCACCACGACGCAGAAGCCGTTCTCCAGTGCGACGGCGGCGACTTCGGACGTCGGGAGGTCGGCGAGCTGCTCCCCCAGCTCACGATCGATCTCCTCGGCCATCCGCATCGATGTCGTGATCAGGATCGGGAGGGCATCCACGTCGTGCTCGGCCTGTGCCAGCAGGTCGCCGGCGGCCAACGCCGGATCGGCGTCGTCGTCGGCGACGACCACGATCTCGGTCGGGCCGGCGAGACCGTCGATGCCGACCTCGCCGAAGAGGTGGCGCTTGGCCGCGACCACCCAGCGATTCCCCGGGCCCACGATCATGTCGGCGTGGGGGCTGACCGTCCCGAATGCGAGCGCAGCCACCGCCTGGGCCCCACCTACCGTCAGCACCCCGTCGGCACCGGCCACCCAGGCGGCGCCCAGGACAAGTGGGGAGGGGCGCGGGGAGGCCAGCCAGACGCTGGTGACACCGGCGACCCGCGCCGGAGTGACAGTCATGAGCACCGACGACGGGAGCGGGTAGCGGCCACCGGGGGCATAGACACCCACCGACCTGACCGGGATCCACCGATGACCAGCCTGACCCCCTTCGATCTGGATGGTGAGATCGGCGAGACCGTCGCGCTGGGCCCGACAGAAGGCCTCGATACGGCGGTGCACCCTGATCAGCAGCTCACGGGTCTCCTCGTCCAGGGTCTCGAACCCTTCCAGCAGCTCGCGGCGGCCGATGCTGAGACTGTCGCCGGGGCCGATGTCCCCGAAGCGCTCGGCGTGCGCCCGGACCGCTTCCTCACCACGCTCCCGCACGTCCTCCACGATGGCGGCGGCGGTGGCCAGTGTCTCGGCGTCCAACACCCCTCTCGGCATCCCGTGCAGATCCGCCGGGCTGACCCGGCGCAGCAGACCACTCAATCCAACTCCTTGATCCCCATCAGCCGCCGGGTCGTTCGTCGCTCCCTGCGATCCAGGACCCCTTCGATCTCAGCCAGGCTGACACCGGTGGCAACGGCCTTCACGAGGGCAAAATAGAGAAGATCGGCGGTCTCTGCGGCCACATCCGCCCCGGGATCTGTCAGTTCCCGGGTCTCTTCGACCAGCTTGGCGTCGAGAAGACCCTGATCGTCGAGCAGGTTCACCGTGTTCGAACCTTGTGGTCTGATCCTGCTGATCTCCCGGAGACGTCGTTCCAGACGGGGGATTCCGTGATCGTGGCCCCAGCAGGTGCGGTCACCTGTGTGACAGAAGCCATCTCGCTGGCGGACCGTGAAGCGGAGGCTGTCGCGGTCACAGTCGATGTCCACCCGTATCAGGTTCTGGACGGCACCTGACGTCTCCCCCTTGACCCAGAGACCTCGCGACCGGCTGTGATAGACCCCCCTTCGGGTGTCGATGGCGCGGCGCAGGCTCTCGATGCTGGAGTAGGCGAGGCCGAGGGCGATGCCGTGCTCGTCGACCACGACCGTCGGCCAGAGCCCGTCGGCACGGTCGCTCCGCAGTGGCGCCGCCAACGCATCGGCGAGACCGAGCCGCCCGGTGTACAACGCCATCCCCACCTGGGCGTCGGCGCCGATGTCGTCGAGGAGGGCGATCTCGGTGGCGCTGCTGACCCCGCCCGCGATGGTGACCCTGGCGTCGCCTGCTTGCTCGACCACGATTCTGGCCATCTCGAGATCGGTGCCGCCGAGACGACCCTCTCGCTCGATGAAGGTGACCAGGAACCCGGCGCACAGCCCGCGAAACCTCGCAACCGAGTCGAGGACGCCCTCGCCGGTCCCCTGACGCCAACCGTGGGTGCGCACCTCCCCATCCCGGGCGTCCAGGGCCACGATGACCCGTTCCCGGGGCAGATCCGAGAGCAGTTCCTCCGAGGCGGCTGTGCCCACGACCACCTGCTCGGCGCCGGCGTCCAGCCACATCCTTGCCCTTCGGGAGTCACGGATACCGCCGCCCACGCGCAACGGCGCCCGGCGGCACATCTCGAGGATCAGATCCTGGTTGTCGCCCTCACCCCGGGCGGCGTCGACGTCGACCACCGCCACCGTTCCCGCCACGGCGAAACGCTCGAGGACGGCCAGAGGGTCGCCGGCATCGATCGCCTGCTGCTCGCCCCCGACCAACTGGACGGCCTTTCCGTCGACGATGTCGATCGAAGGGACTATCACGGCCGCACCACGATCCCTGCCCGGATCAGACCGTTCTTCAGCTCGGCCACGGTGGTCACCCCGTCGTGCAGGATCGAGGCCACCAGCATCGCCGACGCCCCGGCGCCCGCTGCCGCCACCAGGTGCTCCGGGGACCGGGCACCGCCGGAGGCCACCACCGGCACTGTCACTGCAGAGGCCACGGCCTCGATGAGACCGAGGTCGTATCCGTCCCCGGTGCCATCGCGGTCCCAGCTGGTGAGGAGGATCTCACCGACCCCCTGCGCCACGGCCTTCCGGCACCACTCGACCACGTCGAGACCGGTGCGCTCGGTCCCGCTCCTGATGACCACTTCCCAGCCCTCGTCCCTGGAGGCGGCATCGACGGCCAGCACGGTGCATTGGGCGCCGAAACGCCTGCTCAACTCGGCGATCAGCTCCGGCCGCCTCACCGCGGCGGTGTTGACGCCGATCTTGTCGGCGCCGCTGTCGAGCAGCCGTCCGGCGTCCTCGACCTCGCGGACCCCGCCGCCCACCGTGAGCGGGATCGACAGCACCCGCCGCACGGAGGACACGACCTCGAGGTTGTGGGCGCGGCCCTGGGGAGTGGCCGAGACGTCGAGCAGGACGATCTCGTCCGCCCCCTGATCCTGATAGAGGCGGGCAGACTCGACGGGGTCGCCGGCGTCACGAAGCCCTTGGAAGCGGATCCCCTTGACCACACGGCCATCGTCGATGTCGAGACAGGGGACGACCCGGGTCGCCAGCATCAGCCAACCCCCTCCGTCGCCGACAGCCATCGGGCCAGGATCTCGCCGCCCCAGGCGCCGGAGAGCTCGGGGTGGAACTGACACGCCAGGATGGCGCCCCGTTCCAGGGCGGCGACGAAGCTGCCGCCATGGTCGGCGAAAGAGGCCGACCAGCCGTCAGGCACCTTCTCGATGCGGTAGGAGTTTGCGAAGTAGGCCCAGCCCCGGGTCAAGAACCGGCTGGAATCGGACGGCGTCACCTGATTCCAGCCCAACTGCGGCAATCGCACTCCCTCCCCGAATCGTCGCACTCTCTGGTCGAGGACACCAAGACCGGCGATGCCGTCGCTCTCCTCGCTGCAGTTGGCGAGCAACTGCATGCCGACACAGACGGCCAGGGTGGGGCGGTCAGAGGCGACCCGGCGCTCGATCGCGCCCGCAGTCCCGTTGCCGACGAGCGTGTCCATGGCGGCCCCGAACGAGCCCACACCGGGGACGACCACTCGCGGCGCCGCCTCTACCGCCTCCGGCGTGTCTGCCAGGGTCACCCCGGCTCCGAGTCTGTCGAAGGCGGCCCTCACCGAGGCCAGGTTGGCGGTTCCCGTGGGCACGATGGTCACGTCCGTCATCCCAGACTGCCCTTCGTCGAGGGGATCCCCTCGCCACGCACCACGACGGCGGTGCGCAATGCGAGGGCCAGCGCCTTGAAGGCCGACTCGGCGATGTGATGGTCGTTGTCACCACGGATGAGGTCCACGTGCAGCGCCATCCGGGCTTCGCTCGCGAAGCTGCGCAGGAAGTGCACCAGGTTCTCGGTCGCCACCTCTCCGATCATGGGCCGGCGAAACGGGAGGGAGATCTCGGGCCAGGGCCGGCCGGACAGGTCCACCACCGCCCGGCACAACGACCCGTCGAGGGGGGCATAGGCGTGACCGAACCGGGTGATCCCGGATCGATCCCCCAGGGCCTCGTCGAAAGCGCGTCCCAGCGTGATGGCACAGTCCTCGACCGTGTGGTGGTCGTCCACCGGCAGATCGCCCGATGCCATGACGGTCAGGTCGAAGGCACCGTGTCTGGCCAGAGCGTCCAGCATGTGATCGAGGAAGCCGAGCCCGGTCTCGATCTTCGACACGCCTGTGCCATCGAGGACCAGACGCACCTCGATCTCTGTCTCCCCCGTCTTGCGAACCAGTTCAGCCGATCGGGTCACGGAGCACCTCCTCGATCTCGGAGACGGTCGAGAGCACCCGGGCCGCCTGGCTGAGGTGGCCACCGTCCTCGCCAGGGGTGACCACCGCGATCGGGACCACACCGGCAGCCCGCGCAGCCACCAGGTCGTCCACGGTGTCGCCCACCATCCAGGCTCGTTTCACACCGAGCCGCTCCAGCGCCAGGAGCACCGGCGCCGGGTCCGGCTTCGATGGTGCGTCCTCTCTGGTGACCACGGTCTCGAAGAAGTCGCCGATGCCGAACCGATCGCAGAACTCCAGGGCGTCCTTTCGCGGCCGGGCTGTGACGATGGCCAGCGGGAGCCTGTCTGCCCAGCTGGCGAGAACCGAGGGGTCGACCAGAAGACGCTCTCGTTCCTTCAGACCGTTCACACCGTCTATGCCCTGATAGAGGGTCTCGAACCGCTCGCGCACTTCGCCCAACCCGACTTCGACCCCGTTCGCCGCGCAGAGACGCCGGGTCAATTCCCAGTCGTCGGAGGCGTCCCCCCGCGCCTTCACCCTGGCGATGTCGTCGGGGCTGACCTCGACTCCGAAACTCGCCGCGGTGGCCACGATGGCGGCCCGGAACGACCCGCTCACGTCGGCGAGGACACCGTCCAGGTCGAACAGCAGAGCCTGAGGGGCGAGCACAATTCGCAGGGTCCGCTCCAGTCGCGTGTAGCCGTCCTCGGCGGCAGGCACCGTGATCCGGACGCATCGGGCCAGCTCGGAGTGGTCGGGGAAGCCGCGCAGACCGACCCCGAGCGATGCCATCGCCGGAACCACCCATCCGGGGTCGACGTCGGTGGCGAGCACGAAGTTGGCCTGGGACGGCAACGGCTCACAGCCCAGTTCTTCGAGGAGCGAGGCGAGACGCTTCCTGTTCTCGGCCACCGAGCTCAAGGCCCCGCCGACGCTCTCCTCGCCCGTCTCGAGGACGAGCCCGGCCAGTGCGGCCGACAGACCGGAGAGGGCGTAGGGGGAGCCAAATGATGAGAGTCGTTCGATCAACCGGGGCGGCCCGAGGGCATAGCCAACCCGGAGACCGGCCAGACCGAACGCCTTGGACAGGGTGCGCAGGACCACCACGTTGCCGAGATCGATGGCCAGCGGGGTCAGGTCCTCGTCGGCGAACTCGGTGTATGCCGAGTCGAGGACGACCACCGGATAGGCGTCCGAGATGGCTCTCAGGTCCGACCTCGTGATGACGTTCCCGGTCGGGTTGTTCGGGGAGACGACGACCGCGGTCCCGGGACGGGTCGTGGCTTCCGTCCGGAACTCTTCGATCGGGAACGCCCTGTCCCACCACGGGACCTCGATCAGAGGGGTCCCCACCTGGGCGGCGTAGCGACGGATCATCTCGAAGCTGGGCGTGGTAGCCACCACCGGTCCTTCCGGGAAGGCGAGGAAACACCGGAACAGGGCGTCGTCCGCTCCCGCGGTGACCAGGACCATCTCTGGTGGGACCCGGTGTCTGCGGCCGATCGCCTCCCGGAGCGCTTCGGTGTCGGGGTAGCGGTTGGCCAACCCGACGACGTCGACGCCGGAGAGGTCGAGCCCTTCGAGAATCGGCGATCCCTCGTTGCGGGAGAGATCGAGATCGATCCGCGTCTGGAACGAAGGGGGGACGTAGGCGTTGCTCATGGGACTATCTGCTCCAAGCGGGACACGACGATGTCGGTGGCGCCCCTGGTCTTCAGCAACGGGATCAGCCCCGGGAGCCGGGTCCTGGGCACAGCCGCCTTGACGGCCAGCCCGGCCGAGCCATGGAGGGTGGCAATGGTGGGTTCCCGCATGCTCGGAAGCACCGCGATCACCTCCTCGACATCCTCAGGCGACACGTTGAGCTCCACCATCACCCGTTCCCGGGCCTCGAGAACCGAGCGCAAACCGAGCACCAGACCGTCGATGGCCGGCTTCTTGGTCGGCGAGCCCATGGCGTTGCGGCTGGCGTAGAGACGTGTCGACGAGGTCATCAGGACGTCGACCACGACCAGGCCGTTGGCGGCCAGGGTCTCCCCCGTGGCCGAGATGTCCACGATGACATCGGCGTCCTCGGGCGGGAACACCTCGGTCGCGCCGTAGGAGCGGACCAGGGTGGCGTCGATACCGCGGCTCTCGATCCACCGGCGGGCGAGACGCTCGAGCTCGCTGGCGACGACGAGAGGGCGATTGGGGAGGTCACCGTCGACCAGCAGGCTCTCCGGCGCAGCCGCCACCACCCGGACCGGGTCGAGACCGGTGTCGAGCAGCTCGACCAGCTCAGCGGACTTCTCCGCGACCCAGTCGGCCCCGGCGAAGCCCACGTCGCGGGTGCCGGCGGCCAGCATCTCGACGATGTTCTGCGGTTTGAGCAGCTTCACCTCGAAGCCGTCGACCGAGATCACGGGTCGATAGCCACGCGGCCCGGAGCGGAGCCGCATGCCGGCATCGGCCAGCAACGCGGCGACACCGACCTCGATCCGCCCTTTTGGCACGGCGAGGTGGATCAGGTCCTGGCCGATCTGGGAGTTGGGCATTTTGCGGGGACCTTTCCCGCCGCCGTCACGAGCCGGCGTGCCCATCAATGAGAAACGCCGACCGTCCGGTCGGCGTCTTGATGTCCTTACAGCTCGCTCAGAAAGGCACCGTCAGCCGACCCGCGTGGGGTGGTGATGGTGACGATGAGCGAACGTCTGGTTCATGTGCATCCTGAAGGTAGCAACGAGCCGGCACAACCGGCAAGACGACGTCACCTTGACAGTCCTCCCGACCCGCCGGTAGGTTCGGCGCTTCGTCATGACGTCGCCACGTACTTGTTGCCTGTGTCTCAGCTCTCGGGTGGTCCACCCGGGTGCCGGACCGGCATGCACACGGCACTCCTGAACCGACGTCACCACACCGAGAGCTTGCGACCATCCCGGTCGGTCCCGACGTCGGCATCCACTCGAAGACACCGAAACCACGTCAGGAGCGCACATGCCCAGTCGCAACGACTACGCCAACCCCACAGCTCTCGTCACCACCGAATGGCTGGCTGAGAACCTCGACGACCCCGCACTGCGGATCATCGAGGTCGACGAGGACACCGACGCCTACGGCCGCGGTCACATCCGGGGCGCCATCGCCTGGAACTGGTCCACCGACCTCCACCACCCCTTGCAGCGCGATTACCTCGACCAGGAAGGCCTGACCGGCCTGCTGGCCAGGTCCGGGGTGGACGCGGACACCACGGTGGTCCTGTACGGCGGAAACAACAACTGGTTCGCTGCCTACGCCTACTGGCTGCTCAAGCTGCGCGGGTTCGACAAGGTCAAGCTGCTCGACGGCGGTCGGCTCAAGTGGAACGTGGAGCAGAGGGAGACCACGACCGAGGTGCCGGTGGTCAGGCAGACCGACTACCGGATCCAGGGCCAGGAACGTCCGGATTTCCGCGCTCTGCGTGACGACGTCCTGTCCCGGGTCGGCGCCGGCGGCACGACTTTCGTCGACGTTCGCTCCCCCGAGGAGTTCTCCGGTGAGAAGCTGGCGCCCGATCATCTCCCCCAGGAGCAGCCCTATGTCGGCGGCCACGTCCCCGGGGCGCGCAACATCCCCTGGTCGAAGGCGGCCAACGAGGATGGGTCCTTCCGGTCGGCGCCCGAGCTGTCCGAGCTCTACTCGTCGGTCAACGGCGAGCCGGTGGTGACCTACTGCAGGATCGGCGAGCGCTCCGCCCACACCTGGTTCGTCCTCCACGAGCTGCTGGGTCTGGAGAACGTCGCCAACTACGACGGCTCCTGGACCGAGTACGGCTCGTTGGTGGGAGCACCGGTCGAGCGCTAGACGGCTGGACAACGTTCTGTGCGGGTTAGGTACGCGTCACGCGTACTAGATCCGCACAGAACGGTTCAGAGGACCCGTTCGGCGGCCCCGGCGTAGGCGCAGGTGGGGTCGTAGTCGACCAGACGCGGGGGCCGGGTCTCGTCGCTGCAGGCGGGACAGTCGGGGTCCCGGCGGATCCTGAGATCGACGAACTCCTGGGAGAGGGAGTCGTAGGTGAGGAGACGACCCACCAGCGGCTCACCGACCCCGAGGATCAGCTTGATCGCTTCCACCGCCTGGATCGACCCGACGATGCCGGGAAGCACCCCGAGCACCCCGGCCTCGGCGCAGGAAGGCGCCAGCTCCGGGGGTGGCGGCTCCCGGTACTGACACCGATAGCAGGGGCCGTTGTAGGGATCGAAGACACTCACCTGGCCCTCGAACCTGAAGATCGACCCGTGGACGACCGGGATGCGGAGATGCAGGGAGGCGTCGTTGACCAGGTACCTGGTGGGGAAGTTGTCCCCGCCATCGACGATCACGTCGTACCCGGAGAGGAGCTCGAGGGCGTTGTCGGCCCTCAGCCTGAGGTCGTGGGTCTCGATCTTCACGTCGGGGTTGAGCGCGGCGAGCGTCTCACGAGCGGACTCCACCTTCGACCTGCCCAGCCGGTCAAGGTTGTGCAGGATCTGCCTCTGCAGGTTGCTGGCGTCGACCACGTCGTCGTCCACGATCCCCAACGTGCCGACACCGGCCGCGGCTAGGTACATGGCGGCCGGGGAGCCGAGCCCGCCGGCGCCGACCAGCAGCACCTTGGAGTCGAGCAGCCGCACCTGGCCCTCCTCGCCCACCTCGCGAAGGAGGATGTGACGGCTGTACCGGGTCCTCTGCTCCGCGGAGAGACCTTCCGGCTTGGCCCAGTCCAAGCCCTCGCGTTTCCATCTGGAGAACCCACCCTGGAGCGACCAGACGTTGGTGTACCCCATGTCCACCAATGCCTTGGCCGCCAGGGCCGAGCGGGCCCCACCCGAGCAATAGAGGGCCACCTCCCGGTCCGGTGAGTCGAGGTATCCCGACACCGCCCCCTCGAGGGTGCCCCTGGGCACGAGGACGGCCCCCGGGATGGCGCCCTGTTCGAACTCGTCCGACTCACGGACGTCGAGGACCACGATCTCGCCGAGTCGCGCCCGGAGGTCTTCGGGCTCGATCTCCCTGATTTGACGTTTCGCCTCGGCGACTACGTCTCGATAGCTGCGAACCATGTGGTCTCCTCGGCGTCGATGCTACCGACGGCCGTGAGATCTCAAAGGGTGGCCCCCAGGTAGTTGGCCAGACGGAGCAGGTCGGCGAACACGCCACCGGCGGTGACGGCCGGCCCCGCACCCGGGCCCTGGACCACCAGCGGGTTCTCCGAGTAGCGATCGGTCTGGAAGGTGACGATGTTGTCGGTCAGCTTGATCCGGGCGAAGGGATGGTCCGCGTCATAGGAACGCAGGGAGACCTGGCAGCCGGCAACCGGGTCGATCACGCCGACGAAGCGGAGCACCTTGCCCCTCGAACGGGCCTCCTCCACGAAAGCGAGCATCTCGTCGTCGTGGTCGGCCAGCCGGTCGAGGAACTCCTCCACCCCGCCCTCCTCGAGACCGGCCGGGATGAGGCCCTCGATCTCCATGTCTCCCAACCCGGTGGTGAGACCCATCTCCCGGGCCAGGATCACCACCTTGCGGGCCACGTCCAGACCGGAGAGGTCCTCTCTCGGGTCCGGCTCGGTGTAGCCCTTGTCACGAGCCGCCCTCACGATCTCGGAGAAAGGAACCGACCCGTCGAAGCTGTTGAAGAGATAGGAGAGCGTCCCGGAGAAGACCCCCTCGATCCGGTGGATCGAGTCGCCCGTCTGAACCAGGTCGCGCAACGTCTGGATGATGGGCAGCGCCGCCCCCACCGTCGTCTCGTAGAAGTAGTGGGCGTCGGCGCGCCGGCCCGCCTGTTGCAGGGCTCGGTAGTACTCGATGTCCCCGCTGTTGGCCTTCTTGTTGGGTGTGATCACGTGGATTCCCCTCGAGAGCCAGTCGACATATCGAAGGGCGATGTCACCGTTGGCCGTGCAGTCGATGATCGCGGCGTGGGGAATCGACTCGGTGTTCACGTGGTCGGCGAGCAGGTCGAGGTCGGTGGGCATGGTGCCCGCTCCCCCCTGCGCCAGACGACGACGCCAGTCGCCGAGATCGATGCGATGCTCGTCGAGGATCATCGTCCCGCTCGAGGCGATTGCCCGCACCCGGAGATCGACTCCGAACTCGCTCACCAATGACTCGAGACGCGGGGCCATCTGGTCGAGAAGGGTGCCCCCGACATGACCCGGCCCGATCAGCCCGATCGAGAGGGTCTGGCGGGACAGGTAGAACCCGGAGTGAGCAGCGCGCAGGGCCCGGGTTGCGTCGGCGCCTTCGATGACCACCGAGATGTTCCGCTCCGACGACCCCTGGGCGATCGCCTTCACGTTGACACCGGCACGCACCAGGGACCCGAAGAGACGGGCGGCTATCCCCGGTGTCCCCGACATACCGTCCCCGACCGCGGCGAGGATGGTGCACCCGGTCGTGACCTCGATGTCCTGGAGCAGCCCGCGATGACGCTCAGGGGCGAACGCCCTCTCCACCGCGTTGCGGGCGATCTCCGCATGCAACTCCGGCACAGCGAAGCAGATGGAGTGCTCCGAGCTTCCCTGGGAGATCATCACAACGGAGACCCCCGCCTGGCGCAGGGAGCCGAAGAGACGTTCCGAGATGCCGGGCACCCCGATCATCGCCGTCCCCTCCACGTTGATCAGTGCCATGTCGCCGATCGAGGCGAAGCCCTTCACCGGCATCCCGGCCGATGAGGTCGGGGCGATCCGTGTGCCCGGGGCTGACGGGTTGAAGGTGTTGCGGATGGTGACGGGGATGCCACTGCGGATCGCCGGGGTCATGGTGGCGGGGTGGATCACCTTGGCCCCGAAGTAGGCCAGCTCCATGGCCTCGTCGTAGGACAGCTCGGCCAGCACCTCGGTCTCGGGGACCAATCGGGGATCGGCGCTCATCACACCGTCGACATCGGTCCATATGGACAACTCGCTGGCCTCGAGCAGGGAGCTGAAGATCGCCGCCGAGTAGTCACTGCCGTTCCGGCCCAAGGTGGTCGGCGCCCCCGTGGCGTCGGAGGCGATGAACCCGGTGATCACCAGGACTTCCGGGTCCCGTCCCTCCAGCCACTTCTCCAGGTTGGCTGCGCTGGTCTCCCAGTCGACGGCAGGAGCCGTGTCTGCCGGGGTGACCACGAGGATCTCGCGGGCGTCGAGCATCTCCACCGACCCCCCTCGGTCCTGCAGATAGGCGGCGAGGAGCCTGGCCGACCACACCTCACCGAAGCCGGCAACCGCGGCGATGGCGTTGTCGAGGGCGGCCCCCATCACACTCGAGGCGCGCAGCACGTCCTTGATGTCCTCGAAGTCCTTGTCGATCCGGGAAACCAGGTCATGCGGGCCCGAGAGCAGGTCTTCGACCACACCCACCTGACGGTCGCGCAGCTCGTCAGCGAGGTCATTCGCAGAAGGGTCCCGCCGACCGGCACGGGAGACCAGCTCGATCAGGCCATCGGTCATTCCCGCCATGGCCGAGACCACCACGGCCTGTCTCGGGTTGGCCGAGCCCTCGATGATGGACGTCACCGCCCGGTAGGCGTCGGCATCGGCAAGGCTGGTTCCGCCGAACTTGTGAGTGACCCAGGGCACCGGCCGGCTCACCCCAGGACGCTGAACGAGGACGCCTTGTTGATCTCCCGATTGCGGCTGAAGACACCCATGTCGAGGACGAGACCGGTGTACGGCATCTCCACCTTCACGGGGTCGGCGTCGTGGTCGTGTCCGGCCTCGACTTCCTGGATCAACCTGGTCAGGCAGTAGGCGGCGATGTGACAGTTCTTGAACTGGTTGCCGCTGGTGCCGATGGCCACGTAGAAGCCGGGCAGGTCGGTCTTGTCGTAGATCGGGATCCAGTCGTCACTGACGTCGTACAGGTCGACGACACCCTTCTTCTGATCGGGTACGCCCAGGGCGGGGATGCGACGGGCCAGTCGGAGCACCTGAGCCTTCCACTGATCCTCTGTGATGGTCCGGTCGAACTCGTCGGGGTTCTCCACCCAGATCTGCGGATCGCAATCGGGGTCCTGACTGCCCACCAGGATGTGATTGCCTACCTCAGGGCGGAAGTAGGTGCCCAGGTCGTCGTCCCCGACCAGCATCCCGTCCTTCTCGAAATCGATCCCCTCGGGCGAGGGAACGTGATGCACCTCGTGGCGGAGGGCCCGTGTCTTGATGTTCATCGAGTCGGCCACGCCCGCCATCTGATTGATCACGAACGAGTGCGGCCCGGCGACGTTGACCACGATCGGTGCGTCCAACTCGGTCCCGTCGGCCAGGGTCACCCCGGCCACACGGCCGTTCTCCTTGCGGATCTCCGTCACTTCGGCGTTGAACAGGAACTCCCCACCCTTGGCCTCCGCGGCCCGCTGCAGGTTGTGTGTCGCCAGTTGCGGGTCGGTGATGTACCCGGCGATCGGGGTGTGCACCGCACTGGAGATCTGGTTCGGCGGGTCGGCCCAGAACTCGTCGTTCTCCGGTCGCTTCGGCGGGGCGTAGCTGCCCGTGTCGAGGAACTCGACCTGTCGGGACAGGTCCTCGGGATCCCAGACCTCGTATTCGATCCCGATCTCGTCGAATAGCGGGAGGACCTTCTTCTCGTAGCGGTCGCTGTCCCCCACGTACACCGCACCGCACTGGACGAACCCGGCCAGACCGCGCTCGTCGTCGGTCTCCAGGTACTCGGCCCAGTTCTTCCAGAAGTGAAAACCCTCGTAAGACATGGCCACGCCCGCCCACGTCGAGTAGTGGCAGCGCACGATGGCGCAGGAGTTGGCGGTCGACCCGTAGCCGGCTGCGGGCAGCTTGTCGATGTTGAGCGTCCGGTAGCCGGCCTTCGACATCTCGAAGCCCAGATTGGACCCGATGATGCCGGCTCCGATGATGATGGCGTCGTATTGGCGTCTCTCGCTCATGGCGGTGATGGTATCCACAGAATCCACAGCAATTGTCGGCCATGTCACGGGCGGAGGCCAATGGCCACAACGCTAGGGTGCCTCACCCCATGAGCACGACGCCCAGGTTCTCGGCGTGGAAGCTGTTCCGTCAGGGGATGTCGCGCGCTCCGTGGCCCCGGGTGTGGGACCATCACGACCTCGAGCCGACCTATGACGTGGTGATCATCGGTGGCGGCGTGCATGGTCTCGCCACCGCCTACTACCTGGCCCGAAATCACGGTATCACCGACGTCGCCGTCCTCGAGAAGAGCTACATCGGGAGCGGTGGCTCGGGTCGCAACACCGCCATCGTGCGCTCCAACTATCTGACACCGGAGGGCTCGCGCTTCTACGACCGGTCGGTGAAGCTGTACGAGGGTCTGGCGGAGGACCTCAACTTCAACGTCATGTTCGAGCAGCGTGGCCATCTGACGTTGGCCCACAGCGACGCCTCGTTGCGGACCATGCGGTGGCGGGCCGAGGTCAACAAGCTGGAAGGGATCGACTCCTCGGTGATCAGCCCCGAAGCTGTGAAGGAGCTGGCGCCGTTCCTCGACATCAGCGACCGCCCCCGCTACCCCATCGTCGGCGCCCTTTGGCACCCGCCCGGGGGGATCATCCGCCACGACGCCGTGGTCTGGGGATACGCACGCGGGGCCAACGCCATGGGGGCCCACATCCACCAGGGAACCGAGGTCACCGGCATCGACGTGTCAGACGGCCGGGTGACCGGAGTGAAGACGACGAGGGGCGACATCGCCACCCGAACCGTGGTCAATTGCACTGCGGGGTGGTCCTCACTGATCGCCGCCATGGCGGGTGTCGAGCTGCCCATAACCACCCGGCCACTGCAGGCGGCGGTCACCGAACCGGTGAAGCAGTTCCTGCACCCGGTGATCGTGTCCGGCAGCCTCCACACCTACGTCTCGCAGACGGCGCGGGGCGAGCTTGTCTTCGGCGCCAGCGTCGATCCCTTCGCCAGCTACTCGACCCGTGGCTCGCTCGAGTTCACGACGGGTCTGGCCACCCACGTCCTGGAGCTGATGCCCGCCCTGGCCAACATGAGCCTGCTTCGTCAGTGGGCCGGACTGTGCGACATGACCCCCGACTTCGCCCCCATCATCGGCCCCACCCCGGTCGAGGGGTTCCTGGTCGACGTGGGGTGGGGCACCTACGGCTTCAAGGCAGGCCCTGTGGCGGGAGAGTCGGTGGCCGACATGATCGCCAACGAACGGCCGGGCGAGCTGATCGCCGGTTTCGGACTGGACCGTTTCGAGTCGGGATCGTTGACCGCGGAGAAAGGGGCGGCCGCCGTCGGCCACTGACCGTGCTGCTCATCGTCTGTCCCCACTGCGGTCCTCGCAACAGCGACGAGTTCACCTATCTGGGTGAGCCCCGTACCCGTCCCGACGTCAACGACACCGACCCGGCCACCTGGCGGCGGTATCTGTACATGAGGTCGAACCGGAACGACTGGGTCACCGAACGCTGGTTCCACGTCTCCGGCTGTCGTCGGTACCTGATGGTGCAGCGGCACACGGCCAGCAACGAGATCCGGGACGTGAGACCGCTCGGAGAGACGGGCTCGTGAGCCCGTACCGTCTCGACCACCGCCCCGGTGAGGTGATCGATCGTGCCCGTGATCTGACCTTCGAGTGGAACGGGGAGACTCACCAGGCGCTCCTGGGAGACACCATCGCCTCGGCGCTGGCCGCGAGCGGTGTGCGCATCTTCTCCCGCAGCTACAAGTACCACCGACCACGGGGGATCCTCACGGCCACGTACCACGACCCCAACCTGATGGTCCAGGTCGGCGACGAGCCCAACGTCAGGGCCGGGCACCGCAGGGTCGAGGAGGGGATGGAGGTCGACCCCCAGAACGCCTGGCCGTCTCTCGACTTCGACATCAAGGCGTCCAACCGGCTCGTGGGCCGGTTCCTGAGCCCTGGCTTCTACTACAAGACGTTCATGGCGCCCCGGCCCCTGTGGCCCGCCTATCAGAAGGTGCTGAGCCGGTTCGCCAACGGGGGCGTGGTCGACCCGGAGACAGTGCCGGGACGTTTCGACCACCGTCATGTCCATCCCGACGTGCTGGTGGCCGGGGGCGGGCCGGCCGGGATGGCCGCCGCCCTGGCGGCTGCCGACGCCGGTGCATCGGTGATCCTGGTCGAGGAGGAGCCATCCCTGGGCGGGCATCTCCGCTACGGGAGCCAACAAGACCTGGCCACGCTGACCGAGCTCCGGGACCGGGTGGAGCCCCATCCGGGGATCGAGGTGATGACCGATGCCGTGGTCACGGGCCGGTTCGATCACAACTGGGTATCCGTGGTGCAACGCGACGTGCCCGGTGTCACCGAACGTATGGTCAAGGCCCGGGTCAAATGTCTCGTCCTCGCCGTGGGCACCCTGGAGCGGCCCTACGTCTTCAAGGGAAACGACCTGCCTGGCGTCATGCTCTCGACAGCGGTGCGGAGACTGGTCAATCTCTACGCCGTGCGTCCCGGAGACCGGGCCGTCGTGCTCACCGCCAACACCTCCGGTGACGCCGCGATAGCCGACCTGGAGGCGGCCGGTGTCGAGATCGCCGCCGTCATCGACGCCCGCACCGGGGGTGGCATCCACGAGGCCGCCGGCTCGAAGGAGCTGAGCAGCGTCCTCGACAGCCGGGGACGGCGGGTCGAGGCCGACCTCCTGGTCACAGCCACCGGCTGGACCACCCCGACCGCCCTCAGCGACATGTCGGGCGGGAAGAACGTCTACCACGCCGAATCTGCCCGGTATGTGCCCACCGGTCTCCCTGACGACGTCATGGCCACCGGCGGCATGAATGGGGACGGGTCCACCGAGCAGCTGATCGAACATGGCACCGCCACGGGCGCCGAGGCGGCGAGAAGGGCCCTCGCTCTGCGGGCGGTTTGGGTGAGCCGGTCACCCACCGGTGGCAGCGCTCAGGTCACCGTGGCCGACCCGCAACCTGTCCCGCCACTGGTGCCGGCGCCGCATCCCGCCATGTTCCGGGCCTCGACACACGGCTTCGTCGACTTCTCCGAGGACGTCACCTCGAAGGACATCATCTCGGCGGCCAAGGAGGGCTACGACAGCATCGAGCTGGCCAAGCGGTACACCACCGTTGGCATGGGCCCGATCCAGGGCAAGCTGGAGGCGGTCAACGCCCTCGCCATCCACGGCGAGGCCACCGGCATCGGCCTCGACGACGGCCAGACCACCACCTGGAGACCCCCTCACAGCCCGATCCGTCTCGGCACCCTGGCGGGACGGAAGCACGAGCCGGTCCGATATTCGACCATCCAGCCGTGGCACGAGGCCCACGGCGCCGTCCCTCTCCTCGCCGGCCAGTGGGTACGGCCCGATCACTACGGGGACCCCGCCGCCGAGGTCGAGACCGTGCGTGAGCGGGTGGGGATCATCGACGTCAGCCCGATCGGAAAGATCGATCTCAGGGGCCGGGACGTCCCCAAGCTCCTCGACCTCGTGTACGTCAACCGGTGGGAGAACCTCGCCATCGGCAAGGTGCGCTACGGCGTGATGTGCGCAGAGGACGGGGTGATCCTCGACGACGGGGTCACCGGCCGACTCGGTGAGAACCACTACATGATGTCGACCACCTCCAGTGGCGCCGCCACCGTGTGGAACTGGCTCGACGAGTGGCTGCAGACCGGGCACCCGGAATGGGACGTGAAGATCACCGCGGTCACGGACGGCTACGCCTCGATCAACGTCGCCGGCCCACGATCGCGGGACCTGGTGGCCCGGGTCACCGACATCGACCTCTCCCCCGAGGCGTTCCCGTACATGTCGGTGAGGACGGGCGACGTGGCCGGGGTGAAGGACTGCTTCGTATGGCGGATCGGGTTCACCGGCGAGCTCTCGTTCGAGATCCACATCCCCTCCCTCCATGGCCTCCAGGTGTGGGAGGCCCTGCTCGAGGCGGGTTCCGACCTAGGAGTCGGCCCATTCGGTATCGAGGCCCAACGCATCCTCCGGCTCGAGAAGGGCCACTTCATCGTCGGTCAGGACACCGACGGGCTGAGCCAGGGCCACGGCTTCGGGATCGACGAGCTGATCAAGCTGGACAAGACCGACTTCGCAGGAAAGCCCGAGTTGGTCTGGCAGGCCCAACAGGGCGACCACCCGCGTCTCGTCGCCATCCAGCCCGAGGACCCCGACCTGGTCCCGCTCGAGGCGTGTCAGATCGTGGGCCCGGACGGGGTGATCAGAGGTCGGGTCACGTCGAGCCGTCAGTCACCGACGTTGGGACGCTCCATCGGTCTCGCCCAGGTAGAGCCCGATCTCGCCGTGCCCGGCCAGGTAATCGAGATCCGGCTGCCCAACGGCAAGAACGCACGCGCCCGAATCCTGGACAGCCATGCCCACTTCGACCCGGAAGGAACCAGGGCCCGTGGCTGAGCTCACCCTCACCGATCTGTCCTCGACGCCCAAGTGGCGGGTGTTCGCCGGTCACGAAGACGTCAGACCCGGGACCTCGAAGGGATCCGGCGACAACCTGGTGTGGTCGGTCAGCCCAGGCGAGTGGACCGTGCTCGGGGATCAGCCAGACGGCGTCGTCGACCTGACCCATGTCCGCTCCATGTTCCGACTCACCGGTGCGGACGCAGCCCATCTGATCAACCGCCTCTGCGCGCTGGACCTCTCCGCTGACATGTTCCCCAGCGGGGCGGCCGCCCGCAGCCTGGTCGCCGGGGTCGCCACCGAGATCGTCCGGGACGACCTCGACGGCGCTCCCTCCTATCTGCTCCTTCCCTCCAGCTCCTTCAAGACCTACATGCTGGAGGTGGTTCGCGACGCCGGCGCAGAGCTCGGACTGGTCTGAGCCCTTCGCATCACGGCGAGCGTGCCGGCCAGGACGACCGCCAGCATCGCCGCCACGAGGACACCCGTCGGGATTCGACCCAACGACCACCCGGGCTCGGCGGCCACCGTCAACGAACCCAGGTCGAACACCCCGAACACACCCTGACGCACTTCCCACTGCCAGACACCGGATGCCGGGACCTCGACGTGCGCCCGGTACTGCCCGGGCACATCGGTGGGAACGCCGCGGAAGACCAGCTCCTCGACGTCTGCCTCGGTCCCCTCGGCGGGACGGAGCGCGATCGCCGTCGAGCCTTCGACCGGTGTCACCCCGTGCTGCAGGACCGTGTAGGTCACGTCGTAGCCCTTGCCGGCCTGGAATTCGTCGGGTGCGTCGTCGATGGATGACGTCGCCCAGTTTCCGGCGTGGGCGACCGATGCGAATGCGAACGTAGTGAGGATCGTGAACACGATCACGATGCTCCTGCGGGTCATGGCATTACCTCCTCGAGTGCCTACCGGGACTACACCGCCGCCACGCCCGGGGTTCCGCCACCATGGAACCTTTCCGGCAGACCCGGTGTAAGCAGCCATGAGAGAAACGGTGGAGGGCCGTCCACTGGATGAACACGATCTGATCGAGAGGTCGATGAATGGCGACGCCCAGGCTTTCGAGTCTCTGGTCCGGGCACATCAGGGCATGGCGCTCCGCATCGCCTATCTGGTCGTGCGCGACCACTCGGAGGCGGAAGACGTGACCCAGGACGCCTTCATCAAGGCGCACCGTGCCCTGGGGCGCTTCCGCCGCGATTCGCCGTTCCGACCATGGCTCCTCGCCATCGTGCGCAACGAGGCCCTGAACCGGGTTCGCAGCTCGAAGCGCCGGGAGCGTCTGGTCCTCCGCGAAGGAAGCGATCCGGTCTCCCGCGATGCGGCCCCATCGCCGGAGACCGTGGTCGTTTCCGATGCCGAGAGGGCCAGAGTCCTCGACGCCATCGACCGGCTGAGCGAGCGTCACCGGGCGGTGATCACCTCCCGGTTCCTGCTCGAGCTCTCCGAAGAAGAGACCGCGCAGATGCTGGGCATCCCGGCGGGGACGGTGAAATCCCGCACCTCGCGGGCCATGGACCACCTGAGGGCGATCCTCGAGGAGACGGAGACATGACCCGCTTGGAGACGGTCCTCGAGTCCCTGCCCGAGGCGATCGCCTGGCCGCAGCCATCCGAGCACATGGTCAGCCGGGTGCGGGCACAGATCGAGACCGGACCGATGGCAAGGCCGCATCGGCTCCGATGGGCCTTGGCGGCCATCCTCATCGCCGCTCTCGTGGTCGGGGTGCTCCCCGACACGCGTCAGGCGATCGCCGACTTGTTCCGTGAGGCCGGGGTGCGGATCGGTTTCGTGGAGGAGACACCCTCGATCGACCCCGGGAGCCTCGTGCTCGGTGAGGAGGCCAGTCTCGAAGAGGCAAGAGACCTGGCGGTCGACTTCGAGCTCGCGGTCCCCACGCTGCTGGGCGACCCGGATGGTGTCTTCATCGGCGAGGACCAGAGCGTGTCGATGGTCTGGCTAGGAGAAGCGGTGGTACTCACACAACTGGTCAGCGGGCCCGACTACGCACAGAAAGGAGTCGGACCCCGCACGGAGATCAGCCCGGTGACCGTCGACGGGGAGTCCGGGCTCTGGATGGAGGGCGCCCCCCACTCCTTCACCCTCCTTGGGCCAGACGGGGAGCCCATCGATGAGAGCACCCGGCTGGCCCACAACGTGCTCCTCTGGAGCGACGACGACCAAGTCTGGTATCGGCTCGAGACGACCGAAGGTCTGGATCAGGCCCTGGCGATCGCCGAATCGATGGAGGTGACCGAATGAGATCGAGGACTGTTCATGTGACGCTGTTGGCGCTGTTCGCCCTCTTGGTGCTGGCCACACCGGCGTCTGCAAAGGGACCACAAGAGGCAGTGCTCACCGGGCCCGGTCTTGAGAAGCCCATCCAATTCCTCGACCAGAGCGTCGCACCCGACGGGAATCCGGCGCCGATGGATCTGATGGGAATGGCATTGTTCAGTTCATCTTCCCCACGCCGGGCACCCGACGATCCGGGCCCGGCCTACACGATCATCTGGCACATGATCGACGAAACGGTCATCGCCCAGCACGTCTACCTGGGTGCCGAGGGCGGGGCGCTGATCCACACACCCGATCAGACGGCGGCCGAGAACTGGGGTCTGCAACCGGGTTGGCGTCAGGCACCCCGGGGGCTGGAGGAGGCAGTCAACGCTCTAGTCGAGTGGGGTCAGCCGCCCGTGGCGGTGTCCACAGGCGACTGGGATCTTCCGGTGATCCTGGTCGTCGCGGTGGGCGCCCTGATCCTTTGGGGACGTCGAGTGCCCGACTACGGGGCGCAGGCCTCGATCAGCCTGGCCAAAGACGCCACGGTGTGATCGGATGTGATCGCCCGTATCACCGGCTCGTCGACGGCGGCCTCCTCGCGCCCGATCCCTTCGATCAACGCGGCCCGGTCGGCTCCCTGGACGACGGTGTCGGCGGCGGTCATCCCGTGGCGGGTGAAGACCGCGTGGTAGTGAGGGATGGCGTCGTAGGCGGCGGCGCGCTCCGCCAGCGCCTCAGCTGACTCCGGCATCAGGGCGCACCTGATGAAGGAGATGATGGGCGGGACCGGTCGGCCCGCAGATGCGGCCGCCTCCTCGAGTATGGGCCGTGCCCTCTCGACCTCGGCCACGAAAGACCAGGTGAGCACCACCGCGTCGGCGACCTCGCCGGCAAGGGCCATCATCTTGGGCCCCACGGCGCCGGTGACCACCTCGACGTCCAGACCGTCGCGAAGTACCTGAACCGCCTGACGTACCTCGTCAAGCGCGCCCGGCCGTCGCCCCGATCCGACACCGAGCCGGATCCGGTCCTGGGGCAGTCGGCGGCCCGTCACCTCCGCGACCAACTCGGTGGCGGAGATCTTGGGCAACGGGAACACACCGACTCCGACGTCGAGTGAGGTCTTGTTCAGAGCGCCCTCGATGATGTCCAGTGCCGCCTCATGAGGGCTCCCGTTCACCCAGAACGACCCGTAGCCGGCCTGCTCCACCAAGCCGGCCACCTCCATGGCCACGTCGAAGGGAACCGTGGCGTCGATGCCAAATCCGCGTGTCATGACGGCAAGCTACCGGAGGCAACCTGGCATAGGCACTGTTAGGTTGCCCCACCGTGGAAGAGACCCAGGGCAAGAGGCGGGGACGCCGTCGACGCGACGGCGATGAAGCCGCCAGGCCGGAACCGCCGCAGCAGCCACCCTGGCATCAGTCGATCCGGACCTTCGCTCCCGTCGATCTGGTCCCCGAAGAGCACATCGAGGCGATCCATCAGACCTCCCTTCAGATCCTCGCCGAGATCGGGATCGACTTCCTCAACCCGACCGCCCGGGAGATGCTGGCCAAAGCCGGCGCCCGGGTCGACCCGGATTCGCCACGGGTCCGTTTCGACGCCGACTTCATCGCGGAGACCATCTCGACGGCGCCGTCGGAGTTCACGATCCACGCCCGCAACCCGGAACGGAACATCCGGATGGGGGGCGACGCAGTGGCGTTCACCGCGGTGTCCAGCCCTCCCAATGTCAGCGACGAGGCCGGTGGCCGCCGGGTGGGCAACCGGGCCGACTTCCAGAACCTGCTCCGTCTCGGCCACACCCTGAACACCGTGCACATGTGGGGTGGTTATCCGGTCGAGCCGGTCGACATCCACCCCTCGGTGCGCCATCTCGACGCCATCTTCGATATGCTCACTCTCTCCGACCGGGTCATCCACGCCTACAGCCTCGGGGCCCAGCGCAACCGGGACGCCCTCGAGATGATCAAGATCGCCCGGCAGATCGACGACGACACGCTGGACCGGGAGCCGTCGGTCATCAGCGTCATCAACGCCAGCTCACCGCTCCGCTACGACAACCCGATGCTCCAGGGCATGATCGAGTTCAGCTCCCGAAACCAGGTGATCGTGTGCACTCCGTTCACCCTGGCCGGGGCGATGGCCCCCGTCACCGTCGCCGGCGCCATGGCCCAGCACAACGCCGAGGCGCTGGCAGGGATCGCCTTCACTCAGGTGGTCCGTCCAGGCGCCCCCGTCATCTACGGCGGATTCACCTCCAACGTCGACATGCAGAGCGGCGCCCCTGCATTCGGGACCCCGGAGTTCATGCAGACGTCGATGATCAACGGGCAGCTGACCCGGCGATACGACATTCCCTACCGCTCCTCGGGTGTGAACGCCGCCAACGCACTCGACGCCCAGGCCGCCTACGAGTCGGTGTTCTCACTCTGGGGGGCGATCATGGGCGGCGCCCACATGGTGATCCACGCCGTGGGTTGGATGGAAGGCGGGCTACGCGCCTCATTCGAGAAGATGATCCTCGACTCCGACCTGGTGGCCATGGTGCAGCGGTTCATGGACCCGATCGACTTCAGCGAGGGCGGGCTGGCAATGGAGGCGATCCGGGACGTCGGCCCCGGCGGCCACTTCTTCGGCACCGCGCACACCCTGGAGCGGTTCCGGGACGCCTTCTACAAGCCGCTGATCTCCGACTGGCGCAACTACGAGAGCTGGGACGAGGCCGGCCGCCCCGAGGCGAAGGGGCGAATGATCCAATTGGTGGACGTGTTCCTCGACTCCTACGAGGAACCGCCAATGGACCCGGCTGTGCGCGCCGAGCTCGAGGAATTCGTCGAGCGGCGCAAGGCCGAAGGCGGGGTTCCGACCGACTACTGAAAACGAGAGACCCCCGCCGGAGCGGGGGTCTCCATCAATCTCAGCTCGGTGAGGTGTCAGGGGAGCCAGGCGCTCCAGACGTCCTCGTTGTCGGCCACCCACTGGGCTGCCACCTCTGCCGGGTCGTCACCATCGATCTCGACGGCCGGCAGCATGGACAGCTGGTCCTCGGTGGTCATGGTGAAGGCTTCGAGGAAAGCGAACACGTTGGCGTCCTTCTCCTCGAGCATTCCGGAGGCCGCCTTGAACAGGACGTCCTCGGGGTAGTCGCAGTCGACGCCACCGTCTCCGGCGACCCGGCTGGCCTCGCACTCGTCGGTCACCTCGGGCAGGGTCACGTTGACCAGGTTGTACTTGGAAACGGCTGCGGTCGGTGTCCACCAGTACATGACGATCGGCTCTTCGGCCGCCGCCCGGGCGTCGAGCTCGGCGACGGTCGCCGGCTCCGACCCGGAGAAGACCACCTCGAACGGCAGACCGAGGTTGGCGATGATCTGCTCGTCGTACTGGGAGTAGGACGGGTCGGTCCCCAAGAAACGACCCAGGTCGCCGGTCTCGGCGGTGGCGAACAAGGCCGCCAGCTCCGGATCCTGGAATCCCTCCCATGTGGCGAGCTCGGGATGCTCGTCGATGACGTACTGAGGCACGAACCAGCCGATCTTGCCCACGGCGCCCAGATCGCCGATGTTCACCACCGAGCCCTCGTCGAAGTAGGCCGTCTCGGCCTCGGTGACACCTGAGGGCCAGATCTCGAGCACTGCGTCGAGACTCCCGTCGGCCATGCCGGTGAACATGGCGTCGTTCTCGTTCACTTCGACGATCTCGACCGGGTTGCCCAGCTCGTTCTCGATGATGTTCTTGGCGACTTCGGCGTTCAGCCGGGATGCCGTCCACGGATTGACGATCAGATTGATCTGCTCCGTGCCGCCGCCTTCCCCGTCACCGCCGCCTTCGCCACCGTCGCCACAGGCGGCGACGACGAGTGCGAGCACCGTGAACACAAGGAGGATCCTCCTCATTGATTTCTCCCTAATTTTGCGTTTTCTCGTTGGGTCTTCACCCCTGAGCCCACCAACCGGCATCTAGATTAACCCCCCATGGGTCCCCCGTGCCTGGTAGTGCAAGACGTCTGGAAGGTGTTCGGTCCCAAACCGGACCGAGCGCTCGAGCTCGCGGAGCGTGGCGAGAGCAAGGCGAAGATCCTCGAAGAGACCGGTTGCACCATCGCGGTGCGTGACGTCGGCTTCGACGTCCACCCCGGTGAGACCTTCGTGGTGATGGGTCTCTCCGGCTCTGGAAAATCGACTCTTGTCAGGTGTGTCGCCCAGTTGATCGAGGTCACCCGAGGCTCTGTTTCCATCGATGGCGACGAACTCACCACCATGAGTGAGGAGCAGCTTCGGCGGGTGCGTCGGGAGAAGCTCTCGATGGTCTTTCAGCACTTCGGCCTCCTCCCCCATCGCCGGGTGATCGACAACGTCGCCTACGGGCTGGAGGTGGCCGGTATCTCCCGCGCCGAGCGACAGGCCCGCGCCATGGAGGTCCTCGATGTGGTCGGTCTGACCGGTTGGGGATCGCACTCCCCACAGCAACTCTCTGGTGGAATGCAGCAACGGGTCGGTCTGGCCCGCGCCCTCGCCGTCGACCCCGAGATCCTCTTCTTCGACGAGCCGTTCTCGGCGCTCGACCCCCTCATCCGGAGGGACATGCAGGACGAGCTGATCCGTCTCCAGGATGAGATGCACTGCACCATCGTGTTCATCACCCACGATTTCGCCGAGGCGATCAAGCTGGGCGACCGTATCGCCATCATGAAAGACGGTGCCTTCGACCAGGTCGGCACCCCGGCCGAGCTGATCACCAACCCGGCCACCGACTACGTGCGCGAATTCACCACGGACATCCCCAAGGCGAAGGTGTTGACTGCGGGTGACGTGATGCATCCCGCGGACGGTCAGGCCCCCCGCACGTCGGTGGCGTCGACCGTCACGGTCGAGTCGCTGCTTCCCGACCTGCTCATCGACCCCCGACCCGTCGAGGTGGTGGGCCCAGAGGGAGCTTCTCTCGGGATCGTCGACCGCGAGGCGGTGGCCCGGGTCCTCGACTGATGACGGCGGGCACCACCACTCTGGAAGGCTGGGACGCCTCGGCGGCGCTCCGTCGCTGGGCGCCCTGGCTGGTGCTGATCGGCGGGGTAGCCGTATTCCAGATTCTCTTCGCCGATAGCGCCGGCTTTCCTGCCGCCCTGGACACATTCTTCTCCGACCCGGTCGACGCCATCGGGGCCTGGCTGCGAGACAACCGTCGAACCCACCCGTTCATGACCGGGTTCCTCACCCCGCTCACGGGCGTCCTCACGTCGATGATCGAGGGTCTCGAGTCTCTGCTCCTCTGGATCCCCTGGTATGCGTTGGTCATAGCCGTGTTCCTGGTCCCGGCGCGAGTCCAGAACTGGAAGCAGGGTCTGGTGGCGGCCGGGGCGCTGCTCTACTGCGGTCTGGTCGGTCTCTGGGAGCCCACGATGGAGACCCTGGCACTCATGTCGACAGCGGTGCTGTTCGCCGTGATCATCGGGGTCCCATTCGGCGTTTGGAGCGCACTGCGCCCACGAGTCGAGAAGGTGAGCCGGCCGATCCTCGACGCCATGCAGACCATTCCCGCCTTCGTCTATTTCCTGCCGTTGATCGGCCTGTTCGGCATCGGGGCGGTCAACGCCGCCGTAGCCACCGTCATCTACGCGTTGGCCCCGGTAGTGCGGCTGACCACGCTCGGGATCCGACAGGTTCCATCGCAGACCGTGGAGGCATCGCGGGTGTTCGGGTCGACCCGTCGTCAAACGCTGTTCAAGGTGCAGCTTCCGATGGCGATGCCCACCATCCTCACCGGTCTGGCCCAGACGATCATGATGGCGCTGGGCATCGTCGTCCTGGCCTCGCTGATCGGCGCCGGGGGTCTCGGCGAGAACGTCCTCCAGAGCCTCTCACAACGACGCACCGGGCGAGGGATCGCCGCCGGCCTGGCCATCGTTGCGGTGGCGGTGGTGCTGGAGCGGGTTTGGAGAAACCTCGCAGTGCTCGACCCGCTGCAACGGTGGTCACGGAGAAGCCAGATGATCGGTCTGGGCGCCCTGGCCCTGGCCATCGTCGTCGGCCGGGTGGTCGGCGCCGTCGAGTTCCCGGATGCGTGGGATCTCCGACTCTTCGACCCCATCGACCAGATCGTGGTCTGGGCGCGCGACAACCTCTCCTGGCTGACCCGGCCGATCAATGACTTCATCGTCGGCTCGGTGATCGTGCCGGTGCGCGACTTCCTGATCCAGGACGTGGCCTGGCCGGTTCTCGTCTTCATCACGGGGTGGGCGCTCTGGATGGTCAAGGGCTGGCGGCTGGCCGTGTTCGGGATGGCGTCGATCGTCCTCATCGGGCTCATGGGTATGTGGGCGCTCTCCATCGACACCCTGGTCCAGGTGGTCACCTCGACGATCATCGCCGCGGTCATCGCGCTGCCCATCGGGATCTGGGCGGGACGCAAGCCTCGCGTGGAGAAGGCGCTGGGGCCGGTCCTCGACGCCCTGCAGACCATCCCCTCGCTGGTCTACATCATCCCCGTGGTGATCCTGTTCACCGTGGGGGTCGTGCCCGGGATCATCGCCTCGGTGCTCTATGCGATGGTCCCCGGGATCCGGATCACGGCACTCGGGATCAGGTACGTCCCCGAGGAGACGGTCGAGGCGTCACGCACCTTCGGGGCCACTCCCCGTCAGACCATGTTCGGGGTCCGTATCCCCCTGGCCGCCCCCACGATCATGGCGGCCCTCAATCAGGTGATCATGATGGTGCTCGCCATGGTGATCATCGCCGGGCTCGTCGGCGCCGGCGGTCTCGGGTTCGAGACCATCCGATCCCTGACCAGGAGCCTCTACGGCCTCGGGTTCGAGGTGGGTGTGGCCATCGTCCTGATGGCGATGATCCTCGACCGATACACCCAGGCCTGGGGCGAGCGGCTGCAACCACCAGCGTCCATATAGCGGCATGGCCGGGCCCGGTTTCGACTTCGTGATCGTCGGCGGTGGCTCGGCCGGCAGTGCCCTGGCCAACCGGCTCTCTGCGGATCCCTCGACCAAGGTCCTGGTGCTCGAGGCGGGGAGACCCGACCATCGGTGGGACTTCTTCATCCACATGCCGGCGGCGTTGTCCTTCCCGATCGGCAGCCCCCGTTACGACTGGATGTACGAGTCGGAGCCAGAGCCCAATCTGAACGATCGGCGCGTCTATCACGCCCGCGGGAAGGTCCTCGGCGGATCCTCGTCGATCAACGGGATGATCTTCCAGCGGGGCAACCCCATGGACTACGAGCGCTGGGGCGCCGACCCGGGCATGGAGACCTGGGACTACGCCCACTGTCTCCCCTACTTCAAGAAGATGGAGACCGCGCTCGCCGCCACCGACGACGAGTGGCGCGGCCACGACGGACCGCTGGTCCTGGAGAGAGGGCCTGCGCAGAGCCCTCTGTTCACCGCCTTTTTCGAGGCGGCCCAGCAGGCCGGTCACCATCTCACGGATGACGTCAACGGCTACCGGCAGGAGGGGTTCGCAGCCTTCGACCGCAACATCAAGCGCGGCCGGCGCTGGTCGGCGGCGATGGCCTACCTGCACCCGGTGATGGGCCGGCCCAACGTGGAGGTAAGGACCAAGGTGCTGGTGACCCGGGTCCTGTTCGAGGGCAGGAAGGCCACGGGAGTCGAGTACCTGGATCGGGGGTCGGTCCGGGAGGTGAACGCCGGTGAGGTGATCCTGTGTGGCGGTGCCTTCAACTCCCCGCAGCTGCTCCAACTGTCTGGGGTCGGTAACGCCGAGGAGCTAAGAGCGGTGGGCGTCGACGTGATCCATGAACTACCAGGAGTGGGCGAGAACCTCCAGGACCATCTCGAGGTCTACATCCAGCATGCCTGCACCCAACCGGTCTCGGTACAGCCGTGGACCGCCCTCTGGCGACGGCCCCTGGTCTGGCTGATGTGGCTCTTCCGCAAGGGCCCCGGGGCGACCAATCACTTCGAGGGCGGCGGCTTCGTCCGCTCCAACGATGACGTGGCCTATCCCAACCTGATGATCCACTTCCTTCCGATCGCGATCAGATACGACGGGTCCTCACCGGCAAAAGGGCACGGCTATCAGATCCACATCGGCCCGATGTACTCCGACGCCCGGGGCTCGGTGAAGATCGAGTCGCCCGACCCGAGGGAGCATCCCGCTCTGCGCTTCAACTACCTGTCCACCGGCCAGGATCGTCGGGAGTGGGTGGAGACGGTGCGGGTGGCCCGCAACATCCTCTCCCAACCGGCGTTGGCGCCTTTCGACGGGGGCGAGATCTCCCCCGGGCCTTCGGTGTCCACGGACGAGGAGATCCTGGACTGGGTGGCTCGGGACGCCGAAACCGCTCTGCACCCATCGTGCACCTGCCGGATGGGCACCGACGAGATGTCGGTGGTCGATCCCCTGACGATGAAGGTCCACGGTCTCGAGGGGATCCGGGTGGTCGACGCCTCGGTGATGCGCTACGTGACCAACGGGAACATCTACGCCCCGGTGATGATGGTGGCCGAGAAGGCAGCCGACCTGATCCTGGGCAACACCCCGCTCCCCCCGGACCCGGCTCCCTGGTATCGGCACTCTGTGAGCTGACGACTTCGTTGCTGCGACTCGAGACGGGCGGCTGCCCTAAGTACTTCGTCCCGCCAATGCCGGTGCTGCGACTGTCAGGCCCTCGATCTCGAGGTCTTCGAAGGTGATCAGCCCGAGGTGAATCTGAGTGTGGTGATACCGGCAGAGGAGGCAGAGATTGGTGATCACGGTCTCTCCGCCGTCGACCCAGGAGATGAGATGGTGCACGTCGGCCCATCTGGCCGGCCGGGTACAACCGCGTCGGACACACTGCCGGTCCCGGGCGATGACCGCCCGCCGTAGGGCGGCCGGTATGACCCGGGTCTTGCGTCCGACGTCGAGGACTTCGGAGCTCGGTCCGAAGACGATCCGGGTCACCGAGGCGTCACAGGCGATCTGAGCCACTGCGAACGGGTCGAGGACGAAACCATCTTCGCTCTCGTGCATCCCGCCGCGTTGACCCAGCAGCCCGGGGAGATCGACATGAATGTTGATATGGGGACGCTCCCCTCCCACGATCGGCGACTCCGACCCTTCCAGGAAACCGCGGGCCAGATCGCCCAGCGCGTCGGCCCGACGCTGACCGGTGGTCCGCTCGTCGGTCTCCGCCGGGGGCGGCATCAAAGCATCGAGGGCGGTGAGAAGGCCCTCACCGTCGAGCGACGGGAGAAGGAACTTGCCGGCGATCATCCCGTTGTGACGACGGGTGACGTCGAGGAAACGACGCTGCAACTGGTCTTCGGCGTCCAGGACGACTCCCGGCCGATCGACGTCGTTGCGCCAGTAGTCGAGGATCCGTCTCGTCTCGTCGACACCGTCGCCGACGAGTTCCAGAAGAATCTTCTCCGCCTCCGGGTACTTGTCCGGGGTCCGTTCCGCGGCATGGAACATCAATTCGGCCTCGTCACCGGAGATCTGACGGTGCTTCCACGCAGAGAACGTTGCCGCGTGGCGCAACGCCATGCGGGCGTTTCGAACGTACCGGTGAGCCCGTCCGCCCGCCATGCGTAGCCGGACCTTCAGATACGCAACCATCGACGGGAAGCCGAGGACGTCGTGGTCACCCACCGCCTCGGCGGCGGCCAGGGTCTGGGTCCACTCGACCTCGAGATGCTGTCGAGCGGCTTCCAACAGCATCAGATGCTCGTCGCGCTCGTCGACCGATGCCTCGGCCGGGTCCTCGAGGCGGGGGATGATGATCGGCAACACCGACCTCATTGCGGTCTCCCTTCCCATGACGAGAACGTACGAGGGGGGTGGGACAAATTTGGTGTGCGAGGGGAGAAATACCGGAGAAATTCTGGCCCTATCGTCGGACCATGACTCCCGAAGAGATCGTCGAGTTCGTCACCGGTTTGGGTGGCACGATCGTGGTGGTGGCCTCCGAGGAGAACGGCGATCCCGAGATGGCCTGGGGTGACACCTTCTTCTTCTACGACCCCGATGGCATCACCGTGCCCGAGCGGCGTCTGCCCTTCGCCACCATCGTCACCGGGAACTATCCGGGATTCGACGAAGCCTCAGACCTCGATAGGGACGGGGTGTTCCGGGTCAACATGTGGGTGGGCCGGGAGACCTGCGACCAATACGCCCCCAGGAACGGAACCGACATCGACTATGCCGTCCTCGACCAGGTGATTCCGCACCCGATCTACGCGAAGCAATCCTGGCTGAGTGTCCTCAATCCGGGGGAGGCGACCGATGGCATCGTGAAGGAGCTGTTGACCGAGACTCATGACCGGGCCCGCGCCCGGTACGAGAAGCGAGGCTGAGCCTATTGGCCGATCTGCGAGAAGTCTTGAAGTCCGACCTGGCCGCCGCCAGGAAGGACCGCGACACCGAGACGGCGTCGCTGATCCGCACACTGATCGCCGCCATCGAGAACGCCGAGGCGGT
>DASSVE010000180.1:0-7219 GCA_035706345.1 Acidimicrobiia bacterium
CTTCCCGATAGGCGGACCAGAAGCTGAAGTCCCCGTGGTCGAGGAACGGCGTCCTCTCCAGCCACCGCTCCACGAGATCGAAGAGCGAGGGGCTGGCTTCCAGTTCCTCGACGGCGGCCCGATCCTCGGGGTCGAGACGCCCGGTGTACTCGTCCCCGGCGAGGAGGAGACGGTCCTGACGACGCAGCCCCAGCTTGTTCTCGATCATCCGGAACTGCACTGACTGGAATCCGGATGCGGGAAAGAGGTAGTCGCGGAACTCGAGGAAATCGAGAGCGGTCATCGTCTCCAGGACCGCGATCTGGTCGATCAGAAGCGTCTGGATCGCGGTGATCCGGCGCAGACGCGAGACAACGGTCCCCATGTCCTGTTCGGCCACCGTCTCCTGGCTGAAGATCTCCAGGATGCTGTCCAGCTCCCAGAGGATCTGCTTGAACCACAGCTCGTATGCCTGGTGGACCACGATGAAGAGCATCTCGTCGTGGACGGTGGCCCCGTGTCGGGTGCTCTCCGGCATCTGCGCGCCCAGCAGCTCGTCCAGCCGCAGGTAATCGCCGTAGTAGAGGCCATCTTCGTCCATGGTTACGTCCGAAACCTACCGATTCTCAACGGTCGGGAGCCAGGCCGCAATACACCTCTGAACGGATCCACAATTCCTCGGCCAAATCGTCGTCCTGGGCGAGTGACGCTGGCTCGGCGACGGCCATGTCCGAGTAGTAGAGCCCGGTCTGATCGGCGAGCTCAGGAGCGGTGGCACACCAGACACTGGTCCTGGCGGCATGATGGGGTGGCTTCCGATCCCGGAACAGCGGCTTGGTCAGTTTCCCGAAGATGGCGGTGTCAGCCACTCCCGGATGGAGCGAGTAGGTGCGCCACTCCGGATGCAATTGGGCGAGCCGTCGTGCGAACCAGATGTTGGCCAGCTTCGAGTCCGAGTACTCCGACCATCCGGCCACGGATCGGGTCCGTCGCCTCACCGAGTCGTAGTCGATCCCCTTGGAGCGGCGGTGCATCTCGCTGCTCACCACCACGATCCGGGTGCCCGGGCGGAAGGTTGGGCGCAAGTGATGGGTGAGCATGAAGTGGCCCAGGTGGTTGACACCGAAGTGGATCTCAAACCCGTCTTTGGTGAGCCCGCGGATGGCGCCGACCCCGGCATTGAGGATGATCACGTCGATGTTCCGTGACGACGCCTCGAATTCCTTGGCCGTCTGCACGCAGGACTCCAATGAGGACAGCTCGAGGTGGAGGTACTCCGCCGAGCCACCAGCCGCCTCGATCTGTTCGACGGCGGCCAACGTGAGCTCCGGCGACCGTCCGGCAGCCACCACGTGATAGCCCCGTGACCCCATCTCCAGAGCCGTGGCCAGCCCGATCCCCGATGAGGGTCCCGTGATCATGGCGATCTCCATGGATGCCACGCTACCGCTACCTTCTGGACCCGTGACCGAGTGGCCTCGACATCTGAACGCCTACGAATTCTTCCTCGGCGCCCGGATCGAGGAGGGTGCCGGGGACCGGCCCGCTCTCAGGCTGGACGACTCCACCGTCTCCTACTGCGATCTGGACCGATTGGTGGCGGGGTACGAGTCCCGGCTGAGCGAGATGGGTGTCGGGCCCGGTGACCGTGTTCTGATAGTCATGCCCGATGCCCCCGGATTCGCCGCCGCCCTCCTGGCGACGATGCGTATGGGAGCGGTGGGGGTGATGCTGAATCCGGGGCTGACCCCGGCGGCCATGGGTGCGATCGTCGACAGTTCCCGCGCACCCGTGGCAGTGGTCGACGACCGGCATCTGGAGGCGTTTCACTCCGCCCAGACGCCATCGGCGCCCCGGGTGCTCAGCCCCGCGGGTGTCGAGGCGATAGACCACGATGGGCCTCCGGCGGACACCGCACCGGACGATCCGGCCATCTGGCTCTTCTCCGGGGGCACGACCGGTCTCCCCAAGTCGGTCGTGCAGACCCACAAGAGCCTGGTGAACACGACCCGTCTCTACGGGCAGGCTTCGCTGGGCCTCACCGAGAGCGACATCACCATTGCGGTCCCCAAGCTCTTCTTCGGGTATGCCACGGGATCGAATCTCTTGTTCCCTCTCTCGGTCGGTGCCTCGGCGGTCCTCTTCGAGGAGCATCCCACTCCTGAGGTCCTGTTCGAGAAGATCGCCCGTCATCGCCCCACCGTGCTGGTGAACGTGCCATCGGCGATCAACCAGATGCTCTCGGCGCCCGACGCCTCCGAGCATGACCTGTCGAGTCTCCGTCTCGCCACGTCGGCGGGGGAGGCTCTGCCCGAGACCCTCTACCACCGGTGGAAAGACACTTTCGGGGTCGAATTGCTCGACGGGTTGGGCACCGCCGAGATGTGGCACATCTTCATCACCAACACCGTGGGCGACGTGAAGCCGGGAACGCTCGGGAAGGTGGTCCCGGGGTACGAGATCAAAGCCTGTGACGACGATGGGAACGAGGTGGCGCCGGGCGAGGTGGGCCGGCTCTGGGTCAAGGGCGACTCGCTGGCGCTCGGATACCACGACGATCCTGAGCAGACCGCCGAGGCGTTCCGTGACGCATGGTTCGTTGGAGGGGACCTGGTCTCGATCGACGAGGACGGCTACGTCACCCATAGGGGCCGGGGCGACGACGCCATCAAGGTGAAAGGGAAGTGGTTCCGGCCCCAGGAGGTGGAGTCGGTCCTGCTCGATCATCCCTCGGTGCGTGCCTGTGCCGTGGTGGCGGTGGATGACGATGCCGGTCTGGCCCGGCCGGTGGCTTTCGTGGTTCCCGACGGTGAGGTCACCGAGCAGACCCTGATCGACTGGTCACTCGAGAACCTCGAGGCCTACAAGCACCCGAGACGCATCTTCTTCGTGGAGGAACTTCCTCAGACCCACCTGGGAAAGGTCGACCGGGCGGCGCTGAGGCGAGCTGCCGGCTGACCTGTCGGAACTGTCCCACCCCGGGAGCAAGATCAGGCCATGGAGCCCACCATCCTCCACGCCGACCTCGACGCCTTCTACGCATCGGTCGAGCAGTTGCTGAATCCCTCCCTGCGGGGCCGTCCTGTGCTGGTGGGTGGTGGCATCGTGGTCGCCGCCTCCTACGAGGCGCGTCGGTTCGGCGTGCGGGCGCCGATGTCGACGCGGGACGCCCTGGCGCTCTGCCCGAACGCCGTGGTCGTCGACGGTCATTTCGAGCGGTATCTCGAGCTGGCCGACCGGGTGATGTCGATCCTGGAGGACGCCACCCCGGTGGTGGAGCAGATCTCCGTCGACGAGGCCTTCCTCGACGTCTCGGGCTCGACCCATCTCCTCGGGTCTCCTTCCCAGATTGCCCGCGAGATCCGCAGACGGGTGCGGGAGGAGGTGGGGCTCCCCATCTCCATAGGGGTGGCCTCCACCAAGTTTCTCTCCAAGATCGCTTCGGCGCGGGCCAAACCCGACGGTCTGGTGCTCGTCGAGCTCGGCACCGAGCTCGACTTCCTCCACCCCCTGCCGGTGGAGGCGCTCTGGGGTGTGGGCAAGGTCACCGCACAGAGACTGCACCGGCTCGGGATAGGGACCATCGGCGAGTTGAGCGAGATCTCGCCGGGAGCGCTCAGCCCATACCTGGGCGGGGCCGCAGCGGGGACCCTGGGCTCATTGGCGTGGAACCGTGATCCCCGCCCGGTGCGAGGCGGCAGACGGGCCGGCTCGGTGGGGAGCCAGAGTGCGTTGGGGCGTGGGCTGGCCGACCTCGACGAGATCGACTCGGTGATCCTGAGCATCGCCGACCGGGTGGGGAGACGTTTGCGCAGCAAGGGCCGTATGGGCTCGACCCTCACCGTCCGGGTCCGATTCCCGGGCCCGAGAAGCGTGACACGGAGCCACACCCTCCCCGCCCCCACCGGGTCCACGGCCGCCCTGTTCACCCTGGGGCGGGAGCTGGTGAGAAAGGCCCTGGATGACAACCCCGGTGAGACCGTGACCCTGGTCGGGCTCTCCATCTCCAAACTGACCACGGACGACCACATCCAGCTCGAGCTCGACCTGGGAGATGGCGACGTGCTCCGACCCGGGACCGAACTGGCCCTGGCCAGGAGTCGTCTCGAAGGGAGTATCGACCTGGTGCGGGAGAAATTCGGCCGGGACGTGCTCCGCTACGGCACCGGGAAGCGTGGGGCCAGCGACGAGTTCAGACGGCTCGCCGAGAAGTCATGAGACCGGATTCTCGGTCCCGATCCGGACCGGTCCCTTGCCCTTGGGATTGATCCCTTCCTTGTCGTTGTAGAAGGCGCGAACCCGATCCATGAAACCGGTCCGGTCCGCCCCCACCCGGTGCGCCGGGCCGATCACCAGGGTCTTGCCCGGTCCGTCCACTCCGGCGAAGACGACCGGCACATCGGCGCGCTCGGCGATCTCGGCAAAACCCGACTTCCAGCGTGGCGCGGCCTTCCGCGTGCCCTCCGGGGCGATGACCAGGATCATCTTCTCGGCTTCGTCGAAGGCCTGTTTCACCTGGGCGACGACACCGCCGCCTTTCGTTCGGTCGACGGGGATGCCACCCCACCTGCGGAAGAAGTAGCCCAGAGGCCAACGGAACAACGTGTGCTTCCCCAGGAACCGCACCTTCAGCCGGTAGTGGTGGAGGGCGGCGAGGAAAAGGGCGAAGTCCCAATTGGAGGTGTGGGGAGCCCCGATGATCACCATCTTGGGGAGGTCAGGCACCTGACCTTCGAATCGCCAACCGATGGCGGTGAGGACCCGGTAGAAGAGCCACTTCATCCCGATCAGATGGCTCTGACCGGCGCGACCCGGGCCCCGTCGGCGTCGACCCAGACGATCGAGGATCGGGTTCCGACCTCCTCCACGATCCGGGCCGCCATCTCGTCGTCGATCACACCTGAGTCGTCATCCCGGTAGATGACCCTGAGCCGTGCCTGCTCGGGGAACATGGTGGCGATCGGTCCGGGGTGGGAGCAGATGAGCGTCACGTTGAATGGTGCCACGTACTCGACCGGGGGAGCGGAGGCCCGGTCCCGGAAGTAGGCGGACAGCAGGTACCAGGTAGCCAGCCCGGTGTAGACGAATATCGATCCCGGCCACAGGATGGAGCCGGTGGCGTCCGGCACCAGGAGCCGGCGCAGGAGGATGAAGAGGGTCGTGATGAGGGCGCCGGCGCCCACCAGACCGAAGATCGCCCCGAGGCCGAGGGTGTAGATCCGACGTGGCCACGACGCTGGTGACCCCGTCTCGTCCAACCTGGTGGCATGGCGGTCGAACCAGATCCACACGACGAGGCCCATCAGGAGCACGGTCGCCAAGACCATGATGTCGGCCGTGCCGGCACCGACGATCACGCTTCGGTCCAGTGCCCGCACGGTCAGTGTGACCAGCGTGCCCACCGTGGCCACCAGGCCGATCGACGCCATGACGTACCGGTAGACCTGGGTGGGCAGCGGTTCGGTCTCGGGTCTGAGTCGATGCAACGCCCACACCACCGCCCCGGTGAGGGCGAGGGCCAGGGCCAGCGGTGATGCTTCGAAGTGTTGGCCTGCAGGCGCTGTCTCGCCGAACACGTACTCGACCGCCATCACCAGCAGGGAGGTGAGCGCGGCGAGTGTCACCCCCAGTGAGACGACCGCGGCGATCACCTTCCACGACACCCGCGGAACCCCGGGCTGTCCGTCCCAAGGCCGGCGCCATCGATACCACCAGACCGGCGCTCCCACGATCACAAGCCCGATCCAGGGGTCGAGCTCGAGCCCGATGCCGACTCCACCCAGGGCCTCGTACCCGATCTCGAACAACCAGGCGAGGGTTCCGGCCAGACCTGCAGATGCGGCGCCGAGGCCGATGGCGGAGCCGATCACCCGCCGCAACTCGCCTGCGTCGGAAAGCGGGGGGGTGACCCGGGCCGCCCACTCGTGGAAGATCACGATCGCCCCGAACACGACGGCCCCCGTCCACGAAGACAACGAGTCCCCACCCAACAGCCCGCTGATGAACATCGACGCGGTCACCACGAACCCGGTCATGAAGACCGCTTCCATGATGGAGAGGTAGACGGTCCATCCCGCAGAGGCCGGGAACATCTCCCGGCGGGCGGCTTGACGGCGCCAGAAGAAGACGACGAACGGCATCGAGACCAAGAGCGCCGCCAGTGAATTCGCCAGTTCCTCGGCGGGATCGAAGACGAATCGGTCACCGGGGAAGGCGATGGAGGCCAGATCCGCCAGGGCGAACCCGGCGACTCCCATCGCCAGGGCGAGGATCAGGTAGACGAGTATGTCGGCCCCGTCGCCGGGCTTGGAGCTCGTGGCCCCCGAACTGCGTCTCACCAGCGCCACCACGCCGAGCACGACGGCCAGGAGAACCAGGATGCCCAGGATGGCGAAGCTCACAGCGACTCCCTGCAGGACCAGACGAAGTAGGGCCAGGGGTCGCCCACGAGCCACCAGAAATCGTCGTCAGGTGCGAGTTCGAACACCACGAACTCCGACCAGGACCTCATGCCGGCGCCGGGGTCGTGGTGGATGGTCACCTCCACCTGGACTGCGTCGTCAGGAATGGTGGGCGGTGGCTCCTCTCCTCCCGCCACCCCGACGAACTCCTCTCTGACCTGGCCGAAACCGGCATCGTTGCCCAGCTCTGCCGAGAAGTCGCCCTGGGCGAAGCCCTCCAGATCGCTTGCTTCACAAGCCCCACGCCACTCCTCGTGCACGACCTCCAACGCTTCGTCGTAACGCCCCTGGCTGAGAGCCAGCAGGTACTCCTGCACGGTTCCTTCCGGAGTGTCGGGGTCGAGCGCCACCGGGCCCCGCACCAGTGCGATCACCACGAGCACCGCCACCAGGACGACCACACCCGCAGGGAGCACCCATCCCGGGATCTTCCTCTCGCTCATGACTCGTTCGACGTACGGCACATGACATCGGTTGCACCGCCGTCGATGAGCACGACGGGCTCGAAGCCCCGGGATGCGAGAATGCCGGCTGCGATCGAGGCCCGGTAGCCACCGGCGCAGGCGACCCAGACCGGCTCGTCACGGCTCAGCCCATCCGGTGTCTTCTCGGCGAGATCGGGGAGATACGAGAGGATCGAGCCTTCGATGACGTCGGTGTCCCACTCGCTCGGGGCGCGAACGTCGAGCACCTGTGCTCCGGAGAGTGCCGCCTCGGCGAACTCATCCACCTGGACGGCACGAAAGGTCTCGGTGCCGGCTTCGGGGTTGCGAACGACG
>DASSVE010000181.1:0-2680 GCA_035706345.1 Acidimicrobiia bacterium
CACGCCAAGGACATCGCGCGAGCGTTCCTCATGGCGGCGGCCAGCGACCGGGAAGGCATGGCTCTCAACACGGTCGCCTCCGAGATGATCTCGATCAAGCAGCTCGCCGAGATCGTGTCCGAGCGATTCCCGACCGAGGTCACTTTTGGCGAGGCCCGGCCAGGCGACGTGGCGCCGTCTTACGTGTCCAGTGAGCGGATTCGTGAGGTCCTGGGCTGGACACCGGAGGTGGCGTTCGAGGACGGGATGGCCGAGCTCCTCGCTGACTTCGAACAGCGCTGATCGCAGTGTGGCCGTGAACCCGGCCAGGATCCTGGTCCTCATCAAGGGGTTGGGTGTCGGAGGCGCCGAGAAGCTCCTCTCCGAGGGAGCTCGTTACTGGGACCGAGAGCGTTTCGAGTACCACGTCGGCTATGCCCTTCCCTGGAAGGACCAGCTCGTGGACGAGATCCGCGCGCTCGGGTTCGAGGTGCACCTGCTCGGCAGCAAAAAGGGCCTGACGCCCAGAGTCGCGGGCAACATCCGACGAGTCGTTCGTGACCGGGGGATCGACCTGGTGCACGCCCACTCCCCGACCATGGGGGTGATCGCACGCATCGTGTCGCCCGTGCCGGTGGTGTACACCGAGCACAACGTCGCCGAGTCGTACCGACCGCCGACCAGGTTCTTCAACCGTGCCACCTACTCCAGACAGCGCGCGGTGATCGCGGTCTCCGACGCAGTGGCCGCCTCTGTGTCGACCTGGCGGGGCCCGAACGTGAGAGTGATCCCCAACGGGGTCTCGGTCTCGGTGGACCCGGCCCGGACCTCGGCGGCCCGATCCGAGCTGGGCATCGCCGACGACTCATCACTCATCGTCCACGTCGGCAACATCCGGCCGGGCAAGGGTCATGAGGTTCTGATCGCCGCTGCTGCGATCCTTCGTGAGCGTGGCCGCAGACTGCGCTGGGCGTCGATCGGCGGTGAGAAGTACGAAGGCGATCTCGCCCGCGTCAGGGACCGCGCCGCGGCATCGGGGGTCGGTGACGACGTCCAGTTCCTGGGTCGCAGAGCGGATGCTCTCGGATTCGTCGGCGCAGCCGACGTCTACGTCAACCCCTCCGAAGTCGAAGGGCTGCCGGTCTCGATCCTCGAGGCCATGGCCCTGGAGAGACCGATAGTGGCCACGGCGGCGGGTGGCGTACCGAGCGTGATACGAGACGGTGAGACGGGCGTGCTCGTCGAGCCCGGGGACCCCCAGGCTCTGGCGGACGGTGTGCAGCGGCTGCTCGACGACCCGGCGCTGGCCAAGAGACTGGGGGCAGCCGCCAGGGTGCTCGTCGAGCAAGAGCACGGGCTCGAGCACATGGTCCGGGCAGTGGAAGCCGTCTACGAGGAGATACTCGGATGAGTGTCACGATCACGACCAGGGTCATGACCGACGCCGACCTCGAGCCGGTGCTCGATCTGATGAAGGCATCCCTCGGCGAGACCCCGCTCCTCTCCCGGACCAGAGAGCTGTTCGAGTGGAAGCACATCGACAATCCGTTCGGCCGGTCGATCGTCCTCGTCGCCGAGGCCGATGATCGCCTCGTTGGTCTGCGCGCCTTCATGCGGTGGGACCTGACCACGACCAACGGGGAGACCATCCACTGCGTGAGAGCGGTCGACACGGCGACCCACCCCGACTATCAGCGTCTTGGGATCTTCCGACGTCTCACTCTCGAGGCGGTGGAAGAGGCGCGGGCACAGGGCGTGGACATGATCTTCAACACCCCGAATGCCAAGTCGGGTCCCGGCTACCTGAAGATGGGTTGGACGGAGGTCGGGAAGATCGACGTCCTGATCCGACCGAAGGCCCCACTCCTCACGGGGGACCGGACAGCGGGGCTCGAGCCGGCACATGCGCTGGCCGGACAGCCCCGGGAAGTGACACTCGAGGGCGTTCATGACCGGGCGCCACGCGGTCTCAGGACCGTCCGATCCGACCGGTACTTCAAGTGGCGGTTCACCATGCACCCGACGGCCCGCTACTTCCAGGTGGAGAAGGACGACTCGTTCGCGGTCGTTCGCCCCAACGTCCGCTCGGGGAGAACCGAGCTTCTCATCGCGGACCTGTTCGGGCCGAACCTGAGGTCGGTCACGAGGCAGTCGATACGGATGGCCCGCACGGCGTATGTGGGCGCCTCCTTCTCCCAGGGAAGCCCGGAGCGATCGGCGTGCGTGCGATCGGGATTGATGTTGGTCCCCTGGCTGAGCCCGATGACGCTCATGGCCCGCCCACTCAAAGACTTGACTGTTGAGGTATCGTCTCTGCGGGCGTGGGATCTCTCCTTGGGTGATTTGGAGTTGTTGTGACGGGGGGTGTCGTACCGGTGGTATTGGCTCAGGAGAGCGTGGGTGGAGGGCAGATCCTCGAGGCGATGATCCTCGGGGTGGTGCTCCTCATGATCGTCTCGTGGGTGGGGAAGACCATCTCCCGGGATGACGACCGGGACTGGCTGCAGCGTTTCATCGTCTGGGGCTTCATAGCCAAGCTCGTCGGCGCCGGCGCTCGCTACTGGATGGTGACCGGTCTGTACGAGACCGGAGACTCACTCGCCTATCACGAGATCGGCCAGCTTTTTGCCAGACAGTGGCGCAGCCTGGTGGTGCCGATCTCGGACGCCGGCAGCCCGGGAACCGCGTTCACCGAGGTGGT
>DASSVE010000182.1:0-8569 GCA_035706345.1 Acidimicrobiia bacterium
CTGTTTGGGCAGTGGTGGGCTCGGCGCAGCAGAACCAGCTCTCGGTGAGCCTCGGGACTGGCGGCACGTGTGCGAGCGGAGCCAGGTCCCGCCCGGTGTGACGGGCGAGCACCTCACGCATCTGGTTGAGAGTGGTGGTGACCTCCTGGCCACAGTCCGACGCCGTGGATGCGATCGTCTCCAGCTCCTTCTGCAGCAACTCGGCGCCGGGATCGACGAAGTCCCATCGCCAGGTGAGAGCGGGCTGGTCGTAGTGCGTGAGGTGAGGGGTCATCGCAGGATGGGTCTCGAGCAGCGAGCCCCTGGGCACCAGGAGCTTGATCGCCATCTGGACCGGATCCGTCGCCCCGGCAAGCCCGTGATCGTCGATGAACTCGAAGATCTCGGCCACGTCGTCCACCGTCGTCCAGGGCAGGAACGGGAGCCAGGTGGGCCGGATCTCGATTCCGGCGGCTCTCAGGATGTCCACGGCTCGAACCATGTCGTCACGATTGTGGCCCTTGTCGAGGATCTCCAGGGTGAGCTCGTCGACACTCTCGAAGGCCGACACCACGAACAACAGATTGAGCTCTGCCATACGCGGCCACAAGTCGGCGTGTTGCAGGATGTGTTCGACCTTCACCGTGGCGTCGAAGGTGAGGTCTGGATGCCTGCGATGGGCTGCTTCGAGTATGGCCAGGGAGTGGGCGGGGGCATTGAGGAAATCGGCGTCGCCGAAGGTGATGTGCCCGGCCCCGGCTGCGGAGAGGTTGTCTATGTCGGCGAGCACCTTGTCGCGGGGAACCACCCGGATCCGGCCGTCGTACACCGCCGGGATCGGGCAGTGCCGGCAGCGATGGCGGCATCCATGCGATGCCTCCACTGCGCCGGCGAGGACGGCCACTCCCCCCTTCTCCAAACGGGCGTACTCGCCCAGAGGGGGCAGCCCACCGCGGTCGGGGGTGAGCAACTCGGAGCGTCCCAGATGGCGTATCACCGGCTCGCCGCCGTCCCCTGCCACCCAGGCCAGCAGCCCCGGCTCGTATTCGCCCTCGAGACGGGTGTCCACAGGGGCGTTGCCCACCCCGGCGTAGAGCCCGTATAGCGCCACCGGCAGATCGGGACGGCTGTTGGCCACCTGAGCCACGAGGTCGTCGGCGAGTCGGGTGGCCGTGTGCATCGGTACCGAGATCGCCATCCGCTGCGCCCACTCGATGTCGTCGTGGGTCAATTCGGATACGGCGACGTCGATCGTGCGCACCTCGTGCCCGGCTCGGCGCAGCGCCGCAGCCGGAGAGGCCAGGTGAACCGGCTGTCTTCCCAGCTCATAGGTGGAGACGAGGAGCACCCGCATCGGGTCCAGCTTACGGAGTGGTCCTGGATAGCCTTGGTGGCAATGGGTCAGTACCTGGATCTGGACCACGGAACGCTCCACGTGAAGGACTACGGGGGAGATGGCGGGTCGATCGTCATGGTCCACGGTCTGGGTGGTTCGATCGCCAACTGGGACATCCTGGGGCCCCGGCTGACGGCTCACGGCCACGTGACCGCGTTGGACCTCCCCGGGTTCGGTCTCTCCCCCCCGGGCCGTGACTGGTCGCTGGAGACCCACTCGGCGGCCATTGTCGACGCCATCGAGCACACCGGCAGCCCGGCGATCCTGATCGGCAACTCCATGGGCGGCCTCCTCAGCGAGATGGTGGCGGCGAAACGGCCCGACGTAGTCCGCGCCCTCGTCCTGATCTCCCCGGCGACACCACCCCGCTGGCCCGACCCGAACCTCCATTGGCCGACGGCACGTCGCTTGCTGCTCGGCTCGACCCCGGGAGTCGGTACGGCCATGTCACGGCGTCTCATGGAATCGATGACCCCGGCCGAGCTGGTCAACGACTCGTTGCGACGGATCACCCACAAGCCGGGGCGCGTGCCTATTGACCTGGTCGAGTCATTCGTCGAGCTGGCCGAGCGACGCAGCCGGTTCCCATGGGCGGCCGATGCCATCCCCAAGACCGGTCAGTCGATCAGGGCACTGTTCATGCATCGATCCCGCTTCGTCTCGATGATCCGGGACATCAAGGCGCCGACGTTGGTCATCCAAGGAGTGTGGGACCGGATCGTGTCCCGGACCGCGGTCGAATGGATGTGCTACCTGAGACCGGACTGGACCCTCGTGATGATGGACGACACCGGTCACACCCCGCACATCGACGCTCCGATCCGGACATTGGGTGTGATCGAGCAGTGGCTGACAGAGATCCTCGGCCCTGATTCCGTCCTAGACCGGATCACTAACCTGGGCTGATGCCATCTGATCTCGGTGAGACGCTCGGGGTCGAGTTCGTTCATCAGCTGGTCGACACGGATCCGACGGAGACCCAGGAATGGCTCGACTCGTTGGATGCAGTCGCAGCCGAGTACGGGCCCGTCCGCGCCCGATACCTGCTCGCCAGACTCCTCGAACGCGCCCTGGAGACCCGGCTCGGTGTCCCCGGGGTGATCACGACACCATATGTGAACACCATCCCTCCCGAAGAGGAGCCCGAGTTCCCCGGCGACGCGGAAATCGAGCGTCGCATCCGCCGGTACGTGCGCTGGAACGCCGCGGTCATGGTGGTCAAGGCCAATCACCGTGAGAAGGGGATCGGCGGCCATCTGTCCACCTTCGCCTCCTCGGCCACCCTCTACGAGGTCGGTTTCAACCACTTCTTCCGCGGCCGGGGCGCCCCCGGTGGCGGGGACCATCTCTATTACCAGGGTCACGCCGCCCCAGGTGCCTACGCCCGTGCCTATCTGGAAGGTCGTCTCGACGACAAGCACCTGGACAACTTCCGGTTCGAGATCGGCGGTCATGGCCTCTCCTCGTATCCGCACCCCCGCCTCATGCCCGACTTCTGGGAATTCCCCACGGTGTCCATGGGACTTGGGGCCATCAATTCGATCTACCACGCCAGGTTCAACAAGTACCTGCACAATCGGGGTCTCCAGGACACCTCGAACTCCCGGGTGTGGACCTTCATCGGCGACGGCGAGACCGACGAGCCCGAGACCCTGGGTGCGATCTCCCTGGCGACCCGGGAGGGGCTCGACAACCTCATCTGGGTGATCAACTGCAATCTGCAGCGTCTCGACGGCCCGGTCCGTGGCAACGGGCAGATCATCACGGAGCTCGAGGCCGTATTCCGCGGCGCCGGGTGGAACGTGATCAAGGTCATCTGGGGAAGCGGCTGGGACGCACTCCTCGCCAAGGACACAGAGGGCGCCCTGGTCAATGTCATGAACACCACCGTCGACGGTGAGTACCAGCGCTACAAGGCGGAGGACGGCGCCTACGTGCGGGAGCATTTCTTCGGGAAGGATCCCCGCACCAAGGCGATGGTCGCCGACATGACCGACGAGGAGATCTGGAATCTGAGACGGGGTGGCCTCGACTACAAGAAGGTCTACGCCGCCTACAAGGTCGCCACCGAGCTCGACAACGGGAAGCCGACAGTCATCCTGGCGAAGACCATCAAGGGTTGGACCCTCGGCCCCGACGTGGAGGGGCGCAACGCCACCCACCAGATCAAGGAGCTGACCAACAAGCAGCTGCAGACCCTGCGCAAGACACTGCACTTGGAGAACGAGATCCCCGAGGAGGCACTCGAGGGGGACGCCGTGCCCCCCTACTACCGGCCCGGGCCAGGGACCCCCGAGTACGAGTACCTGATGGAGCGTCGCAACCAGCTCGGAGGTCATCTGCCTCGACGGGTCGTGGAATACGAGCCGCTCCCCCTTCCTGGTGACGAGGTGTACGCCGAAGTGATGGCCGGATCGGGCAAGGTCGAGGCGTCGACCACGGCCGCATTCACCCGTCTCCTGCGCGGGCTGGCCCGAACCGAGGGTTTCGGCCCACGTGTCGTGCCGATCGTCCCCGATGAGGCCCGCACCTTCGGGATGGACTCACTGTTCCGGGAGCTCAAGATCTACTCGTCCACGGGTCAGCTCTACGAGCCGGTGGACGCATCCATGCTCCTCTCCTACACCGAGGCCCAGGATGGACAGATCCTGGAGGAAGGAATCACCGAAGCGGGCTCGCTGGCGTCGTGGACCGCGGCCGGGACCTCGTATGCCACCCGTGGCATCGCCATGGTCCCGTTCTTCATCTTCTATTCGATGTTCGGCTTCCAGAGGGTCGGCGACCTGATCTGGGCCGCCTCCGACGCGCGGGTCCGTGGGTTCCTGTTGGGGGGCACCGCCGGCCGGACCACCCTCGCCGGTGAAGGTCTTCAGCACCAGGACGGGCACAGCCACGTCCTGGCTTCGACCGTCCCGGTCTGCCAGGCGTACGACCCCGCCTTTGCCTACGAGCTGGGGACGATCATCCAGCACGGGATCAAGAGGATGTACGGGGACAATCCCGACGACGTCTTCTATTACCTCACCGTCTACAACGAGAACTACTTCCAGCCGCCCCGCCCCGAGGGTGTCGAGCAGGCGATCATGGACGGTCTCTATCGCTGGGCCCCTGCGCCGGACGGGACCGGTCAGGACGTCTCCATCCTGTTCTCCGGCACGGCCAATCTGGCGGCCCGGGATGCGCAGGAAGAGCTGGCTCAGCACTACGGGGTGGGCGCCGAGCTCTGGTCGGCGACCTCGTACAAGAAGCTGCGCGAGCAGGCGCTGAAAGTGGAGAGGTGGAACCGGCTCCACCCCGAGGCCGAGCCACGGGTTCCCCTGGTGACCAAGCTGCTCGCCGACTCGACGGGCCCGATCGTCGCCGTGACCGACTTCATGAAGATGGTCCCCGACCAGGTGGCGAAGTGGATGCCACGAGATTTCCTGGTCCTGGGAACCGACGGCTATGGCCGATCGGACAGCCGGTCCGCGCTGCGTCGCTTCTTCGAGATCGACAAGGGCCACATCGTCCTGGCTGCTCTCACCGGTCTGGTGCGTGCCGGGCGGATGACGCCCGAGGTGGTCGCCGATGCCGTGAAGCGCTACGACATCGATCCGGAGGCTCCGGACCCCGCATTCGCCCATTGACGGTTCAGCTCGACGGGTCGCTTCGGCGACTGATGATCGATCATTGCGTGGCGGCACTTCCCGACGAAGCCTGCGGGATGCTGGCGCTGGACGGGAGGCGGGTGGTCGCGGTGTACCCCACCGGGAACCAGGACGCCTCGCCGGTCTCTTACACCGTCCCCCCGCAGGAGCACTACGACGCCCTGGTCGATGCCGAGTCCCGCGGTTGGGTGCTCGGCGGTGTGTTCCACTCCCACCCTCGGGGCCCGGCGGCGATGTCCGCCACCGATCTGGCCAAAGTCACCGACCCCGCTTGGCTCTACGTCGTGGTGAGCCTGGCGGGGCCGGATCCGGTTCTCGTTGGCTGGCAGGACGGTGGCGAGGTGCCGATCAGCTAGCCAGGATGGCGTCGAGCTTCTGATAGCCCTCGTTCACCCCCACTTCCATGCCGCTGGCCACGAAGGCGTCCCGGCCCTCGAAGGAGTCGACGAGGGAGGTCGAAGAGATCCGGGTCCTCCCGTCGCCGAGGTCTTCGAAGTCGATGCGCTCCAGGGCGACACCGTCGGGCATGTCCTCGTAGTTGAAGGTCTGGATGATGGTCTGGTTGGGTCGCACCTCGTGGAACGATCCCCGGAACCAGCCTTCCCAGCCCTGCCCGGAGGACTTGTACCGGTACGCGCCGCCGGTCCGGCAGTCGAACGTCTCGATCTCGTTGACCAAACCGTTGGGCCCGGCCCACTGCTTGAAGAGCTCAGGGTCGGTGTGAGCCCGGAAGACCTTCTCCACCGGGGCGTCGAACTCCCTGATGATCCTGACGAGGGGCACGTCGGGGTCGACGATGATCTGGGTCTCGTGCTTGGTGCTGGTGGTCATTTGTCCTCTTCCTTGTCGTCGTCGGCCATGGTCTCCAGGACCGCATCCAGTCTGCGGTAACGCTCCTCGGCGAGACGCCGGTAACGCTCGATCCACTTGGTCATGAGGTCGAAAACCTCCGCCTCGAGATGCACCGGCCGGCGTTGTGCATCTTTGGTCTTGGTGATCAACCCCGCCTCCTCGAGCACCTTGAGATGCTTGGAGACCGCCTGCACGGTGACGTTGTACGGCTTGGCCAGCTCGGTGACTGTGGCGTCACCGACGGCGAGTCGGGCGACTATGTCCCTTCTCGTCGGGTCGGCCAGAGCCGAGAACACCTCGGACAAACGGTCCGTACGGGCGGTGTTATCAACCATACGGTTGAATATAGGGATCGGGCCGGTGCTTGTCAACCGGTTGGTTGAATATGTTCTCCGAGGAAGTCGTTCGGTACCCCACTCCCCTCCGTCTTGATCGGGGTGGGCTCGCCAAAGAATCCGTCTACCCGCCGGATCAGACCGACGTCCCGGTCGAGCGTGACGATGTCCAGACCCTCCATCAGGGTCCGGCCCCGGTTCCTCATGTCCCATCGGTAGCGGAGACGGTCGTGTTGGTGGTCGATCTCCGAGACGATGACGAATCGGAACCTGGGTCTCTTGGTCCGGAAGACGTTGATGGCTTCGATCAGGGCGTCGACACCCACGAAGGAGTCGTTGGGGTCGTTCCACTCGACCTCGTGAGTGACGGCGAGTGCCAGATGGCTTGGGACCTTGGCCAGATCCGTCTCGTTCCATGCCTGCCAGTAGGAGACCAGGCAGTCCGGCATGGCGATGTCCCACTCGGGGAGGCGAAAACGCACCTTGGTGTGACCCTCATGAGGCTGAGGCCGTTACCCAGCCCGATTGCCCCACGGAACGACCTTCCCGTTGGATCGGCCAAAGGTCTGTTTCACCGAGTACGCAATGACCAAGGGCGTGAATGTGGGGGGAGGATCGATCTGTTCAGAGACACAGGAACTGGCCGAGGAAGTCGCAAGATTCCACCTGGGTATCAGTGGTTCGTGCGGGGCACATCCGAAGGAAGAGGCGGTCGTCGAGGGCAACTGGCTTACGTTGGCCGTGTGGGGCATCCCTGATTCGGCGGAGACTGTCACGATCACGCAGGGTGACGGTGCCCTGGTCGACATCGAGCCGAAGAACGGTGTCGCTCTCCACATCTGGGAAGGTCATGTCGAGGTCGCGTCGATCACGTTCGACGGCATCAGCCAAGCCCAGGAAGGTTTCTTGTCGGAGGTACTCCCGGTCGAGGGGATCGCCGACGACTGCGATCCGAGCGACGGCGAGGGCTGACCAAGCACCTTCGATAATTTCTCGAGACTTTCTGTGGCAGCCCCCAAATTTGTCCCACCCCCTTCGTACGTTCTCGGTTACCGGGGTTGAGCAGGGATTGGGGAGTCTGATGAGTGCTATCCGTTCTGCACTCGAGGAGCTTTTCGGAGACAAGGACCAGTCGCCCAGCGAACTCGCGTCGGGTCTGAAGAACCTGGTCGCCAGGGATCAGAACGACGATTCCATTGGCTCTCCTACCCGATCGGGTTTGTACGTTTTCGGTATCCGGAGAGGCGGTAGGGGGAATCTGTCACCGGTGACTCGCAGGGTCGGTGGCATGGAAGGGGAGATGGAGTGAGCGAGCTTCGTTCGGTTCTCGATCAACTGAAAACGGTCGATCCGATCTTGCTGTCGCCAGACCAACAGTCGGCCGGCCTCGCCGAGTTGATCCACGGCCAACAACAGATCGAGGTCATCCTGGCCAGCTGGATCAGATCCATAGCCAGTTCGGGCGGTCACCATGAGATGGGATACTCCTCGCCCACGGCGATGCTCTCTGAGCTGGGTCGGATGTCCCCTGCCCGCGCCAAACGACTCGTCTCCTACGGCAACGCTCAGACAAGATCTCCGCTAGCCCATCAGGCGTGGGCCGATGGCCGCCTGTCGACTGACCAGGCGACCCATCTGTTCCGTGCTGCTGAGGCGGTCCCGGACGAATACCCGCAGGCCGAGGAGCGTCTGGTCGACATCGTGGAACCGCTCGATGCGGTGGATACCGGTCGGGCGGTGGAGTATTGGCGGCAGGCGATGGATGGGCCAGGAGAGTTGGACCCTGAAAAACAGCTGTTGCGCCGGGGACTGTCATTGTCGAAGTCGATCGGGGGGATGAGAAGAGTCGATGGGTGGCTCACCGACCTGGCCGGCCAAGCCCTGGAGACAGCATTGGAAGCCAACATGCCACCCCCAAGAGACGGCGACACCAGAACACCACGGCAACGGCGGCATGATGCGTTGGAGAACCTGTGTCGCGACTGGCTGGACAACGGGACCACTCCCACTGTGGGCGGGGAGAAGCCACAGGTCATCATCCACACCGATCTGGCTGCATTACAGGGTCTAGCTGGAGGTCTCCATGAGACCGAAGACGGACAGATCCTCCCCGTAGACCTGGTCCGGGCCATCGCCTGCGACTCGTCGGTGACCAGGATCGTCTTGGGCGCAGACTCCGAGATCCTCGACGTGGGACGTAGGACCAGAGTGTGGAGCCCGGCGCAGCGGCGGGCCATCATCGCCCGGGACCGGCACTGTCAAGGACCAGGATGCCGGGCCAAACCCCGCCACTGCGACATCCACCATGAGGACCACTGGGCCGACGGCGGGTCAACCACAGTCGACAAAGGGAAACTGTT
>DASSVE010000183.1:0-9035 GCA_035706345.1 Acidimicrobiia bacterium
TGACGTTCTTCAGGATGTGGGCCGCCCCGTAGTGCGTGTCCACGCCACGAAACTCGAGGACCGGGGTCCTTTCGTTGCCGGTGCTCACGCCGTCCCTTCGAGGTCGGCGGGTCGGCCCAGGTACGCCTCGATCACGGCATCGTTCGTCGACACCTCTTCGTAGGTCCCCTCGGCGATCTTCACGCCGTGGTCGAGGACCACGACCCGGTCGGACACCCCCTGGACCACCTTCATGTCATGCTCGATGACGACGATGGTGAACCCGCGCTCGTCGCGGAGTCTCCCGATCAGCTCGGTCATCTCGACCGTCTCGTTCGGGTTCATCCCGGCGGTGGGCTCGTCGAGGAGCAGCAGCCTGGGCTCGGTGGCCATGGCCCGGGCGATCTCGAGACGCCGTCTGTTGGCGTATGAGAGCACGAAGGCCGGCTGGTTGAATCGATAACCCACCAGACGGGAACCGAAGAAGCTCAGGATGTCCTTGGCCTTCTCCTCGATCTCCTGCTCTTCACGACGCTGACTCGGGGTGCGCAGCACCGAACGGAAGACACCGGCCTTGGTGCGGCAGTGCTGGCCCACCATTACGTTCTCGAGGACTGTGAGGTTGGGGAAGAGCCGCACGTTCTGAAAGGTCCGCGCAATCCCGGCGGTGGTGATCTGCGACGGGGTGTGGCCTGAAATCTCGAGACCGTCGAAGAGCACTTGCCCTGCGTCGGGATGGAAGATCCCGGAGATGACATTGAAGAACGAGGTCTTCCCGGCGCCGTTGGGGCCGATGATCGAGACGATCTCGCCCTCCTCGATGGTGAAGTCGACACCCTGAATGGCCTTGACGCCTCCGAACGACTTCTCGAGTTCCCTGGTTTCGAGGAGTGGCATCAGAACTCGTAGTCCTTCCCGCGCGGCTCGGCCACGGAGGGACCGGGCGCCATCGGGCTCCTGTCGAGCCACGCGTCCTGGAGGAACTCGTCCTGATGCAGCTCCTGCTGCCGTCGCCGGGAGGGGAGCAGGCCTTCGGGGCGCTTCAGCATCATGAAGACCAGCAACGCTCCGTAGAACAACAGCTTGTACTCCCCGAGCTCCTGCAAGAGACCCGGTTGGTTCGGGCCGCCGAGGACGCCGATGAGGACCACGGCACCGACCAGGACGCCCACGATGTTGCCCATGCCTCCGACGATCACGATGACCAGGATCACGATCGACACCAGGATCTCGAAGGAGTTGGTGAACACCGAACCGACCTTGGCGGCGAACAGGGCGCCGGCGAAGGAGGCGATCACTGCGCCGGTGATGAACGCCGTCAGCTTGGCCTTGACGGTGTCGACGCCCACCGCCTCGGCAACGTCCTCGTCCTCTCTCATGGCCGCCCAGGCGCGGCCGATGCGGGAGTGCTCCAGACGCCAGGAGATGAAGGCGGCGAGGGCGACGAACGCCATGACCATGTACACCATCAGGACGGGAGTGGTCACGTTGACCTCCTGGCCGAAGATGGGGATTCCGGGGATGTTCCTGATCCCCTGCGCGCCGCCGAAGTAGGGCGACAGCCAGTCGGAGAGAAGGAGGAGGCGAACGATCTCGCCGAATCCGAGGGTGACGATGGCCAGGTAGTCGCCACGCATTCGGAGAACCGGTGTGCCCACGAACAGACCTGCCAGTGCGGCCAGTGCCAGGACGATCGGGAAGGCCTGCCACCAGGAGAGCATCGGGTCCCACGTCGGCGAGATCGGCGACGTGAGGACGCCGGTGGCGTAGGCGCCGACGGCGAAGAAGGCCACGTATCCCAGGTCGAGAAGTCCGGCGTACCCGACCACGACGTTGAGCCCCAACGCCATGAGTGCGAAGAACCCGACGTTGATCAGAAGCTCGTTGAGGATTCCTCCCAGGAAACGGGGCACCAACAGGACGATCACCAGGATGATCACGGCGCCGATGAGCGTCGACCGCCTACGGGTCGCCCCATCCTCAGATGCCAGACCGGTGGTGAATTTGGGCACGCGACCCGGGAGCAGGAGGGCCAGGCCGGCGGCGACGACGAAAGACACGGCAGCGCTGAGGATGCTCATGGCTCCGGCGTTCGGATAGAGGAAGTCGGGAAGGGCCTTGAACCAGTCGAAGAAGTCGTCCACCACTACGGAGAACAGGGCGAGCCCGATCACCGTGAAGGTGCCGGCGGCGAGTGCTTTCTGGACTCTCTTGGAGAGCAATCCCGTGGCGGCACCCAATGCGGCCACCGCTGCCGAGATGCCGGGCAGGAGGAGGAAGGCCGCCGCTACCCCGCGTCCCAGAGTGAGTAGATCGACCATCTGCGGGCTCCAACCCGGGAACGTGGAGCGCAGGTCCGGGAACGTGTTCACCGCCCAGGCGAACAGCGCCGGCATCAGACCGGCGATGAGGCCGGCGAGGGCCGCGGCTCCGACATCGGCTCCCGTTGCCGGCTTCGTCTCGATACCTTCGAGCTCGATGCGCTTGGTGAACACCCTCCCGGCCAGGAAGGGTGCGGCGAAGAAGAGGAGATACGCCAGGCTGAGGATCGGGCTGATGATCATCCGGGCGTTGAAGGTGTCCAGGAGACCGACTGCAGCCACGTAGATCATGGCGACGCCCGCCAGGGTGCCGACCTTCAGGACGCGGCGTCCTTCGATCCGGCTCGGGTCCCTCACGGCCCGGGCCTCCGGCTGCGTTGCTACGGCGGTCATACCCGGTCCTCCGAGCCCAGACGCTCACCGAACAGACCGCTGGGCCGGAACACCAGCACGAGCACGAGGGCTACGAAGGCCACGGCGTCCTTCAACTGGGAGACGCCGGGAATGCCCAGGCCCCCGAGGATCAGCAGCGGCCCGACTCCTTCGAAGAGACCGAGCAGGACACCGCCGCCCATGGCCCCGGCGATGTTGCCGATGCCACCCAGGACGGCCGCGGTGAAAGCCTTGATGCCGGGGAAGAAGCCGGTGAAGAAGTTCACCGACCGGAAGAGAAGCGACCACATGAGTGCGGCAACGCCCGCCATGGCCCCGCCGACGGCGAACACCGAGACGATGGCGCGGTCGACGTTGATCCCCATCAGACCGGCGATCTCCTTGTCCTCGGCGACGGCGCGGATGGCACGGCCGGTGCGGGTCTTGGTGACGAAGTACCACAGACCGATCATGGAGAGGATGGCGATGAGGATGACGGCCGCCTGGGTGGTCCTGACCTGAAGACCCAGGATGTTCAGCGAGCCGGCCAGGATCTCAGGGGCCTGGGGATAGGTGCTGAAGCCGACGCCGAAAAGACCGGCAAAGGTGTACTGGACGAAGAATGACATGCCGATCGACGTGATCAGCGGAATGAGTCTCGGTGCGCCTCGAAGGGGCCGGTAGGCCACCCGCTCGATGATGACCGCGGTCAGCGTCGAGGTCACCATCGCCACGATCAGCACGATGAAGAGGGCCAGGAAGGGGTTGGCGGTCCACAACCCGTTCTCGAACATGGCGTTGGCGGCGATGAACCCGACCATCGTCCCCGACATGAACACCTCGCCGTGGGCGAAGTTGATGAACCCCAGGACGCCGTAGACCATCGAGTAGCCGAGCGCCAGCAGGCCGTACATGCAGCCCTGGGCCAGGGAGGAGATGATCAGGTCGCGCCAACCCTGGGCGCTCAGCCCTTCGCCGGCGAGGAAGGCCTGGATCGATCCGATGAGGCCCCAGAGGATGACGATGATCGCCGCCACCCGGATGCCCCAGAGGAAGAGGTCCACCCACGTGATCCGAAGGGCTCGCCGCTCCCGGGCCTTCTCTTCTTCGACCGCGGGTGGAAGTTCGTCCAGTGTTGTCATGTCTGCCCAAGCATGCTCGGAGGGTTATAGCAAAGAACAAGGGACCTGGCGCTCGAGAGTGCCAGGTCCCTTGTCTAGTGACTAGTTATTGATTCCGTTTCCGGCTCAGCTGCCGCCCTCGAGACCCGAGTACGTGTAAACGACCTCGAGCTGGGTCGAGTCCGTGATGGACGGGTCCGGGTGGACGACGATCTGGATCTCCTGGGAGCCACAGTCACCGAACTCATCGCAGGTGAGATGCCCGATCATGCCGTCGAAGTCCGAAGCGGCAACGGCATCGCGAAGCGCCTGCCGATCGATCGTGAGGCTTCCGTCGGCGTTCTCGACAGCAACGCTGTCGATGGCCGCCAGCAGCATCGTGGCCGCGTCATAGGCGTGCGCCCAGAACGCTGCGGTCGGCGGCTCGCCCTCCCGCTCCTCGTAGGCAGTCAGGAAGTCGGTGGCCGACAAGCCGGTGATCTCGTTGACGTTGTCACCGAACTGAAGGCTCGGGCCCGAGAAGTACATCCCGGCCGTCTCCGGCAGTCCGAGGAAGTTGGCGACCAACAGACCGTCAGCAGCCAGCAGCGTCACGTCCTCGAGACCGGCAACTCCACCGATCTGCTGGACGATGAAGTCACCCTCCGGCGGGAAGATCGGGAAGTAGATGGCCTCGGGAGCGCCGGCGGCGACTTCGGACAGGACCGGAGTCATGTCGGTGTCGCCCTTGTTGACGCCCGTGAACGTGGTGATCGTCCCACCGAGCTCCTCGAAGGCGGCCTGGAAGGCGCCTGCGAGACCCTGCGTGTAAGGGTCACCGTCGTGGATCGCGGCAGCTGTGGTCAGACCAAGCTCGTTGTACACGAAGTTGGCGACCGCCTGACCCTGGAACAGGTCATTGTGCGCGGTCCGGAAGTAACCCGGGTGGTAGTCGGTCCCAGGATTGCCCTGGAGGTCCGAGGTCAATGCGGGGGATGTGTTCGACGGGGAGATCATCACCAGACCTGCGTCGCTGATCACGGGGGATGCCGCAACGGCCGCACCGGAGCAAGAGGTGCCGATGACACCTACGACCTGCTCATCGGCGGCGATGGTCTGCGCAGCGGCCTGGCCACCTTCTGCGTTGCAGAGGTCGTCCAAACCGGTGCCGATCGTGACGTCATGACCCTTGATTGGCCCGTAGTCCTCGATCGCAATCTCCACGGCTACCTGGTTGGGGATGCCGAGGGTGGCGGTCTCACCGCTGATCGCGTTCAGCGAACGGATCTGGATCATGTCGCCCGCGGCCACGGTCACCGAGCCGAGCTCACCCTCAGGGACGGTGGTCCCGTCACCGCCCGCGGCGGTGGTGTCGGGTGTTTCAGCAGTCGTGGTGCCGGGCTCTTCGCCACCGCCCGCGGTCGTGCTCGTGCCCCCGCCGTCACCACAAGCGGCGGCGACGAGTGCGAGCACGCTGAGCAGTGCAAAGAGGCGCACACTCCATTTCGTTTTCTTCATCTGATCCTTCCTCCATTGGTTGACAGGGCCTGAGCCCTGTCGCGGCGAGGACTTTAGACCTGGTTGGCTCGTTGTTGCATCTAGCGCACCCGAATACCGGGTTTCCCGTAGCGTTGCTCTCCCATGACCGACCATGCCCGGATCGTCGAGGACGGCGTGACGACGCATGTCGAACGGCCCCCCTCCCGTCCCTCCTGGTTGCTGGGGGTCGTCGGCTTCGCCCTCGGGCTCGGTCTCGGCGTGGTCGTGGTCGGGCCCACGTCCCAGCATCGAGCCACCTCCTCCACGGAGGCCGTGCCCACCACGGTGGCGTCCACCATCCCGGTCGGTGTGCAGGGGGCGATCCCCGACTTCCCGGACGCCATCGTCGCCATCGCCCGGACCACTGGCAGCTCCTTCGATCACATACTTTGGCCCCTCGACGGTGAGCCAGTGGTCCGCCCCATGAGCGGTGGCGATGGCGTGGAGATCGACGCCAACTCGATCTTCTTCGCCATCAGCGAGGAGATCCCGGGAGATGACGGAGGTCTCCTGTCGATCGGTCGCTTCAACGACATCCGGGCCGTCTCCCTCGGTGTCAGCAGCTATGCATTCCATGACTCGAGTGACGGCGCCCTCGGGTTCACAGTGCCCGGAAATGCCGATGTGCAGATATTCACCGTCCACCCGAACCTGGTCATCGAGAACGTGACTTCACTGGACTCCCCTGGTGCCGAGGTGGCGGCGTGGGGTGATTGGGGCTGGGCGATCCAGGACGGGGACCAGATCGTCCTGCTCACAGCGGACGGCGAGCTCAGGGACACCGAGACGGGCCGGGCACTGGCGGGCCACGGCTCGGGTTGGGTGCTCGCCGCCGAGGGGGAGGCGGTCAAGCTGGTTTCGGCAGGGGGTGGTGTCCTCGAGTTGCAGGCTGACATCGACATCGGCGACGTGCGCACCGCGGCGTTCTCGCCTGACGGGGCCATGGTGGCGGTCGGTGGACAGCGCGGGACGCAGGTCGTGGATCTGGACGACGGCACCGTCGTGCCCCTCACCGCCTTCTCCACGTCTCATGTCGCCTGGTCGTCGGACTCCCGGTTCGTGCTGTCCTCGTCCGGCGCCGGGATGCTGGTCCACGACCTGAGCACCGGGGTCGCCCTGCCGGTGCTGCGGGACTTCAGCCTCGTGGCGGCGGGAGTGATCCCCGTCGGGTCCTCGTAGAGTTGGCGGATGGCTGGACCCGGACCGACCGAAGAACTCGCTCCTGTCGACTCCTATCTGTCCACGGCCGAGGGCCACGTGGTCGAGGTCATCGACGGCGGTCTCTTCCTCGACCGGACGGTGTTCTACGCCCAAGGCGGCGGACAACCCGGGGACGTAGGCACCATCACATGGGACGGAGGATCGGTGGAGGTGATCGACACGGTGCGCCGCGACGGCAAGCCGTTTCACGTCGTCTCCGAGGGCAGCATCCTTCCCGATCCGGGGACCCTCGTGGAGGGGGTCATCGACTGGGAGCGGCGCTATCTGACCATGCGCACCCATACCGCCCTCCACGCCCTCTCGGGTGTGGTCTTCCGCGACTACGGCGCCAAGGTCACCGGGGGCAACATGACGCCGGGCGAAGCCAGGATGGACTTCGAGCTCGATGGCATCACGACCGAGTTCGGGGCGGAGATCGAGCGCAAGCTCAACGCCGAGTTGGTGAAGGGATACCCGACCGAGATCATCACGATGGCCCGCGAGATCGCACTGCAGGATCCGGACCTGATCCGCACCAAGGTGAACCTGATCCCCGAGTTCGTCACCGAGATCCGGGTGGTGGACATCAAGGGTCTCGATCGCCAGGCCGACGGCGGCACCCACGTCCGATCCACCCTCGAGGTCGGTCTAATCGAAGTGGTGAAGACCGAGTCGAAAGGCAAAGCCAACAAACGGATGCGGATCCGGGTGGTCACCCCACCCGCCACCTGACCACTATCGCAACGCGGGGCGTCTGATTGCCGCCGGACTGCCTCAGCCAGCGTCGAGGAACGACGCCCGGGCATCCCGGGCCGGGAACGGCGCACCCCAGTACCCGGTCGCGCGGCGGATCCGCCCGTCGACGAGCTCGATGACGGCGACGTACTGGAGCACGTCCTCGCCCTCGCCGTAGCGCAACGGGACCATCAGGGCCCAGACCGGCCCCGAGCCGACAAGTCGTGGCTCGCCGGCGAACTGCGGCTTCACCTCGACCGAGGCCATCGCCGCCAGGATGTTGTCGCGACCGCGGAATCGCTCTCCGGATTGCGGCCAGGCCATCACGCTTTCGTCATCGAGGAACGCGCCGATCTCGTCGCCGTCGCCTCGCTCGGTGGCCGCGAAGAACTGTTGGACGAGTGCGCGGTTGGCGGCATCCGTGTCGGTCATGACGGACCGCACCATACGCTTCCGCACAGCGGCTACGCCTCGACGCGCGGCACACGGCTCCGCGCTATCCCACTCATCTTCAACTACCTTGACGGTGGGAGTCAGGGGTGACGCGAACCTGCGTCGCCCCTGTTTCGCGTCTCTGGAGGCTGGATGATCGACTTCGTGTTGGGTTTGGCCCTCGCCGCCATGCTGGTGCGGGGGTGGACTCGCGGATTCGTCCGGGAGAGCCTCGACCTGGTCGGTCTGATCCTCGGGCTCTGGCTCGCCTTTCGCCTCTCCGCCCCTCTGGCGACGTTTCTGAGCGACAGCTTCGGGGTCGGCCCGGAGGCGGCCCGCATCGGTGGCGGGATCCTGTTGTTCGTGCTCTTCGGGGTCCTGCTCGCGGTGGCCGCCCACTACCTGTCGAGGATGATGGATCTGCCCGGTCTCTCCACGGTCAACCGGGTCGGTGGGGCGGCGGTGGCCGTCGGATGGGGCGCGGTCATCGTCCTCGTCCTGGTGAGCTTGGTGGCCGCAATGCCGATCCCGGCCGGCTGGCGTGCCCAGTTGGAGGAGGCCCGGGTGGTGCAGATCATCGCCGGGGAGGATGCGGTGCCGCGTGGTCTCTTCGAGTCCGTGGCCGGTGACAACGTGATGTCATCCATTGCCTCCCTTCGCCAGATCTTCGGCGCCGCCCGGGCCGTGCCCGAGGGAGACCAGGTGATGGAGGTGCCTCAGGCTCAGCCCGACGAGGTGCGTCAGGTTCGGAACGAGGCGGAGGTCGTCCTGGAACGTCTCAACGAGGACCGCCTATCGGCCGGGCTGGGTGCGGTGCGGGCGAACGAGGTTCTCACCGCACTGGCCGAGGATCACGCCGTCTTCCTCTACACATCGGGACAGGTGCGTCGTATCCAGGATTGTGTCGCCAGGCTGGCCGAACGATCCCACCCGGTCCTCCGTTGTGACAACGGCGTCGCTCTCGCCGCCACCGCCATCGCCGGGTATGAGGGCATCCACGAGTCGACGACCGGCGAGACGATGATCGAAGCCGCCCCGTATGACCGTGCCGGCGTGGCCGTGGTCGAAGGCCCCACGGGTCGCATGGTGGTGGTGCTTCTCGCCTCCTGAGCCCTTTCTGAACGGCGCAGATCCGGTATTTCGGCTCCCCTTCCTTAGGAAGCAGATGTGACCGTCTCCGGGCCCATCCGGGCCCGGACCGAGGCCACCACGCCGACCCCGGCGAGGACGATGACGGCGCCGAGGATCTGGAGGGTCGATGGGCGCTCGTCGAAGACCATGGCGCCCCAGATCATCGTCAGGGCGGGCTGGATCAGGATGAAGGTGGCGGTCTCCACTGCCGGGAGCCGGGGCAACG